>JBBJMR010000022.1:0-48245 GCA_037720395.1 Polyangiaceae bacterium
CGCTCGTCTTCCTGGCGCTCCACATCCCGCTGCTGGCATCGTCGCCGCGCTCGACGACCTCAGCGTGGTGACCGCCGTTCTCTGGAGCGCGCTGCTGGTGGCCGGGCCGGCGCTGGCCACGCGCATCTTCGACAACCCGCGGCACGTGAGCATGAGCTGCGGCTTCGCGTCCATGGGCATGGGGGCCATCCTGGTGCACTTCGGCCAGGGCCCGGTGCAGATCGAGATGCACTTCTACTTCTTCGCCGCGCTGGCCATGCTCGCCGTCTTCGGCAACCCGCTGGTCATCCTCCTCGCCGCAGCCACCGTGGCCGGGCACCACCTGGTGCTCTGGTTCTTGCTGCCGAAGAGCGTCTTCAACTACGACGCGCCGGTATGGGTGGTGGCGGTGCACGCCGGCTTCGTCCTCCTCGAGGCGGCGGCGACCTGCTTCATCGCCCGCAGCTTCTTCGACAACGTGATCGGCCTGGAGCGCAAGGTGCTCGAGCGCACCGCCCAGCTCGACGCGCGCAACCGCGACCTGCACGCCGTGCTCGATCACATCGGCCAGGGCCTGGTGATGATCGACCTCCATGGCAAGCCGGCCGCCGAGCGCTCGGCGACCCTGGAGGCCTGGCTCGGGCCGATCGGCGCCAACGAGACGCTCCGGCCTGGCTCCGCAAGTCCGCCCCGGGCACGGCGGACATGCTCGCCCTGGGGCTGGACGAGCTGCGCGAGGGAATGATGCCGCCCGAGCTCACGCTCGACCAGCTGCCGCGTCGCCTGGAGGCCGCCGGCAGGAGCCTGGCGCTGGCCTACACCCCCATCCCCGGCGGCGAGGAGGTCGAGAAGCTGCTGGTGGTGGTCACCGACATCACCGCGCAGCTGGCCAGCGAGCGCCTGGAGATGGAGCAGCGCGAACAGGCGCAGCTGGTCGACCGGCTGCTGCGCGACCGAGGCGCCCTGGTGGAGTTCCTCGACGAGGCCACCGGCCAGGTGGACGTGGCCTGCGCGCCGAGCAGCGACCTGGTTGAGGTGCGCCGCGCGCTGCACACCCTCAAGGGCAACGCCGCCTTCTTCGGCATCGGCGGCCTGGCCGACCTCTGCCACCGCCTGGAGACCCGCATCGACGAGACCGGCGACCCGCCCCACGCCGCGGAGCGCACCGAGCTGAGCGAGCGCTTCCAGCGCATGCGCGAACGGGTGGAGCTCTTCCTCGGCTCGCGACCCGACGCCCTCGAGGTCAGCAGCGCCGACATCACCGAGCTGGAGCGCGACATCGCCCAGCAGGCCTCGCACCGCGAGCTCGCCGAGCGCGTCGCTGGCTGGCGCCTGGAGCCGGCCGCACGCCGCCTCGGTCGCATCGCCGAGCAGGTGCACCGCTTCGCGGGCCGCCTCGGCAAGGGCGATGTCGAGGTGCGCAGCGATGGCCACGGCGTGCGCCTCGACGCCGCCGAGTGGCGCTCCTTCTGGGCCTCCTTCGTGCATCTGGTCAAGAACGCCGTCGACCATGGGCTGGAGGCACCGGAGCGGCGGGCCGCTGCCGGCAAGCCGAGACAGGGGCACGTGGAGGTGAGCACGCGCGTCGTCGACCGCGAGCTGCTGGTGGAGATCGCCGACGACGGCCGCGGCATCGACTGGGAAGCCGTGACGCGCAAGGCCGCCGACCTCGGCTTGCCCCACGGCAACGATCGCGAGCTGGCCGAGGCGCTCTTCGCCAACGGCGTCTCCACCAGGGACGAGGTGACCGAGATGTCCGGGCGCGGCATCGGCCTCGGCGCCGTGCGCGCCGAGTGCGAGGCGCGCGGCGGGCGCATGGACATCGTCTCCGCCGTCGACGTCGGCACCCGGGTGCGCTTCCGCTTCCCGCTGCCCGCATCGCAGCGGCCGTCTCCGATGGCTCCCCGCCAGATCGCCCTCTCCTCCGCACCGGCCGCCTGACCGCCCGCGCCCTCTCGCGCCCCGCCGTCAGCCCTTGCTCTTGTCGGTGGCGTCGGCGGTCGTCAGCCAGTGCGGGTTCTTGGCGGTGCCGTCGTGCTTGTCGCTGGTCTTGAAAGGCTCGAGCTTCCCTGACCCCGCATGGGGAGCGGTGCGTGCCAGCAACTGCTCCCGCTCCGCGGGCGAGAGCGGCTGGAAGGTGCTCGCCACCCGGATGGCCTGATCCACGCGCTCCACCTTCTCGCAGCCGGTAATGACCACCGAGGTCGGCAGCGAGAGGGCGTAGCGCAGGCACTCCTCGGCGGTGACCCCGGCGTCCAGCGCCTTTCCGGAGCAGATGGACTTCATCCCCAGGACGCCGATCTGCTTCTGCACCAGGCGTGGCAGCACCCGCTGCTCGAAGCTCTCGTAGTGCGCATCGAGGACGTTGAGCGGCATCTGCACGGTGTCGAAGTCGAAGTAGTTCTTTTCGGCTTCGTCGATCATGTGCAGGTGGATGGCCGGGCTCTTGTGACCGGTGAAGCCGATGAAGCGGATCTTGCCGGCCTTCCTGGCCTCGATCAGCGCCTCCATGGCCCCGCCGGCGGCGAAGATCTTCTCGGCGTCCTCCATGCGGATGACCTCGTGCATCTGCACCAGGTCGATGTGGTCGGTGCGCAGGCGCTTCAGCGACTGCTCCAGCTGCTCGGTGCAGGCCTTCTTGGTGCGACCGTCCATCTTGGTCATCAGGAAGGCGCTCTGGCGCTTGCCGCCTTCGAGCGCCTTGCCCATCCACGCCTCGCTCTTTCCGGAGTGGTAGTCCCAGCAGTTGTCGAGGAAGGTGATGCCGCCGTCGAGCGCTCGGTGCACGATGCGCGCCGCCTCGGCCTCGTCCGAGGCCTCGCCGAGGTGGTAGCCACCGAGCCCGATGGCCGACACCTCCACGCCCGTCCGTCCCAAGCGACGGCGCGGCACGGCGCCGGTGGCGGTGGCGGTGGCGCCCGTCGGTGCGGGCGGCGCAGACGCCGGGGCGGCGGCGGCGCTGGCGGTCGGCGCCGGCGCGTCGCTCGACGCCTTGGAGCAGGCGGCCAGCGGCACCGTCGTTCCCAGCAAGCCCAGCATCACCCGGCGGTTCGGCATGCCCGTGGGATGCCGCCATCCGGCGCGGCGTCCCGCAGCATGAGCGATTTCCGCATTCTCCCTACGGCGCGCGCTCCGGAGATCGCTGCTGCCGCCCGGCGGGTGGGGGCCTCAGTTGACGTTGGTGGTTCCGATGTGGAACACGCTGCCCGGCACGCCGAGCTCGCCGCCGAACTCCGGCTCCACGCACGCCTGGTCGGCGCCGTCGGGCCCGCACCCGTAGCTTAACCGCCGCTGGACTGCTGGTGCTCGGGCTCCCACGCGGTGGGGCGATCGTCCGCGGCGCCGGGATCGAGGTCGGCGAACTTCGGGCCGAGGCGGCAATCGATGGTCGGGTGATCCCAGAGCCGCGCCTGGTGCTCGTACTCCGCCTCGTCGAGCGCGCCGCCCTCTCCGAAGATGGCGCCGCCGCACAGGGCGAAGTCGCCGCCGGTGGGGTTTTTGCCGCTGCTGCTGCCGGGATCGCCGCTGCCGCTCGAGCCGGGACTGCCGCTGCTGCTGGCGTTGCTCGCCTCGTCGTCGCTGCCGCACCCGGCCAGCAGGACACCCACCAGGGCAATGAGAGGGGCGTGCTTGTTCATGGCCGTCCTCCTTGCAAGTGCCAGGGAGCAGAGCAGCTGGGGCCACCGCGCAACAGAACGCGGATGCGTCCAGGGATGGCCCCGACCGCTGCGGCCCGCCGACGGGCGCCGCTCAGCCGGGGGGACGCGACTCGGGAACCTCGCCGCGCGGCTCCACGTGGATGTCCACGTCCGCATCGGGGACGAGCGCGCCGACGCGCGCTTCCACCCGGTCACAGACGTCGTGCGCCGCTCGCACGGTCATCGTCGGCGGGACCAGCAGGCGCAAGGCCACGAAGGTGCGCTCGGCGGCGCGGCGCGTCCGCAGAGCGTCGAAGGCCATGCCGGGATCGAGCGCCTCGCCGATGACCTGCTCCATCTGCGCGCGCTCCTCGTCCGGCACCGCCTCGTCCATGAGGCCGCGCACCGAGTCGCGCATCAGCCCGGCACCGACGCGGAGGATGTTCAGCGCCACCAGCGCCGCCAGCACGGGGTCGAGGATCCAGATCTGGGTCAGCCCGGCGATGCCGGTGCCGACGAGCACGCCGACCGACGTCACCACGTCGGTGAGGAGGTGCAAGGCGTCGGCGCGCAGCGCCGGAGAGCGCTGGCGGCGCGCCAGGGCGAGCAACCAGGCGGCGACGCCGCCGTTGATGCAGGTGGCCAGCAGCGAGATCGTGAGTCCGACGTCGAGGCGCCCGAGCGGCGTCGGTGCCCAGAGCCGGCCCCAGGCCTCGTGGACGATGGCCGCCGCCGCCACGGCGATGAGCGTGCCCTCGAAGGCCGCCGAGAAGTACTCGGCCTTGCCGTGGCCGTAGGGGTGATTGCGATCCGGCGGCTGCGCGGCGACGCGCAGCGCCACCATCAACGCGGCAGCGGCGGCGATGTTGACCAGCGACTCCAGCGCGTCCGAGTAGAGCGCCACCGATCCGGTCAACCGCCAGGCGGCGAACTTCAGCGCCAGCACGGCCAGCCCGGCGGCGAGGCTGACGCGCGCGCCGCGTTGCAGCGCTGTCGCGCGCGCACCGCGGTCAGCGGCGGTCACGTGCCCGCTCCCCTGCGCGCAGGCGTCCGTCCCGGTTCACACCATCTCCACCTCACCGTCGGCGGCAGCGTAACTCACGGGCGCCACGACCGCGGTTCTACCGCAGGCGCGCGAGGCGGAGAGCTCAGGGCAGCAGATCGAAGTCGTAGGGGCCATCGTAGGCGTCGACGCGCACGATGCCTCCGTCGAGATAGATGTCGCCCGGCGCAGACGGCACGCTCACGCGCTGGGCCACGCTGCCGTCGGCCCGGCGCAGCAGGTAGAGGTAGTCGGGCTCGTCGGTGAAGCCGTACCCGGAGATCAGGTAGTCGCCATGCACCGCGAAGGCGCCACCGGTGACCAGCGGCTGGCTGCGCCACAACACCTTGCCGCTGCGCACGTCGAGGGCCGTCATGAAGCCCTTCTTCCCGAAGACCTCCTTGGCGTACGAACCGCCGCCGTTGGCGACGTAGAGGACATCGCCGACGACGGCCGCACCGGTGACGTCCTGATCGGCGAACTGCTTCCACTGCGGGTTGGCGCGCGGCGGGTGGCGCAGCGCATCCAGGTCGAAGGCGCGAACCGCGTCACCGCGCGTCGACGCGCACCACCCAGCGCCCGCCATAGAGGAGGAGGTGGCCGTCGGCGGTCGGGATGATCCGCCGCAACGGTTCAAAGCCGTAGGCCGCGGGCGCGTCGATGTCGCTCTTCGGGGAGGGGCGACCGCGGCCGCGTCCCGACAACGGGCTGCCGCGGGCGGCCTGCGCGTCGAAGCGCTTCTGTCGCTCCGGGCTGGGCGTGAGCACGTCGCGGCGCACCAGGCGCGGCGACCGGCCCGGGGCGGCGGCGGGCACGTTGCGCGTGTATTCCCAGGGCGGCGCCTCGACGACCGTCTCCTCGCCGCGCAACAGGTCGACGCCGCGCCAGTTCGGGCTCTGGCGCTGCTCCAGGAACTGCGCTGCCGCGGCGATGCCGGTGACCAGCGGCTCGTCCGCGCCGCGCTGATCGAGCGCGTCCTGCGCGGCGCGCAGAGGCGCGAGGTCGCGCACCTCCATCCCCGCCACCGCCACCGCCACCCAGCAGCGCACCTCGGCGTCGGCCGCTCGCACCAGTTCCCCGACGTTCGGGCCCAGCTCGGCCGCGGGCGCCGGCGCGGCCGGACCGCCGAGCGCGAGCTCGTAGTCGGTGTCGTAGGTGCGCACGAAGAGCTTGTCGCCCTTGGGGATGATCCAGCTCGCCGCCTTGCGCAGCGCGATCTTCTGCTGCGTGCGCCCGGTGGCGACGTCGAGCACGTAGAGGTGGTCGGGCTCGGCGGTGAATCCGAAGCCCGAGACCACCGAGCCCCCGATGACCGCGAAGTTCGCGGCGCTCGCCACGCGCGGCCCGCTGCTCCACAGGAGGTGCCCGTCGTCCAGAGAGAGGGCCACGATGTACCCGGTGCGCCCCTGGACCTCCTGGGTGTAGCCGTTGCGCGCCAGCTGCACGAGCAGCGCCTGGCCGACGACCTGCGCGTAGCCGATGGCCACCGCGCCGCGCCCCGTGATGCGCGCGAAGTCGAAGAGGCGCGGCTGCTTGCCGGCCGCGAAGACACCGACCGTGGTCTGGTAGATGCCGATGTGGTGATCGCGGTGGGAGAGCACCGAGCTCAATCGCTCGCCTTCGATGGCGCGCGGCACCTGCTCCGGCGTCTGCGCCGCCGTCGGGCGCGACTCCGGCACCTCCAGGCCATGGTTCTGTAGCCAGTCGCCGTCGTCGACGATGAGGTTGCGCTGCTCGCTCAGCTTGCGCAGCGCGGGCAGCGGCGCGGCGGAACCGATGGCGATGCTGCTGTGCAGCTCGTACTCCAGCGGGATGGGCGCGATGGCCACCGCAGGGCGCAGGCTCTTGCGCGCCACCGCGCCCCCGCGGGCCACGCCGGCAGCGGCGGCGTAGTGCAGGTGGAGCGAGGCCAGGTCGCGCGGGTGCTTGCGGATGACGGCTTCCAGCCCGGTGGCGGCGTCCTTGTAGCGACCGGCGAGGAGCGCCTCGACGGCCGCGGCGCGCTCGGTGGCCAGAGGCGACGCCGGCCGCGACGGCGTCCGGCACCCGCGACGGCAGAGGCGGCGGCCACCGCCTGGCCCCCGGCCGGATCGGCCCCGGCCCGGCGGGCGCCCGCCGCCGTCCCAGCCGGAGCGCCGCATCCGGCCAGCGCGGCCAGGGCGAGCGCGGTGCGGTAGCCGCTGCGAACGCGAGTCTGCACGAGCCCAGCATACGCGCGCGCGGCGTCGAACCTCCGCCGGGCGCCGGGCGACCGGGGCGTCAGAAGGTCATGCGCAGGCCGGTGGAGCGCGGCGAGATGAAGAGGGAAGTCTCGCCCTCCTCGTCGTCGTCCCGGTCACGGCGCTCCGGCTCGGCCGGCGCTCCGGCCCCACCGCGCACGGGCACCTTGCGGGCGCCGATGACCAGCAGCGGGATGCCGATGGCAATGGCGGCGCCGCCGGCGATCATCACCGCCACCCCGGCGACCTTCTCGCCGTCGCGATTCTCGTACGAGCAGACGTCGCCGCTGCAGAGGGTGTCGTACTGCCGTGCCGTAGTGGCGCTGGTGTAGACGATGGCCCCCGACAGGAGCGCGATCACGCCCACGCCGGTGAGGACGATGCCGGTGACCATCATCCCGGTGCTGTTGCGCTCCCTGGGCATCGGAGGGGGCAGCGGGGCGCCGGCGTAGTACCCCGGCGGCGGCTGGTAGTAGTAGCCGGGAGGCGGCGCGTACCCCGGAGGTGGCGGCCGTATCCCGGGGGCGCGGCACCATACCCGGGCGGCGGCGCCCCGTATCCCGGCGGCGGAGCCTGCGGCGCGGCGGGCGGCGGCGCGGCCGGCGGCGCCGCAGCGGGTGGCGGCGCCGCCTGCGCGACGAGGCGGGGGGATCGGCGCGACCGTCGCGTCCGAGCGCGAGGCAGGCGAGGAGAGCGGTGCTCGCCAGGGCGAGCGCGGGTCGAGTCATGCGCATATGGACGCCCGGAGGACGACCCTGGTCAAGCGGTGCGCATCCTCCCCACGTGTCGAGCACACTCCCGGCGGCGGGCGCCGCTCACCGCGCGGTGAAGTCGCTGACGGTGAGCACGCGCAGCATGCCCCACGGAATGCCATCCGTGGGGCCGCGGGTCATCCCGTCGCCAGCGGCCTGGTCACGCAGCACCCAGCCGTGGTCTGCGTCGATGGGCTCTCCGGCCACGTTCGCCCAGTCCCCGGTGGCGGCGTGCTCCAGGGCCACGCCGACATCGTCGGGGGTGTCGCTGCCGGCCAGCACCAGCGCGCCGAAGCGCTGCAGCGCTGCGCACACCACGCGCAGGAACCGCGTCTCGGCCGCGGCGGCGTCCTTGCCCGGCACGGTGCGCGCCTGGCAGTCGACCGTGGCCGCGAGCTGCAAGCGCATGCCCATGTCCATCCGCGAGACCACCGGCCCGCTCTCCGCCTCGCAGCCGCCGACCTGGTCGGTGCTCACCGCCGGCCGCCTCAGGTCGGCGCTCAGGTCGCACGCCGTGTAGTGGATGCGCAGCGCATGGGCCACGGTGCCGGCCGCGATCTCCTCGGCGCGCAGCAGGCCGACCAGCGGCGACAGGCCCGCGCCCGGCAGCGAACCCAGGAACGGGGCGCCCACGCTGGCGGAGGCGTCGGGGTTGAGGATGGCGCCGTCGTCGTTGTAGTGCAGCAGCGCCGAGGCGCTGGCGCCGAGCGTCGCGGCGGCCGGGTCGGGCGCGGCGCCGGCCAGCGCCAGCTCGGTCGAGCCGCCGTAGGCCGGTGCGCGGCGTCGAGCACCACCAGGGCGCGCGCCGGATCGCCGCCGGGCTCGAAGCCGGCCGGGAGTCGAAAGGTGACCGCGGTGCCGTCGACATCGACGGACCAGCTCTCGTCGGTCTTGGCCGAGGCGTAGACCGGCGTCGCGTCCGCGCGCTCGTGCGCGCGCAGCGGTCGTGCGGCGAGGTTGTCCACCAGCCGCGCCACGATGGCCTTGCTGCGCGGGTCGGCCTGGGCATCGAACGGGATGGCCTGGTTCACCGCCGCCTCGGACGCGTAGGGCCGCGACAGCGCCGGCGGCGCGCCACCCGTTCCCTGGCCGCCGACGCCCCCGCCGCCGGACGACGAGCTCGCCGCCCCTGTCCCCTGCACCTCGTCGGCTCCGCACGCGGCGAGCAGCGAGGCCAGGGCGAGCGGCGCGACGGCGAGGGCGACGGAGCGCGGCGAAGGAAGGCCGTTCACCCGCGGATTGTGCACCGCGCGCCGAGCGGATGGCCAGCGGAGCGCGCGACGCGTGGTAGACTCCGCCGCGTTTCGGGCAGCCGAAGCGAGCCCCCGTAGCTCAGTGGATAGAGCAAGGCTTTCCTAAAGCCGAGGTCGCAAGTTCGACTCTTGCCGGGGGCGCCAGGGCCAGCGCGACAAGCTCGGGTTCGGCGAACCGCGCAACGTCAGGGCAGCACGACGCGCCGGATGCGGTGGTACGGCTCGCCGGGCAGGCCGCCGGTCCCGTCGGCGACGAAGATCGCCGAGCCGTCGGCAAGCACCGCGATCCCTTCCTGTCCAAAGAAGCGTGCCGTCTCCCCGGGACCGTCCAGGAAGCCCGGCTGCCCGTCGCCGGCCACGGTCTCCACCAAGCCGGTGGCGATGGAGATGCGCCGGATGCGGTGCGTGCCGGTGTCGGAGACGTAGATGTTGCCCGCCGCGTCCACATCGACGTCCGTCGGGAAGGCGAAGCGCGCGCCGGCCAGCGGCCCGTCCACGGTGCCGGGGATGCCGTCGCCGGCGAGCGTGCTGACCACACCGGTGGTGGTCACCAGGCGGATGCGATGATTGTTCTCGTCGGCCAGGACGAGATCGCCGTTCGGCAGCGACGCCGTCCCGTAGGGGCGATGGAACCGCGCAGCGGTGCCGGCGGCGTCGACGAAACCCGCGCAGCCCATCATGCCCGCCAGCGGGGTGAGCGTCATGCCCACCGGGTCGAGCGTGGTCACCGTCTGGCTCACCACGTCGGCCACGGCGAGCGCGCCCGTGGGCAGCGCCGCCAGGCCGCGCGGACGGCCGATGTTGGCGACCAGCGGATTGGTGGCGCCGGTGGCGGCGTCGACGAACCAGATGGTCCCGGTGGTCTGGCTCAGCTGTCCCGTCGGATTGCCGTCGGTCTGCACGTAGAGCTGGCCGCTGACATCGAGGGTGATCCCGAAGGGACGCACGATGCCGGTGGCCACCAGCGTGGACACGTCGCCGAGCGGCATGTCGATCTTGCGCACGCGGCTGTTGTCGAAGTCGGCGACATAGATGTTGCCGAGCTCGTCGAGCGTCAGGTTGACGGGGTTGGCGAACTGCGCCGCGCCGGCGAGGCCGTCGGCGCTGCCCGCCATGCTCGAGCCGGCGACGGTGCTCACCGTCACGCCGGCGATCGGCACCACCACATCGGAGCCGTTGCCGCCGCCTCCGCCAACGCCGGCGCTCGTCGCCGTGCCGGTGCACGTATCGCCACCCGCGCCGCCGCTGGCGCCGACGCCCCCATCACCACCGACGCCCGCGCCGCCGCTGGCGACGCCGCCGGTGCCGGTGCCGCCCGCGCCGCCGTTCGGCGCGCCGCCGACGCCCGCGCCGCCGACGCCGCCAGCGCCGGTACCGCCGACCCCGCCGACGCCTGCACCGCCGCCCACGGACGCCCCACCACCGCCCGTGGCGCCGCTACCACTGCTCGCGCCGGTACCCGCGCCACCGCCGGCACCGGTACCGCTGGCGGCCGCGGCGCCGCTGCCGCCATCCGACGACGCGCCGCTGCCGGAAGTCGCGCTGGCGGAGCTCGATGACGAGGCCGCGCCGGCCCCGTCGTCACCATCGCTACCGCACGCCGAGACGCAAGCAAGCAACCACAGAGCCAGCGCGCCTGCGCGGCCCGAAGACAAAGTTCCCACCATCCCATGATGCTACCAGAGCGGAGTTGGTCGCGGCCGTGGGCACCCGGTCGATCCGCGCAGCCGCGACTGTCGCGCCTGGTACACGCGCCACGCGCGCTACGCGCCTGGAATCACGGCAACTCGATGCGTGCACACGGTGGTACGCGCCCGGCTCCCCACCATTGCCGTCTGCGACGTAGATGACCGATCGAGCGCTCGCGCACCCCGCGGCGCATCGCCACGGCCCGTCGCGACGCGCTCACGCTGCGGCGCATCGCCACATGGGTCACCGAACGGCAGCCCTTCGCCTCGTGTAACCTTGCAGAACATGTCCATTGCCCTTGTCACTGGTGCCAACCGCGGCATCGGTCTTTCCCTTTGCCGTCTGCTCAAGAAGCGCGGCGCCACCGTCGTCGCAGCGTGTCGAAAGAGCTCACCGGATCTCGAAGAGCTCGGCGTCCAGGTCGAAGTCGGAGTCGACGTCGCCTCGGACGAGAGCGTTCGAGCACTGGCGAAACGCATGGAGGGCACGCGGCTCGATCTCCTCGTCAACAACGCAGGGATCATGGAGCGCCACAGCCTCGACTCTCAGGTCCTCGACTCCATGCGCCGACAGTTCGAGGTCAACGCCATCGGTCCGATGCGCGTGACGGCCGCTTTGATTCAGTTCCTGCAGCCGGGCGCGAAGATCGCGATCATCACCAGCCGCATGGGTTCGATCGCCGACAACGCCTCGGGCGGCTCGTATGGCTATCGCATGTCCAAGGCGGCGGTGAACATGGCCGGCGTGTCGCTCGCTCGTGACCTTTCGTCACGGCAGATCGCTGTAGCGCTCATCCATCCGGGCTTCGTGAAGACCGAGCTCACCGGCAACCGCGGCGAGGTCAGCGCCGACGACGCCGCCGTCGGCGTGCTGGCTCGCATCGACGCGCTGACGCTGGGCACGTCTGGCGGTTTCTGGCACGCCAACGGCGAGCGCCTACCCTGGTAGCGCGCGCCCGCGCTCAGCGGCGGCCGGGGTGTGGGATGAGGATGATCGTCGTCACCGAGTCGAGCGCGATGATGTGCTCGTTCTCGTGGCCGAAGAACAGGTGCCGCCGCACCGCGCGGTTCTCGGCGCCGAGCACGACCAGGTCGTAGCCGCCGCGCTCGATGGCCGCGGCCACCGACCCGTTGCCGGCTTCGTACTGGATGCGCACCACGCGCGGGCGCAGCTTGCTCACCCGGAAGACGGGGGAGATGCGCGCCAGGTCCTCGGCCTCGGCCGCGGCGGCGGCGGCGGGGGCGAGCGGCGCGCTCTCCCCGTCGTCGTCGGCGCCGTCGCCGGCCGTCGGTGACGGCGCCGGTGTCCCCTCCAGGGACGAAGGCGCCGGCAAGGGCAGCGGCGTGTCGATGGGCAGCGTGTCCGGCAGCGACTTGTTCCGCGCCGCGCGCTCGGTGCGATCGGAGAGCAGGCCGAGGGTCAGCTCGGCGCCGCAGGCCTCCGCGTAGCGGAGGGCAAGCTCGGCAGCCACGCGGGAGACCGAGCTGCCATCGATGGGAACGAAGACGCGCGACAGCTCGTTGCCTTCCTTGCCGGCCGTGACGATGCCCACATGGCACGGCGCACGCTCCACCACCTCGACCAGCACGCGTCCGCCGACCTTGGTCGGACCGCCGGAGGCGCCGGCGAGGATGATGTCGAAGCCCTTGCCGGCCTCGTCGACGACCGCCTCGGCGGCGGCCCGGCCCACCAGGTGGCGGACCTCCATCCGCGTGGTGCCGGCCAGCGCGCGCAGGGCGGTGAGGTGCTCCTCCAGGTTGGACCGCACCTCGGCGAAGCGCAGCGAGCGCACCAGCCGGTCGAAGAAGGTGCCGCGCTCGTCGACGTACGCCACCTCCACCGGCTCGGCGCTGGCACTCGCCAGCCGGAAGGCAACCCGGGCGGCGACGAGCGCGTTGGGCCCACCGGCGGTGGGGACGAGCACGCGAAGAGCGAGCGGATCGAAGAGGCCGCGCGACTGCTCGGCGAGGATGCGCTGCTCCTCGTCGCGCGTCAGCTTCACGCGCTTCATGGTCAGGCGCAGCGCCACCGGGGCCATGAACGAAGTGGCCACCGCGACGACGACGATGATCGAGAACATCTGCTGGTTGAGGATGCCCAGGCTCAGCCCGATGCTGGCCACCACCAGCCCCATGGCCCCGCGCGCGTTCATGGCCACGGCGATGGACAGTGACTCCCAGAAGGAGAGGCCGCCCCACACGCCACCGAGGAGGCAGCCGACCAGCTTGCCCAGGCAGGCAATGGTCAGGACGATGGCCAGCATGGTCCCGCCGCCGCCGTCGGCCAGCGTCCACAGGTCGACCTTGAGGCCGACGATGCCGAAGAAGATCGGCGCCAGGATGGCGAAGACGAACGACTCCAGACGGTGCACCGTCTCCTGCCCCAGGTTGGGCACCTGACGGAGCACCGTGCCGGCGATGAAGGCGCCGAAGACCGCGTGCACGCCCATCCACTCCGTCGCTGCCGCGCAGAGGCAGGTCGCGGTGACGATGATCACCAGCTCGGTGTCGCTGCTCTTGCGCCGCGAGAGGAAGCGGAACGCCGCGCGCAACAGGGGAGCAACGAGCAGCGCCACCAGGCACAAGAAGAGGACCAGCAGCGCCACCGTCAGCCCCAGGCCGGCGAGGCGCACCACGCCGCCGCTGCTGGCGGCGCCGGCGATGACCGAGAGGATGAGCCAGCCGACGGTATCGTCGACGACGCCGGCCGAGAGGATGACCAGGCCGATGTTGCGCCGGGTCAGGTCGAGGTCGATGAGGATCTTGGCGATGACCGGCATGGCCGAGATGGCCATGGCCGTGGCCAGGAATGCGGAGAAGAGGAGGCGCCGCTCGGGCACCGCCAGGTACTCCACCGGCATCCACATGCCGAGAAGGAAGCCGAAGCCGAACGGCACCACCATGCCCAGGACCGAGGCGACCACCGCGGCGCGCCCCAGGTTCTTGAGGAGCTTGAGGTCGGTCTCCAGGCCGGTGAGCAGCATGAGCAGCACGATGCCCAGCACACCGATGGTCTCGACCAGATGGAACTGCTCGGTGGTCTGCGGGAAGACGGCGGCGAAGGCGCGCGGCGCGTAGTGCCCGAAGACCGAGGGCCCGAGGACGATGCCCGCCGCCAGCTCGCCGACCACCGAGGGCAGCCCGACCAGCTTGGACAGCCCGGCGCCGAGGCGCGCCACCGCCAGCAGCAGCGCCAGCTGCACCAGCAGGATGAACACGGCGTGGCCGGATGGGCGCGACGGCGAAGGCTCGTGCATCGGCGAACCCCAGCCGCGTACCACGGACGAGCGCCTCCGGGGCGGCAAGGCGCGGCAAGGCGCGGCAAGGCGCGGCAAGGCGCGCTTGCTCGCGTCCGGCGGCGCTGCGATAAAGTCGCCCTGCACGATGGCGGCGCCTCCTCGGACATGGTGGTGGTGGGAGCGGCTCCTCGGGCGCGATCATCGCCTCGCGCGTGAGCGAGCGCTCCGATCGGCAGGTGCTGCTGCTGGAGGCCGGCCCGGACTACCCGAGGACGGACTTCTCCCGGGGGACCTGCGCGACGGCACACGCAACTCCTGGCTCCCGCACGACTGGCGCTTCCGCTACCGCCCGAGACCGGGGCAGATCCTGTTCACGTTCCCGCGCGGCAAGGTGGTGGGCGGCTCCTCCGCGGTGAACACCTGCATCGCCCTGCGCGGGCTGCCGTACGACTACGACGAGTGGGCGGAGCGCGGCCTGCCCGAGTGGAGCTTCGCCCACTGCCTGCCGTACTTCGTGCGACTCGAGGACGATCGCGACTTCGACACGCCCTACCACGGCAAGGGCGGACCGGTTCCCATCCGGCGCCACGGTCCGGGCGAGCTGGTGCCATGGCAGGCGGCCTTCGTGGATGCCGCGCGCAGCCTCGGCTACCCGGCCTGCCCCGACACCAACGACCCGAACACCCGGGGCGGGGTGGGCCCGCACGCCATGAACAAGGTGGACGGCGTGCGCATGAGCACCGCGCGCTGCTACCTCGGCCCCAGCGTGCGCGCGCGCGACAACTTCACGCTGCAAGCGGGGACGCTGGTGCGCCGGGTGCTCTTCGACGGCAAGAAGGTGAGCGGGCTCGAGGTGGAGCGCGACGGCGTGGTCCTTGTGGTGCGCACGACCAAGGTCGTCCTCTCCGGCGGCGCCATCGCCACCCCGGGCATCCTGCTGCGCAGCGGCGTCGGCCCGCGCGAGCAGCTGGCGCGCCTCGGCGTGCCGCTGGTCAGCGACGTGCCCGCCGTGGGGGCGCGCCTGCTCGACCACCCGGGTGCGGCCATCATCCTGCGCGCGCGCTGGCGCGCCTCGACCTTGCAATCGCCGCTCATCCAGACGGTGCTCCGCTACACCTCGAAGAACAGCCCGTTCCCCAACGACATGCAGGTGCAGCCCGGCTCGTTCCTGCCGCTGCACCCGCGCATCATCCTGCCCACGTTCACCATGATGTGCTGCATCGGCAAGCCCAGGGGCCAGGGCACCATCCACTGGCGCAGCGCCGACCCGCACGCGCGCCCGGAGATGCACGCCGGCATGCTCGTCGACAAGGAGGACCACGCCCGCGCCGTGGAGGCCTTGCAGGTGGCCTACGAGTGCGCGCGCACCCCGGAGATGCGCAAGCTGGCCGGCTTCTTCTGGCCCAACGAGCGCACCCTGGCCAAGGCCGCCGACCTCGGCACCTGGATCTACAAGGCGTGCGGCTCGGGCTATCACCCGTGCGGCACCGTCCCCATGGGCCCCGAGGGCGCCGTCGACGCCGCCGTCGACTCGCGCGGCCGCGTGCGCGGCGTCGAGGGCCTGACGGTGGCCGACGCCAGCATCTTCCCCACCGTGCCCAGCGCCAACACCAACCTGACGGCGCTCATGGTCGGCGAGCGCTTCGGCGAATGGCTGCGCGAGGGGCAGGCCTGAGGATGCCACCCGGCGCCGCACCCGACGCCGGACGCGGGGGCAGCATCCTCGATTGCATCGGTGGCACGCCGATGGTGCCGCTGGCGCGCCTCGGGCGCGGCCTGCCGGTGCCCCTCCTCGCCAAGTGCGAGCACCTGAACCCGGGCGGCAGCGTCAAGGACAGGCTCGCGCTGTCCAGCGTCGACGACGCCGAGCGCCGCGGGCTGATCGCGCCCGGCGCCACCCTGATCGAGGCCACCGCCGGCAACACCGGCGTCGGGCTGGCGCTGGTGGCGGCGGTGCGCGGCTACCGGCTGGTGTGCGTGATGCCGGAGAAGATGTCGGTCGACAAGCGCGTCGCCCTGGCCGCCCTCGGCGCGCGCATCGTCCTCGCGCCCAACGCGCCGCTCGCCTCCGACGACAACTTCCGCAACGTGGCGCGCCGCATGGCCGTCGAGCATGGCTGGTTCCTCACCGATCAGTTCGAGAACGAGGCCAACCGCGCGTGCACGAGGAGACCACCGGCCCGGAGATCGCCGCGCAGGTCGGCGAGGCGCTGGGCGCTTCGTGGCCGGCGTCGGCACCGGAGGCACCATCACCGGCGTGGGGCGGGCCCTGCGCCGCCTGCGCCCCGGCACGCGCATCGTGCTCGCCGACCCGGTGGGCTCGGCGCTGGCCGAGCTGGTCAACGACCGCCGCCCGGGTCCCGACGCGCCGTACGCGGTGGAGGGCATCGGCTCCAGCACGCCGCCGGGCACGCTCGATCTGTCGGTGATCGACGAGGCGATCGCCGTCGACGACGCGGAGAGCTTCGCCGTGGCGCGGCGCCTGTGGCTGGAGGAGGGGCTCCTCGTCGGTGGCAGCGCCGGCACCGCGGTGGCGGCGGCGCTGCTCCTCGCTGCCTCGGGGCGCGTCGCGGGTCCGATCGTCGTCCTGCTGCCGGATTCGTGGGACCGATACCTCTCGCGCGAGTGGCTGCGCGGCCCGGGCTGACCCTCGCCGTTGCCCCCGGCCGCTCGATCGGCGAAAGCCCTCGGCGATGGCCGCCGCCACCCCCCCGGGCCCCGAGACCGATCCCGCCGCCGCAGCCATCCCGCCGCCCACAGCGACGCCGCCGTCCGTGGCCGGACTCGGCGCCCACCAGCCCATCGGCGTCCCGCGCGACGTGCACCCCGACGGCACGCCGATGACCCAGGACGAGATCGACGACCACTGGCTCAAGCACGTCTACCGCCCCAACGATCCGCAGCTCACACCGCGCGCGGTGATCACCGGCATGCTGCTGGGCGGGGTGATGTCGCTCTCCAACCTCTACGTCGGCCTCAAGACCGGCTGGGGCCTGGCGGTCACCGTCACCGCCGCCGTGCTGGCCTTCGGCATCTTCTCCGGCATCCGCAAGGTGGTGCCCTTCGGCCCGTTCAAGCGCGAGTTCGGCTCGCTCGAGAACAACACCATGGCCAGCGCCGCCTCCGCGGCCGGGTACTTCACTGGCGCCGGCCTGACCTCGGCCATCCCCGCGCTCTTCATGACCACGGGCAAGGTCTTTGCCGCCTGGGAGCTGGCGGTGTGGATCCTGGCCATCTCCTTCCTCGGCGTCCTGCTGGCCGTGCCCATGCGGCGCCAGCTCATCGACGTCGACCGCCTCCCCTTCCCCGAGGGCCTGGCCTACGCCGAGACCATCCGCTCCCTGCACGCCGCGCCCGGCGAGGCGCGCCGCAAGGCGCTGGCCCTGATGTGGGGCGCCATCGCCGGCGCGGTGGTCAAGCTGGCCTCCGGCGTCGTCGGCATCGCCAGGCCGGTGATGGCGGCCATGAAGAAGCCGCTCATCCCCGAGCACCTCCCCATCCTCGAGAAGTGGGCGCCGCTCACGCTCGGCTTCCAGACCGACCTCCTCATGATCGGCGCCGGCGCCATCATGGGCCTGCGCATCACCGCCGGCCTGCTCATCGGCGGCCTGGTGGGCTGGGGCGTGCTCGGGACCTGGCTGCACACGCACGGCCTGGCCGGCGCCGCGCCGACCTTCGCCACCGTGCGCACCTGGATCACCTGGCCCGGCGTGACCCTGGTGGTCATCAACGGTCTGCTGGCCTTCGGTCTCAAGTGGCGCACGGCCTTCGCCGCCCTGCGCGGCCTCGGCCGGCTCGCCTCCGGCGGTCAGAAGGCCGGCGGCATGGCCGACGTCGAGGTCCCCACGTCGTGGTTCACGCGCGGCCTGCGGGTGACCACGGTGATCATCGTGGTGCTGGCCTGGGCGCTCTTCGACATCCCCTGGTGGATGGGGCTGCTGGCGGTGGTCATGTCCGCCCTGCTGAGCATCGTGGCCGGCCGCGCCACCGGCGAGACGAGCATCACGCCCATCGGTGCGCTCGGGAAGATCACCCAGTTCATGTACGGCGGCCTGGCCGCCGGCAACATCCAGACGAACCTCATGACCGCGTCGGTCACCGCCGGCGCGGCCATGCACTCCGCCGATCTGCTCACCGACCTCAAGGGCGGGTACGTGCTCGGCAGCAAGCCGCGTCACCAGTTCCTGTCGCAGTTCTTCGGCATCTGCGCCGGCGCCGTCTTCTGCATCCCGGCGTACATGATCCTGGCCACACCGGAGCGCCTCGGCAGCCCCGAGTTCCCCGCCCCGGCGGCGAAGACCTGGCAAGCGGTGGCCGAGCTCCTGGCCGGCGGCACCGACAGCAAGGTTCGCGGCCCGGCCACGGCCACGCCGGCCACCGTGCCCGGCATCGGGCTCGGCCTGGTGCCGGTGGGCACCAGGGGCGGTGACAAGCTGAAGATCGCGGAGGGACCGAACGCCGGCGACTACACCATCGAGGCCGTCGTCGATCGCACCCTGGTCCTCGATCGCCCCCTGCCGGATCCGAAGTTCGAGACCGTGGCCCTGGACATCGCCGACCGCGGCCCGGCCACCGCCGCCGGCGGCACCCGGCAGCTGCCGGCCTTCTCGCTGGGCACCCTCCCCGAGGGTACGCGGCGCGGCGACTGGGTCCGCTGGGAGACGGGCGGCCACGATCTGTTCTGGGCCATCAAGGGCATCGTCGGCGATCGCCTGGTGCTCGATCGGCCCATCGTCGACCCGCGCGCCTCCCCGACGCCGGAGGGCCCGACGCCGCTGGCGGGCCCGCTCCAGGTCGAGGTGCGCAAGGAGAGCCTGCCGCCGTATGCGCTCCTGGCCGTGCTCATCGCGGCGGTCATCGCCGTGGTGATGACGCTGGTGGAGACCTACGCACCGAAGAAGGTGCGCGCCTGGATCCCCTCGGTCACCGGCATCGGCCTGGGCTTCGTGGTCGTGGGCTTCGACTCCATCTCCATGTTCATCGGCGCCGTGCTGGCCTGGCTCTTCCAGCGCTATCGCAAGAACCTCGCCGAGGAGTTCACCCTCGCCGGCGCCAGCGGGATCATGGCCGGCGCCTCGCTGGCCGGCATCCTGATCATCGTCCTCAGCCAGGTGGCCAAGGTCCTGGTCACGCCCTGAGCTGGTACGCTGGTCGCGATGACCGCCCGAGCTCCGAGGCCGGCGCCGGGGCCGGCCACGCTCGACGACCTCCTGGCCATCGCAGAGGAGCGGCGGTTCCACGAGCTCATCGACGGCAATCTCGTGGAGAAGGAGGCCGCCTCGGGCAAACACGGAGAGGCCCAGACGCGCCTGGGCCGCAAGCTGGGGCCCTTTGACTGGCGCCACGGCGGCCCACCGGACCGCCCGGGCGGGTGGCGCTTCGCGAGCGAGGTCGAGATCTACTTCGACGCCACGAACACGTTTCGCCCCGACTGCGCAGGTTGGCGGCGGGAGCGCCTGCCCGAGATGCCTGCGGAGGTGCCCGTCCGCGTCGTCCCCGACTGGGTGTGCGAGATCCTATCCACCAATCGCGCCAACGATCTGGTCCGGAAGAAGCGCGTCTATCACCTTCATCGAGTCGGCCATTACTGGATTCTCGACCCGGTCGCCGAGACACTTCTCGTCTACCGTTGGGGGCCGGACGGCTACATCGAGGTCCTCGCGGCGCAGCGCGGCGAGCGGGTGCGCGCGGAGCCTTTCGTCGCCCTGGAGATCGATATCGGCGTCCTCCTCGGGGACGACGAAGAATAGCGCACCCACGTCAGTGGATGGTCGTGGGAGGCCTGACCCTCAGCGCCATGGTCCTGGTCCTCCGTGATCGGATCAGCATGGCCAGTGACACGCCCGGGACCGCAAGCGTCAGCGGAGCAGTGATCGGCCCTCCGCGTCGAGGATGCCGCGATAGATCTCGTCGACGGCGAGCTCCGCGTCGGGCGTCGGCAGTGTGAACGCATCGCCTTCGACGTACACGGTCGGCCGCGACGGCCACTCGCCACTGTCGGCGCGGCGATACACCTCGACGCGCCGACGATCCTGGCTTGTGATGACGTACGCCTGCAACGATGCGAGCGACTGGAAGTCGAGGCGCTTGTCGCCCTGGTCGTCGCCCTCACTGCTCGGCGAGAGCACCTCGAGCACGACGACGGGATTGGTGCTCGCTTGCCCATCGTGCGGCGGATGCTCGGGCTTGCCGCAGATGATCGAGCCGTCGCTGTAGCGCCCGCGCGCGGTCGCGGCGATCCAGAACCGCTGGTCTGGCGTGAAGTAGCGGCACGGGTCGGGGAGGCTGCGGCCGAGAAGCACCGCGAAGCGTCCGGCGATCGCGTTGTGCTCGTCGGAACCGCCGGCCATCGCCACGATCACCCCATCGATGAGCTCGTGGCGGTGCTCGCTGGCCTGCTCGACGGCGAGATACTCGCCGTAGCTCGCGCGGTGCTGCAGTCGCAACGTCGCTTGCATCGAACCGCGATCGTAGCTGAGTTTCGCCGATCCAGGTCCTCTCGCCCGCCGATGGCCGCCGGACTCCGGCGGCAGACCGCGCTGCGCGCCTCTCAGCGCGAGGCCGCGCCGACCGACAGGTAGCGCGAGACCGCATCGACCGCCTGACGCAGGCCCGAAGGGAACATTGCGCACACGAACTCCTCCACCGCCCGCGCCGCCCCGGCCTCGACCAGGCCACCCAGCCCGCCCAGGCCGCGCGTGTCGGCGATGACCTCGCCGCGCAGCGAGACGCGCGTGGCCTGGCCGCGCATCGTCTCGTCGTAGCTGGTCACCCCGCCGCAGCGGATGGCGCGCGGAAAGAAGTGCGAGGTCACCGCCCACCGGCAGCACCAGTCGTGCGTCGTCCACACCGCGTGATCGGTCCAGACCAGCATGTGCGGCTCGACCAGCGCGGCAATGGAGGCGGGGATGGGCACGCGCGCGTGCCAGACGTTGACCAGCTCCACCGTGCCCGGGGTCTCCACGCGCCGCTCGGTGACCACGCGGTCGACGTACTCGATGTCGATCGCCGCCAGGCTCATGGCGTCGCGGCTGGCCTCGAACACCGCCTGGCGCGGGTGTTTCGACAGGGCGAGGCTCTCGAAGGTGCTCACGGCTTCCCTCGCGCGCGGACGTGTCCGTCGAGTCCACGCCCTCGCCGAACCTGCGTCAAGCGGCGGCCGTTCATCGACGCGGCTCGCGGGGCGGGTCGGAGGGCTGGTCCAGGAAGGCCAGCACCGGCTCCAGGAACTCGCGCGGGGTGTCCACGTGGGCGAAGTGCGACGATCCCTCCATCCAGACCAGCGGCGCGCCGGGTATCAAGGCGGACAGGGCCTCGCCCACGCGCGGCGGCACCATCGGGTCCTGGCGGGAGTAGAGGAGGAGGAGCGGCACCGGGAAGGCCCGGCCGGCGTCGCGCCGGCGCTCCAGGGTGCGCACGAAGTCGCCCATGTCCGAGGGATCGAGCGTCTCCGCCAGATAGCGGGTGAAGGCACGCGCCCCCGCCGCCGTGCCCAGCGGGGCGCCGTACTCCCCCGCCTCCTCCAGGGACTTCAGGGTCTCGTCGCGGTAGTGCACGTTGCGGTGCGCCCAGCGGCGCGGATCGCGGCGAACGAAGCGGGCCAGGCCGGCGCGCACCCCGGGGATGGCCGTCAGCACGCGCAGCGCCCACAGGCGCGCCTCGGGGATGCCCGGCGAGTGCACGTCGACGAGCCGCGAGAAGGCGCCGAGGTCGTCGAGCACGGCGCGCAGGCACAGGTACCCGCCCATGGAGTTGCCGATGGCGTCGCAGCCGCGGATTCCGAGGGCGTCGACCAGCTCGACCACCCACCGCGCCAGCGCCGGCGCCGAGTAGCTGGGCGCGTCCGGGCACTCGCTCCGGCCGCAACCCGGCAGGTCCGGCACCACCACCCGGTAGCGCGCGGCGAGCGGCTCGAGGACGTAGCGGAAGGAGTAGCTGGAGGTCATCAGCCCGTGCAGCAAGAGGAGCGGCGGCCCGGACCCGTGGCTGCGCCAGTGCACGCGGTGCCGCCCGAAATCGCGCGAGTCGAGGACCGTCTCGTGCGCCTCGCTCTCGAAGTACGGGTGCGGCACCCGCGGCCGCTCGGGCAGCGAGTCGAAGGCGACGGGCACGAACGGCGGCGGCATGGGCGGGGCGGCTCAGGAGAGCGGACGACTCACTACTACAATGCGCGGACCAGCTCCGGTGGCACTCCGTAGCGCGCCAGGTCGTCGGGGTCCGACGTCCAGACCAGGCTCTGCGTGGCCCGGGCTGTGAGCGCCACGTGCGCGTCGACGACATCGGGCTTGCCTCCCCGTGGAGCGCCGAGGCCGGCGATGAGCTCGCCGATGTCCTTGGCGGCACGCTCGTGCATCTCGACGACCACGCAGGGCTGCGCGAGCAATCGAGCGATGGACGCGCTTCGCGGCCCTCCGCGCCAAGCCTGGGCCAACGCGCCGGCCGGGATCCGGACCGGTAGACCCAGCTCGTACGCGCGACCCAGCTCTGCGAGCAACCGGATCGGGCGGCGCTCGAGCGCCAGGAGCGCACCCGCGTCCAGCACGATGCCCTGGCCCGACGCCTCGCGCCGCTCAGCGGTTTTTCGTCGACGCGCCACGTGTGCCCCGCCTGCGTGTCGACACGATACCGGCGCGCTCGAACGCGGCCCGCGACTCCTCCTCCGCACTCCGGATTTCCTCAGCCGATGCGCCGCTCTCTCGGATCCATTCGGAGATCATCTCCTGAAACGTCTCCTTGGCGCTGGCATCCTCGATGAGCGCACCGATGTAGTTGCTCAGGTTCGGAGCTTTGCCAGCCCGCACCGCCGCGGTCGCTTTGCCCAGCGTCTCGTCCGGCAAGCTGATGGCTATCTTCCTGGTCATACCAACGACATACCACAGTTCGCGCCCGGGGCCAGGGCACCTGCACGCCGCTGGCGCGCCGAGGACCGGCCGCTACGATGGCTCCCCATGAGCCAGTCGGTCCTTCGTCGCAGGTTCCTCATCGGCGGCGCCGCGGCGAGCGTGGCCGCGGCCGGCGCGGTCGCGGCCGGCAAGCTCGGCCTCGGCGAGGACGCACGCGCCGACGAGCCCGGCGAGGCCGCCCCGCTCGACAAGGGCGGCGTGCTGGCGCCCTCCGGCAAGGTCACCCTCTTCCGTCGCCTCGGTCGAACCGGCCTCCAGGTCTCCGCGGTGGGCTTCGGCGCCGGCAGCTTCGACGACTCGAGCATGCTGGCGCGCGCCGCCGACAAGGGCATCAACTACGTCGACACCTCGGTCTGCTACGGCGACAGCGAGGAGGTCATCGGGCGCGCCCTCAAGCAGAGCGCCGGCCTGCGCCAGAAGATGATCCTGGCCACCAAGTGGGACGCCGGCGCCACCTCGCCCAGGGACCGCATCCTCGAGTCGCTCGATCGCAGCCTCAAGCGCCTGGGCGTCGACGTCATCGACATCATGCAGATCCATTGGCTCGGCGGCGGCCACACCAAGGACGACACCGGCTTCAACCGCCTCGACAACGCCGCGCTCTACGAGGCCATGGCCGAGGCCAAGAAGGCCGGCAAGGTTCGCTTCTTCGGGGCCACCTCGCACGACGGCAACCGCAGCAAGATCCTGCAGCACGCCATCGACAAGGGCGCCTTCGACATGATCTTGATCAAGATGAACTACCTCGACTTCGGCAAGGCCGACATCCCGGCCCTGCTCGCCAAGGCCAAGGCCAAGGACGTCGGGGTGGTGGTGATGAAGTCGCAGGCCGACGGCGGCAACATCCCGCCCGGCTTCGAGAAGAGCAAGCTCGACATCTACCAGGCCAACCTCCGCTGGTGCCTGCAGCAGGACGTGCACTGCGTGGTGCACTCCGGCATCGCCACCGACAAGAAGGTCATGGACCTCGCCGTCGGCGCCGCCCAGGAGAAGCTGTCGGCCCTCGGCTCCGGCGAGCTCGACCTCGAGGCGGACACCGAGCTCCTCGATCGCTATGCCACCGCGCTCTCGCCCGAGTACTGCCGCGGCTGCGGCGACGTCTGCGGCGCGGCCTGCCCCGAGGGCGTGGCCATCGCCCATGTGCTGCACCTCGACATGTACGACCGCCGCCTCGGCTGGACCGACTACGCGCGCCATCTCTACAGCGAGCTGCCGCCGGCGCAGCGCTGGTCCGACGTGTGCGCCACCTGCAGCGAGTGCAGCGACGCGTGCCCGCACGGCGTCGACGCGGCCTCGCGCGTGCGCGACGCCCGCCGCCGCCTCGGCTAGTCCCGACCCGGGCAGCGTTCCATCCGCGATAACGGAGGCGCGGGCGCAAACGCCAGCCGCGGCCCAAGGGCCCCGCTTTCGCTGGATTCCAGGCGCGTCCTCGCCGCATCGATTCCATCGGTTCGGGCGTCGGCTCGCGCCGCGACGCGTCGGTGTATGTCCGCCGCAGTGTTCTTCTCACAAGAGGCGCCGATGGCGTGCGATGTGGGTTGACAGACCGGCGAGAGTACGAGACCCGTAGACGGTTGGGTTTCTCTCTTCATTCTGGAGGCTTCACCATGTTCCGCATCTCGAGACTTCTTCCGGTGGCGTTCGCCGCCGTGTTCGGCCTCATGGCCACCGCAGCCGGGTGTGGCAGCGACGACGATGGCGACACGTCGTCGGGCAACACCGGCGCGGCCGGTGCCCAGGGCGGGGCTTCGTCGTCGTCATCCACGGCGACCACGACCACCAGCAGCACCGCAAGCACCGGCGGCGCGGGCGCACAGGGCGGTGGTGGTGAAGGCGGCGGAGGCGTGATCGGGGAGTGCAGCGGCGACGCGACCTGCGATCCGATCGAAAACTGCTCGTGCAATGACTGTGCGGCCGAGGAGAACTGCGCCACGGCGGCGGTCTGCACCACCGACGGGACCTGCAGCACGGAGGAGGGCATCGCGGACGACTGCACGTGTCCCGACTGTGACGCGGATGACTTCTGCGCCAACCCCAACTGCAACGGCGATGGCATCTGCAGTCAGTTCACGGAGGGCTGCAACTGCGCGGACTGCTTCGACGTGGTCGAGTGCCTCGACAACCACCCGACCTGC
Organism: Polyangiaceae bacterium; assembly: GCA_037720395.1. GTDB lineage: Bacteria > Myxococcota_A > Polyangia > Polyangiales > Polyangiaceae > JBBJMR01. Next base: position 24,849 of record JBBJMR010000022.1, read on the forward strand.
GAGGGTGGCTTCGCCAGCGGCGCCTGTGAAGCCGGCGAGCCGTGCACGTGCACGGACTGCGCGGCGACCAACGAGTGCATCACCGTCGCCTGCAACATGGATGACGAGTGCGGCATCGACGACTGGTGCGTTTGCGGAGAGTGCGACTCGCTCCCGTTCTGCCAGGGCCAGACGGCGTGCGACCTCAACGGGGCGTGCAGCGTCAACGAGGGCTGCAACTGCGCCGACTGCTTCCAGATCGCCGAGTGCGCAGACAACATCGCGAACTGCGTAGGCGGGGTGCCGGATGGCACCTGCGCGGGCGGTGAGCCTTGCAGCTGCACCGACTGCGCCGGCCTCGCGGCGTGCATCACGCCGACCTGTACCGACGACGCCACCTGCGACGGCGACACCGGGGAAACTTGCCTCTGCGCGGACTGCCAGACGCAGTGCCAGAACCCGAACGCCTGCAATGACAACGGCTTCTGCGACCCGGTCGCCGAGGGCTGCAACTGCACCGACTGCCTCGGGGTGAGCAGCTGCCTGGACAACGTCTCTGCCTGTCAGGGCGAGGCGGTGGACGGCACCTGCGGCGTCGAAGAGTCGTGCAACTGCCCGGATTGCATCGGTCAGCCCGCCTGCATCGTCCCGAACTGCACGGACGACGCGAACTGCGCCGCCGACGAGGACTGTGTCTGCGACGACTGCGGCATGAACGCGTTCTGCATGGACGCGACGAACTGCGCGGACGACGGGTTCTGCGATGCCTTCAGCGAGGGCTGCGTCTGCACCGACTGCGCCGCCATCCCGGAGTGCACCGACTGATCGAGTGACGACCTAGTCGTCCGAACCGCCGCGAGGCGCCGCTCCGCAAGGAGTGGCGCCTCGTTGCTTTTGTTCGTGCTCGTCGCGCGCCGCCGTGCGGAACACCGAACCGCTCCGCTGCACGGAATCCCGCTAGGCGTGGAGCGCGATGATTGCCGGCCGGATGACGGCGTCGATCGCCCGCGCCGCGACGGCGCGCTGGGCGGTCGGGCCCAGGCGGCCGTGCCGGGCGAGCACGGGATCGCTCCCGTCGGCAGCCGCTGCGGCCGTCGCGGCGGTGTCGATCGCCACCACGGCGCCTGCGAACGCGGCCGCGATCGCGTCGCGAACGGTCGGTCCTCCGGTGCGCTGGGCCCAGGCCACGAAGCGCCAGGCCAGCGCAGCGTGGCGCGCCTCGTCCGCCGCGATCCCCGCGAGGACCTCGCGCACGGCAGGATCCGTCGCCGCCTCGAGCTGCTCGGCGGCCGACAGCGCCGCGACCGTCTCGCCGATGCAACCCTCGGTGACGGCGCGCGCCGCCACCTCGCCGAGGTCCGAGCCGATGGCCAGCCCGGCGAGCGACGGCAGCGCGCCCGGCTCCAGCGCATGGCCCGCGTAGACGCTGGCGAGCGCGAAGCAGAGCCGCGCGTGACGCACCTCGTCGCGCGCCGCCTGGTGCGCGCCATCGAGCAGCTCCGCGGGCGCACCGACGGCCATCAGCTCGAGCGCGAAGCGAGAGAACGACGCCACCGAGGCATGCTCGAGCATCGCATCGCCGAGCCACGCCGCCGCGAGGGCGTCGCGCTGGCCCACGGAGAGATCGGCGACATCCGGTCGCGCCGATGCGCGCCAGGCGCCACTCGCGCCACGCCTCACGGTCGCGGTGAGCGGACGGCCTTCGACGACCAGAGGGCGACCACTGCCCGAGGTGCAGTTGGCGACCACCTCGTAGCAGCAGTCGCCGCCCTGCACCGTCCCCTCCTCGGCGCTCTTGTACGTGGAGCAGCAAGTGCCCGTGTTGCAGAACACGTCCGCGGACAGATACGGGTCCGGTGAACCGTTGTTCGTCGCGTACTCCACCGACGGGCACGGGCCCGATCCGGTCGAGGCAACGGAGGAGCCGCCGGTTCCACCCGCGCCTCCGTTGCCGTCCGGCGGCCACGGGATGCACTGGACCCCCGCCTTCGGGGTCGACCCGCCGCCGACCACGACGCTGCTCGTGACGCTGCTCGACGTGACACCACCACCGCCGGCGCCGTCGCCGCTGCTCGAGGCGGATGCCCCCGCGGCCGCGCCGCCGTTGGTCACGTCGTCGCCGCATCCGGCCGCATGAAGGACGACGCCCGCGGACGCGACCGCCGCCACCGATTGGAGGATCTGGGCCGCGAGGGAGGCAGAGAATTCTCGTCGCTGGGTCATGGCATCGTCTCCTCGTGGAGCCGGAGGCGCACCGGTCCGCCGAGTTCAAAGCAACGATCGAGCCGCGCGTGGACTGCAGGTTTCGCGGTGGTCTGTGCCGATGTGCGCCGCCTTCCCCGCAGATTCGAACGCTGGTCGCCGGGCTCGTCGCCGGCGCCGTCGGGGCGGTCATCGGCACGCTCGGCGGCGCCGAGGCCCGCGCCCGGCTGGCCAAGGCCTTCGGCAAGGATCCGCCGGCCGCCATCCTCGAGGACATCGTGGCCGGCGGCGGCCTGTCCGTCGTCGCGCTCCTCGCCTGACGGCGCCGCTCGATCCAGGGCAGGGCGTTGCGAGCACCTTAGATGGCTCGGGCACGTCGATCGCCGTGGTAGCTTCGCCGCCATGACCCGCATCTCCTACGAGGTCGAGGACTCGCTGGCCCTCATCGGCCTGGCGCGGCCCGAGAAGCGCAACGCCTTCGATCGCGCCATGCTCGACGAGCTGGGCCGCGCCTACACCGCCTACGAGCACAACGCCGATCTGCGCTGCGCCCTGCTCTTCGCGCACGGCGACCACTTCACCGGCGGCCTCGACCTCGCCGGGCTCGGGCCGGAGCTGGGCGGCGGCGCGCCGCTGTTCCCGCCGAGCGAGATCGATCCGGTGGGCCTCGGCCCACGCCGGCGCCAGAAGCCGGTGGTCGTCGCCGTGCGCGGCTACTGCTTCACGCTGGGCATCGAGCTGGCCCTGGCGGCCGACGTGGTCCTCGCCGCCGACGACACGCGCTTCGCCCAGATCGAGGTGCAGCGCGGGATCTTCCCCTTCGCCGGCGCCACCCTGCGCTTCCCCGCGCAGTGCGGCTGGGGCAACGCCATGCGCTGGCTGCTCACCGGCGACTACTTCGACGCCGCCGAGGCGCTGCGCATCGGCCTGGTGCAGGAGGTCGTGCCGGCCGCCGAGCTGATGGCGCGCGCGCGCTTCGTGGCCGAGCGCATCGCCGCCCAGGCGCCGCTGGCGGTGCGCGCCACCCTGGCCTCGGCGCGCGGCGCACGCGACGACGGGTTCGACGCCGAGGCGCACCGCCTCAAGGAGCGCGCCAGCGCGCTGTTCGGCAGCGAGGATGCCGTGGAGGGGACGCGCTCCTTCGTCGAGCGCCGCGCGGCCACCTTCCACGGCCGCTGAGCGGCGACCCAGCGCTAGGCTTCAGACCCTACGAATCGAGGCCGAGTACGCAGCGACTCGCGCGTCGTGGGTCAGGAGCGTCATGGGCTCGACCAGCGACTGAGCAACGAGCAGGCGGTCGAAAGGGTCCCGGTGCAGGTCCGGCAAGGTGCCGACGCATCGAACGTGTGACCAGGTGATGGCCAGCTCATCGAACCGCGCAGCCTCGAACTCTTCCGCGGCCACATCCGCGCTCACCGGCATATCGCCGCGACCCAACGCGTGCTTGATGGCGATTTCCCAGAGCGTCACGCTGCTGACGAATACGTGCGCATCGGCTGCGGTGAGAGCGCGGCGCGCGCTGGCGGAGAGTCTGCGGGCCCCGGTGAACGCCCACATCAACGTGCGTATCAAGCAGGATGCGCATGCCGGTCCAGGCCGAACAGCTCGAGGACATCGCAGTCGCTGGTCGCGGTGTCGGACGGCATCTGGAACCGCGCCTTGGCCCGACCCAGCCGGACGCCACGCCGAGCGAGGCGGACAATGCGCACTGCGGGGCGTCCACCGCGCGCAATCACCACCTCGTCGACTTGACCGTCCTGCACCATGTCCACGAGTGCGGACAGGCGGGTCTTGGCGTCGAGCATGTTCGCCGTGATGGTCTTGGGCATGGCTTGGTCAACTATGGTCAAGCACGTCATCAGCGTCAAGGCAGCGGCACTCGGCGCGCCGTCGCGGCATCGCGCTTGCTACGAGAACCCTCCGGCTTGCACATCGCCGTGCGATCGCTAACGCAGCGCGCCGGCCAGGGAGAGATCGCATGCGCTTTCGTCGCGTTTTCAACGTTGCCCGCCTTGGCACCGCCCTCGTCGCCGCCGGGCTGACCGTCGCTTCCTTCACGTCCGTGGCGCTAGCCCAGCGTGCCAAGGTGCGCGGCCCCGTCGACCTCCAGTTCCGCGGGCGCCCGATGGCGGACGGAACGCGCCGGCACATCGCGGGCGCAAGCATGGCGCCGCTATCCATCCGCTTCGCCTCCAAGCCCGGCCCGGCCGACCTGGCCGCGCTCGAGCAGCGGGGCGCAAAGGTGCTCCACCGCCGCAGCGGTTCGCCGCGCGTGCGCGGGACGCTGGTGCTGGCCGAGGCCCGCCAGGCGGCCATCGCCTCCATCGCCGCGCTGCCGCGCGTGGTCTCGGTGAGCCTCGACGCCATCCCCTTCGCGCCCCCGCCTCCCCTCGATGTGACGGCGAGCATGGTGCAGGCCACGGACGCCTGGGGCAGCCACGCCGAGGACCAGGGTCCCCTCACCGGCCGCGGCATCACGGTCTGCGACATCGACTCCGGCGTCGACGTCTTCCACCCGCTCTTCTTCCGCGCCGACGGCGGCGCCATCGCGTGGATCGATGTCGACGGCGACGGCGCGCTCACGCCCGGGGTCGACGGCGTGGACCCCGACGGCGACGGCCAGCCCACCGTGCTGCGCGTCCTCGACAGCCTGCTCACCGACCGCCACGGCGAGGTGCTCGAGGAGTCCGACGACCCCGGCTTCAAGCTCGGCTGGGACTGGCTCTACGCCGACCGCGACGGCAGCGGCAAGCGCGAGCTCGGCGCCAGGACGGCTTCACCGAGTCGGACCCGACGTACGGCGAGCCGCTCTACGTGGTCGACGACGTGAACAGGAACGGCAAGCTCGACGTCGACGAGCGCCTGGTCGCCCTGGGGACCTCGAAGTTCAAGGTCGCCTACCGGGCAAGGACGACTACGTGCGCGGAAGAACCTGTCGACTTCCCCGTGACCGACGGGGCAGCACCGGCGCCATGAGCGTCATCGCCGGCGGCAACCGCGGCCTCAACCGGCTGGTCGGCATCGCCCCCGACGTGGAGATCGTCGCCCAGGTGCGCGGCAAGCAGGACGCCCAGTTCAACCCCACCGCGGATCTCGACAACTGCCTGGCCGAAGGCGCGTGGTGCTGCTGAGTACGCGCCGGATGGGGTACTTCCTGGACGGGTCCGAGGACGTCGAGCGTCATCGACGAGTCCTCCGCCGAGGGTGTCTCGCACATCAACCCGGCGGGCAACCTCTCCACCTCGGACAAGATGAGCAAGCGCGAGCTCCTCGTCGGCGGCGAGACGGTGATCGACGTCCTGGTGCCGCCCGACTCGCCGTACGGGCCGACGTACTTCTTCGGCGTGTCGCTCATCTGGCGCGAGGGTGACCGCCCGCTGGGGCTCACCCTGGAGACGCCGGCGGGCGTCCTCGAGCCGCTCGACCTCTCCCCGGTCACCTACAAGGAGTGGCAGGGCAAGACGCTCTACGCCAACCTGCAGGTCTCCGCGCGCAAGACCGGCAAGATCGACGTCTACCTCTTCGACGAGACGGGCGGCCCGCCGAACCCCGCGGTCGAGACCGGCACCTGGAAGCTGCACATCACCGACCCATCGCCGGAAGGCTCGGCGCCGATCACCGTGCTCGGCTCGGTGATGGACGAGGCCTCCGGCTGGGGCAAGGGGATCCATTTCCCCGAGCTGCCCACCGAGGGCCACCTGGTCGGCTACCCGGGCACCGCCGACCACGGCCTGGGCGTGGCCGCCTTCACCGGCCACCCCAAGTACGGCGCGGTCAGCGGCGAGCGCGCCTACTACTCGGGGCGCGGAGAGCGATTCGACGGCACGCGCTACATGTACATCGCGGTCCGGACAACCCGGTGGTCGGCGGCTGGGACGCCGACAATCCGGCGCGCTACTACGAGTACGGCGGCACCAGCGGCGCCTTGCACGTCGCCGGCGCCGCCGCGCTGCTCATCCAGTCCAACCCGGAGCTGAGGACGGCGTGCGACGCCATCCGCGACGGCGCGCTCGTCGACGCGCAGGTCGGCGCGGCGCCGAACGGCGACTGGGGCTACGGCAAGCTGCGCATCTACGAGAGCGTCTACGGCACGCCGCCCCGGCGGCACCCCACCGACGATCTCCATCGGCGAGGTCGAGTCGTGGCCGGCGAGCCGGGCCAGGTGGCGGTCACCGTGACCGACGCCGACGAGATCGCGGCGACCTCGTGGTCGATCTCGACCGCGAGTACGACGGCACCTTCGAGGAGCGCCTCACCGGCAAGAGCTTCGAGGTCAACTACCCCGAGCCCGGCCGGTACGTCGTCCGCGTCCGGGTCACCGACTCGAGCGGCAAGGAGGCCGGCGCGCTGGCCACCCTCCTGGCCACCCAGGGCGGCCCGGAGCCGGAACCCGAGCCCGAGCCCGAGACGCCCGACCCGGGCCCGACGCGCTTCGGCGGCCTGGCTGCGACGGGTGGCGGTGGCTGCACCAGCGCACCAGGCGGCGGCGCCGATGCGCGCTGGCTCGGCCTGGCCGCGGCGGCGCTGGCGCTGGGAGCACGCCGCCGGCGTCGCTAGGAGGGAGGCGCCCGGCGCGCCCGGGCCGGGCGGTTCACGCGGGACGGCAGGCGCGTACGCATCGTGAACGATGTCGTGCGCATGGGGCGGCACGATCGACGTCCGGCCGGGTATGCTCGGCGGCGATGACGGGTCCCCCGCCGGGCGAATCCACGGAGCGCCTCAGCTCGGAACGCGCCGCGGCCCTGCGTCCGGCGGGCATGCCGCAGCAGGTGTCGCTGCTCCTGCACTACCGCGACGGCGCCAACATGGTGCCGCTCCTGCCCGGACAGCCGGTGGTCGTCGGCCGCTCCCCGGCCGCGGACATGTACCTCGAGGACCGCAGCCTCTCGCGCGCGCACGCGCGCTTCACGCTCAAGCCGAGCGGGACGGTGCTCGTCGACGACCTGGGCTCGACCAACGGCACCTGGCTCGCCGGCCGGCGCATCACCAGCGTCGAGGTGGCCACGGACACCGAGCTGACCCTCGGCAACATCATCGCCTCGCTGCACGTGCTCACACCGGGCTCGCAGCAGCCAGAGGTGCTGCACCTGCAGCGCCACGACGACCTGCGCCGCTGGCTCGACGCCGAGATCGCCCGGGCCCGTTTCTTCCGCCGCCAGCTGACGTTCGCCCTGGTGCGCGCCAGCCAGACGGGCAGCCCGCTGCGGCGCTGGAGCCCGACGGTGCAGGCGCGCCTGCGCCCCGTCGATCAATCGGCCATCTACTCGGGCGACACCCTGGAGGTGCTGCTGCCGGAGATGAGCACCGACGAGGCCAAGCGCTTCCTGCCCGAGCTCATCGCCGGCGACCGCCAGGGCATCCTCTGCTGCGGCGCCGCGGTGTTCCCGGAGTCCGCGCGCTCGGCCGAGGAGCTCATCGAGGTGGCGCGGCGCGCGCTCAGCGAGGCCAACGCCGGCGCGCCCCTGCGCATCGCGCCGCCGGACGAGACGTCGCAGATGGTCTCCACCGGCTCGAACGTGCCGCTCTCCGCCAGCGCCAAGATGCAGGAGGTGCTGGCCACCGCGGCCCGCGTGGCCCGCAGCGCCATCCCGGTGCTGATCACCGGCGAGACGGGCACCGGCAAGGAGGTCATCGCGCGCTACATCCACGCCTCCAGCCCGCGCAAGGACGGCCCGCTGATCACCGTCAACTGCGGGTCCATCCCCCCCACGCTGGTCGAGAGCGCGCTGTTCGGCCACGAGAAGGGCGCGTTCACCGGCGCGGCACAGCAGGCGCCCGGCGTCTTCGCGGCAGCCTCGGGCGGCATCGTCTTCCTCGACGAGATCGGCGAGCTGCCCGCACCGGCCCAGGCCGCGCTGCTGCGCGTGCTGGAGACGAAGAAGGTGATGCGCGTCGGCTCCACCCGGGAGACGGACGTCGACGTGCGCGTGCTGGCGGCCACGCACCGCGATCTCGATGCCATGGTGCGCGACGGCAAGTTCCGCCAGGACCTGCTCTATCGCCTCAACACCATGACCATCGCCCTGCCCCCGCTGCGCGAGCGCCGCGAAGAGATCCCCGCGCTCACCCGGCGCTTCCTGGAGGAGGCCAACGCGCACAACGGCACCCATGTCGAGGCCATCGAGGCCGACGCGCTCGCCCTGCTCGAGCGCCACAACTGGCCCGGCAACGTGCGCGAGCTGCGCAACGCCATCGAGCGCGCGGTGGTCATCTGCGACGGGCGCACCGTGCGCGTCGAGGACCTGCCCATGGGCCTGGCCTCGGCGGGCACGCCGCCGGCCGAGGACGCGCCGAGCTCCGGCAACGTCGACGCCGCGGGCGACTTCTGGACGCGCGTCGAGCGCTTCGAGTCCGAGCTGCTCACAGAGGCGCTGCGCTCCTGCAACGGCAACCAGCGCGCCGCGGCGCTGCGCCTCGGCGTCCCGCTGCGCACGCTGGTCCACAAGATCCGCGCCTACAACCTGAAGCGCGCTCCGACCCGCTGAAGCCGGCATCGCGCGAGCGGGTGCGCTACGCTCGGGCGGTGACGCGCCTTTCTCCGACGGGTTCGAGCGCCACGCTGGAGGACCTGACGCGCGCGCGGGACCAAGGCCTGCAGGTGGAGCTCATCGACGGGCAGATCATCGAGAAGGCGGCGCCATCGCCGGAGCACGGTAGCGCCCAGCTCGGCCTCGGTGACGTGCTGGGGCCCTTCCGCGGACGAGACGGCGGAGGCCGTGGTCCCGGAGGCTGGTGGCTGATGACGGAGGTGGAGGTCCGTTACGGCGCAGACGTGTACCGACACGATGCTGTCGGCTTTCGTCGAGACCTCCATCCCGTTCGGCCGACCGGGCTTCCGGTGTCGGCGCGGCCCGACTGGGTATGCGAGATCCTCTCTCGCTCGACGGCGCGTTACGACATGGTGCAGAAGCTGAGGACGCTGCACTCGGCAGGCGTGCCCTTCTATTGGCTCCTCGACCCGGAGCGCGCGACGCTGACCGTGCTGAAGCACGAGCCGCAAGCCTACGCGACGCTCCTCACCGCGGCATCCGGGGAGGTCGTGCACGCAGAGCCTTTCGCGGCGCACCCGATCGCCATCGCGCAGCTGCTCGGCGACGAGGACTGACCCGCGCGCGCGTCATGCCCGGGCCGGCGTCGCCTCCGCCAGACCGCGAGGGCACACATCGCCAACGCCATCAGCCCGCCGTCGTGCGTACGGCCTGCGCTCCGGCACCCACAGCCTCCCGTCAGCGCGGCCGGCTCGGACTGCGCCGCCCCGGATGCTCCGGCCCCGGTGGCTTCGTTCGGATCCGCACAGTCGTCGTCGGCGCCGTCCGTGTCGCCGTCACAATCGTTGTCCAGACCGTCCCCGCAGTCCTCGCTCGCGCCCGACCACATCGCGGCCTCGCCGTCGTCGCAGTCACCGGCACACGCGAGCTCCCCGTCCCCGTCGGCGTCGTCCTCGCCGGGGCCCAACGCGCCGTCGCAGTCGTCGTCGATGCCGTTGCACGCCTCGGTGGCGCCCGGAAGCACCGCAGCAGCATCGTCGTCGCAATCGGTGCCGCCGCAGGCCACGTCGAAGGCGCCGTCGGCGTCGACGTCGTGGCACGTGCAGTAGAGCCCCGCGGCGTCGTAGCCGCGCACGATGCCGTAGCCGATGGCATTGCCGGGCGCGCCGGCCTGGGTCGCCGTGCTGGTGAGCAGCGCCTGCATCTCCGCCGCGCCCAGCGCCGGATAGGCCTGCTTGAGCATGGCCACCACGCCGGCCACCAGCGGCGCGGCGTAGCTCGTGCCGTTGCCCTGCTGGTACTGGTCGGTGCTGCCGGGCACGACCACCCAGTCGTCCTGGCCGCGCGCCGAGACGTCGGGCTTGATGCGCCCGTCGGCGGTGGGTCCGCGCGAGGAGAAGTCGGTCACCACGCCATCGGCAGCCACCGCGCCGACAGCGATCAAACGGTCCGCGTCGGCCGGCGCTCCGATCGTCGTCGGCTCAGGCCCGGCGTTGCCGGCGGCGGCGACCATCACCAGCCCGTTCTCCATGGCGATGTTGGCGGCGATGGTGGTGACCGCGGTCTTGCCGTCGAGATCGGCCTGCTCGTACCAGTCGAAGTAGCCCAGCGAGGCGGTGGCCATGTCGGCCCCCAGCCCCTCGGCCCACTCCAGACCGGCCACGAACCAGTCCTCCTCGATGGGCTGCTCGAACGAGATGTCCTCCGTCTTGGCCAGGATCACGGTGACCGCAGGCGCCGCGCCCATGTAGCTCCCGGGCGCCTGCCCGGCGAGCAGCCCGAGCACCGACGTACCGTGGTCGTGCTGGCCGGGCACGTCGTTCGCCTCGTCGCTCACCACGTCGTCGCCCTTCACGAAATCGCGCTGCGCGAGCACATCGATGTGCGTCAGCGCCGAGTGTCCGAGGGTGAAGCCGCTGTCGAGGACCGCCACCACCACGCCGCTGCCGTCGAGCCCGCAGCCGCGCAGATCGGGGATGCCGAGCATGGCCAGCTGGTCGATGGCCACGCCGTAGCGCTCCGGCCCGCCGTTCAGCGGGATGGGCAGGTCATCGGCGCGCACCGAGACGCCGCGCCAGGGAACGTCGCGAGCGCGGCGCGCCACGGCTTGGATGGCCCGGACCTCGGGCCGGCGCGCGATGGCGTCGAGGACGTCGGGCGTGGCCGTGACGCTGACTGCATTGAGCCAGCGCGAGGTGGCGCGCGGCCGGGCGCCGGCGGCGGCGAGGGCGTCCAGATAGGCCGGCCAGACGTCCAGGTCGCGCGCGTCCAGCCCGCCGTCGTTGCGGGCGCGCTGACGGCGGGTGAGCGCACGCGGAGCGAGCGACGCGCTGCGTGCGGACAATGCGTCATCGAGCCGAGCAGCAAGCGCCGGACCCTTGTCGTGGAAGAAGATCCACGCGGGCGCGGGGTCGGCGGCATCCGCTGGCCGGGAGACCGCCCACGGCGACGCGAAGGCGGCAACCAGGATGGGCCAGCGGGGCATCACCGCAGCATCGCGCAACGCCCGAGCGATGCAGCCGGAAGCGTCGCGCCGCCGCGGCGTCTCAGGGTCCGGGTTTGCAGTTGAACTTCCCGTCCAGCCGGCGCTCCTTCGCGTTGTACGCCAGCCCGGAGTCGAGACTGTCGACGACCGTCACGCCGCCCTCGGTCTTCAGCACGGGACACACGACCGTGTAGTCGGCGGGCGACTCGCCGGTGGCCAGATCGAAGTCCATGCGGCCGAGAGCTCCCTGCAGGTCGATGGACTCGCCGTGCTGCAGGGCGTTGAATGCGTCCAGGATGCGTCCGGGCCCGACGTCCATCCCCCGTCCCGGCACCACGAGCTTGCTCACTGCCCGGGCAAGATCGGCACCCGTCGGCGCCGAAGCCCCGGCCGAGATGGCGGCATAGGTCGCATAGGCAACGAGGTAGAACGCGTCGTACGGGGCGCCCGGCGACACCGCCGGAGAGAGGCTCTCGTTGAATGCCGCGTTGTAGCTGCTCGAGAACTTGAGCATCGCCGCCGATCCCGAGGCGGTCTTGACTCCGAACATCCGCGCCGTGAGCTCCCGACGCTCCGTCAATAGCCGCGCAAGTGAGCCGCCCTCGGGGGAGCCCACCACCAGGTACGTCGGGCGCTTGTCGGCCTTGCCCAGCTGCGACTCGAACGGCTGGACCACTCCATCGATCACGCCATCCTGCGAGCGCTCGAGCAAGACGATATCCGGCGCGAACCCGAGCAATGCTTCGATGGCCACCTTGTTCGACTCGTGCGCCTCGGGCTCGAACGCCACTGCGCGAAAGTTGCCACCGTTCTCTGCCGCAGACTTGCCGTTGAAGCGGAGCACCTCGACCAGTCCCTCGGCCAGCATCAGGCCGACCGGACCCTGCGTTCGCAGCAGCGCCACGCGCAGGTCTCGGCCGGCGACGCGCGCGCGCTCGCGCGGCTCTGCAAAATGCTCGAGCACCGCCGCGAGGGCGGGCGCACGCGTCGCGGTGCTCGCCGCGGTACGCCACACCAGCCGGACCGAGCCGGCGGGATGGGGAATCGAGCTGATCAAGGCGCTCTGATTGAGCGCCGCTACGACCATCGTGCTGGAGGGAATGAACAGCGACGAGGAGAACTCGATGACATCGGCGCTCGACTTGAAGCCGATGACCGCCGGGCAACCCACTTCCTTGACGAGGTGACGCGCCGCCACACCAGGGTCGCCAGCGTCGTCGCATGCCACCAGCCCCATCGGCCGCGCCGCGCCATTCGCCCCGAGGGCCGGCAGTCCTCCGCTCACCGAGGCGAAGTCGCGGCGCGCGAGGTCCACCGCGCGCTGCGACGCTTTGCCGAACGATGCCATGTAGGCGTCGCTCGACGACGTGGGAAACATGGTGCCAATCCAGAGCGTCGTGGGATCGCCGATGGCCTTGTCGTCGGCCAGCACCTTGCACGCGTCGGTCTCCAGTGCCACGCAGCGCCCATCGGGCCGGCAGGTCGAGGGACGTCCCGCGTTCGAGGCGACACAGGCGACCCTGTCGCACGGCTCCGCTGCCGCTGCGTCGCCGGCGGGGAGCGTCGCTTCGTGGCGCGCACTCAATACCGCATACCCACCACCGAGCAAGGCGCATGAGGCGAGCACCGCGCCAGCGGCGCGCCACCCGAAGCCGCTGCGGCGGGCGGGCGCCAGCGAGACCGTCCCCGTGGCGTGGCTGCTCGTGGTCATTGCACGTGTTGCGACCGTGCTGCGCCGCTCCGATGCCACGGGAGCGAGCGCCTGGACGGGGAGCGGAGACTCCGCCGCCATGGCCACGATCGCCTCCGCGAACGCGTTCGCCGACGGCCAGCGCTGCTCGCGGTCGCGCGTCAGCGCCCGGTGCACGGCGGTGGCCAGCTCCGGCTGGATCCATGGCGCGACGTCCTGGATCGGCGTCGGATCCTGGCCGTAGATCATCACCACCAGCTCGCTGAGGTTGGTCCAGCTCGTCCAGGCCAGGCTTCCGCTCAGCGCCTGGTACAGCGTCATCCCCAGGCTCCAGAGATCGGAGCGGGCGTCGACGTCGCGCGGGTCCTTCGCCTGCTCCGGCGACATGTATGCCGGCGATCCGAGGAGCAGCCCGGTGTGGGTGAGGGCGGCCTGGTACTCGGTCACGCTCGCCGTCTTGACCACACCGAAGTCGCAGAGCTTGGTGATGATCCGGCCCTCTTCCTGGTGCAGGAAGATGTTCGATGGCTTGATGTCGCGATGCACCATCCCGGCGGCGTGCACGTCGGCCAGGCCGCGCGCAGCGTCCACGAAGATCCTCGCCGCCACCGCGGGCTCCAGGGGACCGTGCTCGGCCAGGATCTGGGACAGGTCCGAGCCGCGCAGCCGCTCCATGACCATGAAGGGCGTACCCAGGGCTGCATCGACGCCGGCGGCGATGATCCGCACCGTGTTCTGCGAATCGACCGAGAGCGCCGCGCGCGACTCCCGCACGAAGCGCCGCAGACCGGCCGGGTCGTCGTTGCCCCTGGTGACGATCTTCACGGCGACGACGAGGCCATCGCTGTCGCGCGCCTCGTACACCGTACCCATTCCGCCGACGCCGATGACGCCGAGGACCTCCCACCGGCCATCGACCTTGCGGCCAACCATGGGATCGGGCGAGCCGCTGGAGGCGGAGCGTGCCCCCGCGGGCGTGGCTTCAGCCTTCCCGGCCCCGGCGGTGTCACCGGTCACCTCGTTCAGCCGCACACCGACCAGGAGATCGTCGCGGAGCGCGCGATCCTCGGCGCTCATCACGTGCAGGCGCCGCGCCACCTCCTCCGCATCCGGCCGAGCCGCGGGGTCGAGGGCGCGCATCGACCGGATGAGCTCCAGGAGATCGGGCGGCAGGCGTGCGCTCGCGGAGGCCAGCGGCGCCGCCCCGACGAGCGCGCGACTCAGGACGCCCGCCAGCGCCCAGATGTCGGAGGGTGGCCCTGCCTCACGACCCGCAGCCTCTTCGGGGCTGACCACCGAGGCCGGCACCGCCGCCGCAGCAGCCGACGGTCGCGTCGAGTCCGCGAAGCGCAGGCCGAACCCGGTGAGCAACACGGCGATCTGGTCTCGCCGGCGCGCCAGCAGTACGAGGTGCGGGTCGAGCGCCCCATGGATCGTCTGACGCCGATGGGCAGCCGCCAGCGCCTCGGCGAGCTGGGCACCGATGCGGATGACGGCCTCGGACCGAAGTCCCACGTCGCTGCCCAGGAGCTCCGCCAGGGTGCGCGTGTGCTCCTCGGGCTCGACGACGAAGCCGCAACCGCTCGCCTCGTCGACGCCACTGGCGATGGGGGCGATCAGGTTCGCGTGTCGCAAGCGCGCGAACGTCGCCGACGCGTGCTGGAAGCCGGCCTGTGGCGGCCCGGTGAACAGCCCGACGACGCGTCGCGCGCCATCGACGTCCACCGCGCTGAAGCGCCGGTACGAGTCCGTGCGGGAAAGCTCGTCGATCAGCTCGAAGCGGCCACCGACGCGCCGACCGAGGTCATCGGACGAGCCCGGAGCTTCGCCCATGGTCCCCTGGATTGCGTCCCATCGTGGCCGCCTCTTCCGCGCGGCGTCGTGAATGGTACCGGGCAGGGAGCGGGGCGGTCAACGAGCCGCACCCCGGCCCGAGCACCGTCAGCGGCCGGTGGCGCGGTACGTCGCCTCGAGGTTGCAGCGTGTCGGGGTGAGATACTCCCAGGCCCCCGACGCGCCTTGCTCCCGGTCGAACCGGCAGTTCGTGGGGTCGAACTCCGGGTACCAAACGCTCAGCTGAGTCTTGCCGATGTTTGTGAGCCTGTCGTAGTTCGGGCCGGCGTAATTCACGCACCCGCCGCAATCTTGCGGGTCGAACTTGAACGCAATCACCCGGCGCACGGCCCAGGTCGGAGGGTAGTTGCGGTCGTAGGCCAGGTTCGGCGTCGTCGGCAGGTTGTAATAGAACCCGGCCACGGAGAGCGAGATGGGCGCGTCCGGGTACAGCGGCAGCTGCGTGGCCCAGTAGCCGACCTCGGGGCTTGCCGCGTTGTCGTCGACCAGCGCGATGTTGAAGTTCAGCTGGTACTGCGTCTGGGGCTTGCCCTCGAGCAGGTTGCCGGCGGGATCCTTGTCGACGACGTCGACGCACGTCCTCTTCTTGCCGTTTTCGATCCACTTGAGGCACTGGAGCCGCCCGTGGCCGTCGACGACATCCTGGAGGAACTTGCAGACCTTCTCATCCGTCGCGCACACGTAGTTCACGTAGTCCGGGACCTCGGCCAGGGTGCAGCTGAAGTAGGCGGGGATCTCCCCGTTCGGACCGAAGTCCGAAGGCGCATGTAGCTTCTTCAGCGAGGTGCTCATCCCGTTCTGGCAGACGCCCGGATTGGCAAAGATGGCCTGCTCCGCCTCGCCGACCTCGGCACCGTCCACCTCGCCAACGCCTTCCACGTCGTCGCCCGCGCCGCAGCCAGCGGCGCACGACAGCGCACCCACCGAGACCATCCAACCCATCCAACGCTTATCCATCGTCATCCTCCAAGCCCGACCCGCGGTGCCCGTGCGTACTCGCCGTTTCCGTATTGCCCTACGGCGCAGCCCCTATCGCAAAGGCTGGGCCGCACGCACCAGCCGGCGAGACTCTGCGAGCAGGAACGCGGCGTCGACACCAAATCCCGCATGCTTACGTGCGTGCGCCGCGCCGGCGTACGCACCGGCATCCAGCGATACGGCAAGGAGATCGACGCAAACCTTGCTCCGCAAAGGCAAAAGTTGCCTCGGGCCCGGCGGCCTCCGAGAGCAACTCTTGCCTCGCCTGGGGAAAACCCCAGTCTCCCCGCGGGGCGCCGATCCGGTCCCGCGATGCGGCGTCGGCACGCCCAAACGCCCGTCGGGCGACGCTGTAGGGATCGATCCCTACTTGGGCTCGGGCGGGTCGCAGTCCCCGCCGGCCTCGATCTGCGAGTTGGTGCGGAAGGTGTTGAGCCCGAGCCAGCTCTTCTTCGGGTTCTTGGGGATCGTCGAGTCCTCGCGGACGTTGGTCACGTGGTACGCGTGCTGGTTCCAGATGCGGCGCGCCTGGATCCAGCGGTCCTGCTTGTCGCGGAGCACGGTGACCGTCACGCCGTTGATCTGGGTGTTGTAGTTCGACACGACGACGATCTCCGCCGAGCCGTCGTTGTCGATGTCCGCCACCACCGGGTACTCGATGAGCGTCCCCGAGGCGCGCGGCGCGCTCATCTCCAGCGAGCCGGACTTGCCGTCGTAGACGTAGACCGTCGTCTCGTCGGCGTAGATGGCGTCGGCCACACCGTCGCCGAGGAAGTCGAACGCCGTGCCCGTGGCCAGGCCGCTGAAGTCGGACACCGGCGCCGTCCACAGGGGCGTCGCCGTCGCGCCGAGCGTGTAGACCGAGTAGTCGTCGCAGCTGCCGGTGGCCAGGTTCGCCTTGCCGTCGCCGTCGAAGTCGTGGACGACGCCTGGCTTCGCCCAGCAGTTCGCCGATGCCGCCGAGCCGGTGGGCCGCACCGGCCCGAAGACCACCTGGCCGTTGGCCTCGATGAGGCGGATGCCGTCGGCGGTGTTGAGCACGATCTCCGGCTCGGGGTCGTCGTCGAAGTTGGCCACGTGCGGCTGCCCCGGCGGCCCGGGCACGGTCCACATCAAGGTGCCGTCGTGGCGGTACGTCGCGTGTCCGAAGAGGACCTCCAGCTTGCCGTCGCCGTCGAGGTCGGCCGCGGTCGGCGTCGGGCACCAGTACGCGGCCTGCGCGAACTCGGCGGCGTTGCCGGGCAGGCCCCAGAGAAGCTTGCCGCTGTCGTCGAAGACCTCGAACGCGGAGAGGATCTCCACGGTGCCGTTGCCATCGAGGTCGTAGAGGGCGATGGCCGTGCAGTACGAGTTGTGCACGGTGAACCAGGCGCCGACGTCGCCGGTCCACTTGACCGTGCCGTCGTGCTCGAAGGCGATGAGGTGCCCGGTGGGGTCGGCGGCCACCACCTCGGGCAGGCCGTCGCCGTCGATGTCGCCCAGCGCGGGGTTGACGTTGGGATCGATCTTGGCGCCGAAGACCAGCTCCTGCGCGCCGGTGTCCCCGGCGAGCATGTAGAGCGAGCCGCTCGAGGTCAGCCAGTCGCCGGTGAACTGCATGTCGTCGATGACGCCGACCAGGACATCGGGCGTGTCGCAGAGGTCGATGGCCCCGTCGCCGTTGTCGTCGGTGAAGTTCGCGACCAGCGGGGTGAGCAGGCTGCCGGCGATGAGCGCGCCGTTGATCGGCGGCGGGGCCGTCCACGTCCACTGCACCTCGGGATCGAACGCCTCGGCCGGCGCCTTCTCGGTGCACTCGGGGATGGCATCGCCCTGCGCGTCATTGACCTTGCAGGTCGGCGTGAAGCCCCCGACGCCGGCCACGTTGCCGCCCGCGCCCACCGTCAGCCCGCCGCCCTCGGCGCCGCTGCCGCCGCTGCCCGGCCCCGCCCCCGATCCCGGCCCGGACGGGTTGCCGCTGCTGGCGCAGTCGTCGTTCGACGTCGCCGAGCGCCGCGGCGAGCATCACCATCGCGCCGGCGATCGAGAGCCCACGCCCCCACCCGAGCCTTGCCACCATCCGAGCCTCCATGACGCTGTGCGACGAAGTAAGCACGCCGAGCGTAGCGCTTCGTCGCCGCACACGGCAGGCGCATTCATCCGCTGCCATGCGACGAACCGCGCCAGGCGCCGCGCGCGCGCATCCTCACCACGCTGCGACCCGCGCTCTGCCACCAGCGCGAACAGACGTTCCAGCCTCACGGTGACGCCACAGCGTGCCTGCCCGATTTGTCGCGCGCACGCGGCTTTCCCGGCCCGGAACAGGGCCGTTTGCGTGTAGCCTCCGGAGACCGGAGGTGCGGATGCAACGCACGTGGCTCACCTCGAGATCGACCCTTGCTGCGTCCCTGCTGGCGCTCGCCCGCGCGGCCGGCGCAGGGTGCATCGGAGACATCGGCGCAGGTGACGAGGGCGTCGGGGGCATCGACCCTCCCGGGCACGGTCCGCAGTCCTGCAGCGAGGGGCCCCAGCCGGGCGACGCACCGATCCGGCGCATGACGCGCTTCGAGTACAACAACACCGTCCGCGACCTGCTCGGGGATGCCACCCACCCCGCCGACGGGTTCGGGGCCGAGGAAGAGGCGCTGGGCTTCAACAACAACGCCGCCAACCTCACCACCTCCTCGCAGCTCGCCGAGAAGTACATGCTCGCGGCCGAGGGCATCTCCGAGCGCGCCACCGCCGACCTCGCCTCGCTCCTCCCGTGCGATGTGCCCACGGCCGGAGGCATGGACGAGGAGCCGTGCGCCAAGAGCTTCATCGACGACTTCCTGACGCGCGCCTACCGGCGCCCGCCCACCGCCGCCGAGAAGGCGACCTTCCTCGGCCTCTGGCAGGCCGGCAAGGCGGAGGCCGACTTCACCGTCGGCGTGCAGCTGGTCATCCAGGCGGCGCTGCAGTCGCCGGCCTTCCTCTATCGCGTCGAGTTTGGCCTGCCCGCCGACGGCGGCGCGGAGATCGTCGGCCTGGACGACTGGGAGATGGCCTCGCGCCTGTCGTACCTGCTCTGGGGCAGCATGCCCGACGACGAGCTCTTCGCGGCGGCCGAGGCCGGCGAGCTCTCCACCAAGGAGCAGGTCGCCACCCAGGCGCGCCGCATGCTGGAGCTGCCGCAAGCGCACGACGCGGTGCGGAACTTCCACCAGCAGTGGCTGGACTACGAGCGCATCGCCAACGTCGGCAAGAGCGCCGACGTCTTCCCCGACTGGTCGACGGCCATCGGCCAGCTGATGCGCGAGGAGACCGAGACCTTCATCGACGAGGTGGTCTTCGAGGGCGAGGGCGACCTCGATGCGCTGCTCACGGCGCCGTATTCCTACATGAACGCCGACCTGGCCGCCTTCTACGGCATCGACGCGCTGACCGCCGGCGTCACCGGGGACACCTTCCAGAAGGTCGACCTGGACCCGAAGGAGCGCGCCGGCCTGCTCACCACCGGCACCTTCCTGACCATCAACGCCCACTCCAACCAGACCTCGCCCGTGCACCGCGGCAAGCTGGTGCGCGAGCAGCTGCTCTGCGACCTGATGCCGCCTCCTCCCAAGGACGTGGTGATCGACGTCCCCGAGCCGGACCCGGACTCGTCCGCGCGCGAACGCTTCGCGCAGCACTCCGAGGACCCGGCGTGCAGCAGCTGCCACAAGCTGATGGACCCGCTCGGCTTCGGCTTCGAGAACTACGACGGCATCGCGCGCTTCCGCACCATGGAGAACGACGAGGCCATCGACGCCAGCGGCACCGTCTCGGACTCCGACGTCGACGGCGACTTCGTGGGCGCGGTGGAGCTGGCCAAGAAGCTCGCCGGCAGCCACGAGGTGCAGAGCTGCTACGCCAAGCAGTGGTTCCGGTACGCCTACGGGCGCGGCGAGACCAAGGCAGACAGCTGCACCACCGACTGGCTCGACTCCAAGTTCGCCGACAGCGGGGGCAACATCACCGAGCTGATGGTCGCGCTGACGCAGACCGATGCCTTCTTCTATCGCCCGGCCGGAGGTTCGCAGTGAAATTCCCCCGCTGGACTCCCCAGGGCGTGACGCGCCGTGGTTTCCTCAAGGGCGTGGGCGGCGTCTCGCTGGCGCTGCCGCTCATGACCAGCCTCGGCTGCAACACCTCCTCGCCCACGCAGCGCAAGCTCGGCTCGGCGGCGCTGGCCGCCGGCTTCCCCAAGCGCCTGGTGGTCATCTACATCCCCAACGGCGGCCTCGACCTGCCGGCGAGCATGGACTTCACCGGGACGATGCTGGAGCCGCTGGCGCCGTTCGCGCCGAAGATCAACGTGCTCTCCGGGCTCGACCTGTCGGTGCACGACAAGCCGCCGGGTGAGCCGCACCAGCAGGGCATGGCCTTCCTCACCGGGCGCTCGCTCAACGCGGGCAACCAGGTGGGCGGCGACGGCTCGCTGGCCGGCTGGGCCAGCGGCATCTCCGTCGACCAGGAGATCGCCAACGCCATCGGCACCGACACCCCGCAGAAGTCGTTGCACTTCGGGGTGCAGTCCACGGCCTACGGCGGCACCGAGGTGCGCACGGTGATCAGCTACGCCGGCTCCGACCAGCCGATCGCCAACGAGGTCGACCCCTTCAACATGTTCAACGTCGTCTTCTCCCAGCTGGGTGCGGATCCGGCGGGCGTGGCCACGCTGCGCGCGCGCCGGCACTCGGTGCTCGATGCCGTGGGCGGCCAGTTCGACAAGCTGAACCCCAGGCTCTCCACCGAGGACAAGAAGAAGCTCGACCAGCACCTGACCGCCGTCCGCGAGGTGGAGAGCCGCCTCGACAACCCCGGCGGCACCATCGGCGGGTACTGCCAGAAGCCCGAGCTCGGCGCCGCGTTCGACCTCAACTCGCCCAGCAACTACCCGATCATCGGCCAGCTGCAGATGGACCTGTTGAGCATGGCGCTGGCCTGCGACCTGACCCGGGTGGTGACCCTGCAGTGGTCGGCCTCGACCAACAACAAGCCCTACCCGTTCCTGGGCATCGACGGCGACGAGCACGTGATGGGCCACCAGCCCGACTCGGACACGGCGACCTGGGACAAGCTGCGCATCATCAAGAAGTGGTACATGGAGCAGTTCGCGTACCTGCTCGGCAAGCTCGACTCCATGGAGGAGGGCGAGGGCACCATGCTCGACAACACGGTGGTGCTCTTCACCAGCGAGATCGCGCGCGGCAACAGCCACAGCCACACCGACTCGCCCTGGCTCATGGCCGGCAGCGGCGGTGGGTACTTCCAGACGGGCAAGCGCCTGCAGTTCGACCTGCAGCCCCACAACAACCTGCTGGTCTCACTCCTCAACGGCATGGGCATCGACGCCAGCACCTTCGGCGACCCCGAGTTCTGCACCGGCCCGCTGGCCGGGCTGACCGTCTAGCCAAGGCGGCGCGCCGTCTTTCGGGCTGAGCCAATCTGAGCGCGCCGCTGGCAGCGGCGTCGCTCTCGCGCGCCCTCCTCTGGTCCGCAAAGCGCGGATTTCGAGATACGCCGCACGCCGGCGCATCCCGGCACGCCGGTTGCGGAGGCGCCCGGCATGGCTCGACGCGCTTGGCTTCTGGCTTCCCTCCTCGGTCTGCCCCTGGCGCTCGCCTGGGGTTGCAGCTCCACGGTCGCCTCGGAGGACGACGACGGCGGTGACTGCGGCCCCCCGCCACCCCCGCAGATGGAGAGCGAGTGTCCCCCCGCCTGGCAGTGCATCGACGGTGACTGGATGGACACCGCCGGCGCGTGTCCGGAGCCGGAGTGCCCGGAGCTCGAGCCGACCGACCACGCGGCGTGCGGCGAGATCGGGCAGCAGTGCTGGTACTGGCACACAGACGAGCCGTGCGGCGAGGAGCAGGGCCAGCACGCCTACCAGTGCGGCGACGGCGGCTGGACGCTGGTCGGCACGCGCTGCTCACCGCCGCCGGAGTGCCCGCTGTCGCTCCCGGTCGCCGGCACCGATTGCAGCGAGTACCCCTTCGCCAGCGCCTGCCCATTCGAGATCGAGGGCCAGTGCGGTCCGACGATGGCGCTGGCCCAGTGCGCCGACGACGGCGAGGGCGAGGGCCCGATCTGGCAGGTGATCGTCGCCGATGGCTGCGACTGCAGCGCGCAGGCCGACCCCACCTCGTGCGACGAGGCCGGCTGCCGCTGGCTGGTGCCCGGCTGCGGCGACTCGCCGCTGTGGCAGACCGGGTGCTTCCCCGCCCAGGACTGCACCGCCGACAGCTGCGGCGAAGGCTACCTGTGCGCCGAGGTCTCGGTGAACCCGTGCTGGAACGAGGCCTGCGATGCCTGCCACGCGCCGGCGCTGGTGTGCATGCCGGGCATGGGTGGCGCCTGAGCGCCGCGCCGGGACTCGGTCACGGAGCCGCCACGAACGCGGCGCGCACCAGCTCCAGCCAGGAAGCCATCTCCGCGGGCCACTCGCTCTCGAACGAGAGCGGCTCGCCGCTGCGGGGATGGACGAAGCCCAGAGTGCGCGCGTGCAGCGCCATGCGCGGCGCCGGCGGGAGCGCGGAGGCCTGCTCGGCGCCGTAGCGCGCGTCGCCGAGCACCGGGTGCCCGACATGCAGCGTGTGCAGGCGGATCTGGTGGGTGCGGCCCGTCTCCAGGGTGCAGCCGATGCGGGTCGCCGCCTCGCCGAACCGCTCCAGCACCTGGAAGCGGGTCCGCGCGCGCTTGCCGGCGACCGGCTCCTCGACGTGTTCCACCGCGGCGGGGAAGGCGCCGGCCACGACGGCCTCGTAGCTACGGGTGACGTCGTGGACGCGGAAGCGCTCGGCGAGCGCCCGGTTGGCGAGCTCGGTCTTGGCCATGACCAGCAGGCCGCTGGTGCCGAGGTCGAGGCGGTGCACGACGAGCGCACGCGGTGCGCCCGGCCGCCGCGAGAGGAGGTCGGCGAGGTTGCCGCGATCGCTCTCGGGCGTCGGCGCGGTGAGCAGGCCCGCCGGCTTGTCGACCACCCAGAGGTCGGCGTCCTCGAAGACCACGCGAGCCTCGGGCAACGCCGCCGCGTCGCGCGCGCGCGCCTCCCCGCCGACGCCGGGCGCGGCGCGCTCCAGCGCCCCCCCGAGATGGACCTCCACCGTCTGGCCTCGGCGCAGGGTGCGGCCGGCGACCTTGACCCGCGCCCCATCGACGAAGACGCCCCCGATGTCGAGCAAGGTGCGCGCCTTGCGCCGCGACAGATCGGGGATGCGGGCGGCCAGCAGCTGGTCGAGGCGCAGGCCGGCGTCCGCGGCGGCGACCACGAATCGCTCGCGGCGGCTCACGCCCCGTCGCTGGGTGTCCCCGGCGCCGCGCCCATCAGGCGAACGATGGCCCCCTGGGCCGCGGTGGCCGCCTCGGCGCCCTGACGGGCGGCGTCGGCGCGGAGGCGCTCGAGCTCGGCGATCTGGGCGACGTAGAGGTCGTCGATCTGCTTGGTCATCGTCCCCACCTGGGACAGCGCGGTGCCGGCCTGCTGCACGGCGGCGTCGCGCGCCGCGCCGGGTTCCATGCCGTCGGCGGAGCGGAGCTTGGCGATGCACTCGTCGAGCACCGTCTTGCGCCGCTTCACGAGATCGCCGATCTGCTGGATGGTGCTCATGTCACTCCCGGACCACGCCGGCACCGGCCGGGCCGCCCAGTCGTACACCATCCGGGGGGAGGCGGCCGCCCCGGGGAGCACGACGCCACGCTGCTCCCCGGGAATCCTTTCG
>JBBJMR010000023.1:0-48180 GCA_037720395.1 Polyangiaceae bacterium
ACGAAGAGAGCGAGGTGCACACGGCGTCCGAGCAGCTCCTCGATGCGCTTGCGCGCCGCGGTGCCGATGCGCTTGAGCATCTCGGCGCGGGCCCCGACCAGGATCTTCTTCTGGCCCGGACGCTCGACGTGGATGGTGGCCTCGATGCGCACCACCGCGCCCTTCTGCGCGGCGGCGGAATCGGGCTCGCGGAAGTCGGTGATCTCCACCGCCACCGCGTGCGGCACCTCCTCCTTGGTGGCGCGGAGGATCTGCTCGCGCACGTACTCCGAGGCGAAGAAGCGCACCGGGCGGTCGGTGATCTCGTCCTCCTCGTGCTGGTGCGGCCCCTCGGGGCAGAGGCGCGCCACCTCCTCGAGCACGCGGGCGATGCCGCCCTTGGCACCGCGCGTCGCCGAGACCGGCACCACCGCCGCGAAGTCGCGCAAGGCCCCGAAGGCCTCGAGCAGCGGCAGCATGGACGTCTTGTCCTTGAGCAGGTCGACCTTGTTGAGCACCAGCACCACCGGTGTCTCCGGCGGGATGTCCGCGAGCAGCGTGGCGTCCCCGGGGTGGATGATCGCCGCCGCCGGAGCCGCGCGCCCGCGCCCGCGCCCGCGCGTGGGCGCGTCCGCGTCCGCGTCCGCCCCCGCCCCTGCGTGTGCCCCCGCGTCCGTGTGCGCGTCCGCGTCCGTGTGCGCGTCCGCGTGCGCCTGCGTGTCCGCGTCCGTGCGCGCGCCCGTGTCCTTGGCCGCGCGCGCGCCCTTCTGGCGCGCGACCCGCTCCAGCACGCGCGGGGGCGGCACCTCGGCCACGAAGACCACCACGTCGGCGCTCCGGGCCGCCTCGCGCGCGCTCCGGTTCATGGCGCGGCCGAGCGCGCTGCCGGCCCGGTGCAGCCCCGGCGTGTCGATGAGGGCGATCTCCGCGGCGCCGTGGCGGACGATGCCCAGGATGGCATCGCGCGTGGTCTGCGGGGTGGGCGAGACGATGGAAAGCGGCTGCTCGAGCGCGGCGTTGAGCAACGTCGACTTGCCCACGTTCGGCCGGCCGAGGATGGCCACGCGCCCGGCGCGCGTCGGCTCCGCCTGTGGTTGCTTCGCCGGCTTCTGCGTCACGGCGGCGCAGTAGCACGGTCGGCGGGCGGCGCGCGCGCCCAACGCCGCAGAGCCCCGCTCGGCCGCGTGGGCCCGCCCGGATGGTGAGCGGAGGGCGCGGGGGTGGTAAAGGTCCCCGAGCATGGCGGCGCGGAGAGCGGAGCGCGTCCTTCCCCTGGCCCTGGCGGCCGTGGTCGCGGGGGCGATGTTGCTGTCCAACCTGGCCACCAGCGGCATCTGGGACCCGTACGAGCTCGACGCGGCCGACCTGGCCCGGCGCATCGCCGTGCGCGTGCTCGGCGCCGCGCAGCTCGAGCTGCCCACCGAGCCGCCGGCGGTGTTGCCGACCCTCGGGGACCTGCGGATGGGTGAGCTGCCCTTCACCTCCATGGCCGCCGGCTTCCGGGTCTTCGGCCTGCACGATTGGTCGGGTCGGCTGCCGCTCGCGCTCTGGGCTCTTGCGGGCGCCATGGTGCTGTACGGGTTCCTGGCCCGCATGGTGGCGCGCCGCGCCGGCCTCTACGCGGTCATCGCGCTGTGCACCATGCCGCTCTACTTCATGCAGGCGCGGACCATGCTCGGCGACGCGGTCACCATGGCGGCGGCGACGCTGGCGCTGTGCGGCGTCGCGGGTGCGTGGCTCGACCGCGGGGTGATCGGGCGGCTGGCGTGGGGTGCGGTCGGCATCGCGGGGCTCACCGCGGGCTTCCTGTGCCGCGGCTTGCTGGTCGGTGTCGCCGCGCTGCCGTTCTCCGTGGGACTGGCGTGGCTGGTCCTGGTGGCCGCCGATCCCCGGCGGCGGCTCGCCCTGCGCGGCGATCTGGCGCGGTACGTCGGGTGCTGCCGCGCTGGTGGTCGGCATCGGCGTCGCTGCCTGGACGGTGAACGAGCTCTGGCAGACCACGCCGGACGATCCGGTTCGCCGCGTGTTGGGCGTGGCGCTGCTGCACAAGGCGCCCGTCGAGGCGACCTTCGACCTGTATGTGCGGCAGCTCGGTCACGCGCTCTTTCCGTGGAGCGCTCTGCTCCCCTTCGCCATCGGTCGACTGTTCCGTGCGCCGCCGGCGAGCGACCCCGGATCCGAGCCCGAGCCCGAGCCTGTGCCCGAGCCCGTGCCCGGATCGGCGGACACGACCGCGACCACGACCACGACCACGACCACGACTACGTTCGCGGCGTCCGCGTCCGCGTCCGCGTCCGCGTCCGCGTCCGCGTTGGCGGGGGAGCGGGAGATGGCGGTGCGGGTGCTGATGCTCGTGGCGGCGGGCGTGTTCTTCGCCGTCTACAGCTTCCTGGCGCCGTACGTGGGCATCTTGCCGTTCGCCGCGCCCGCGGTGCTGGCGGCCATCGTCGCGCTGGCCATCCTCGATCTCGAGCGCGGCGCGCCCGCGTCGCGGACGGTGGCGCTGGCCACGGTGCTGCTGGCGTTCGTCCTCTACCGCGACATGGCCACCGAGCCGGTCCGCTCGCTGGCCGCCTTCGCCGTGGAAAAGCCGACCTTCCCGAAGAGCTTCGAGGCGCCCGCGGTGCTCTCCATGAAGGCGGTCGGTGTGGCCTTTGCTGTGCTGGTGGCCCTGGGATGGTTCGAGCGCCAGCCGCGCGAGCTCCCGCCGGCGCGCGCCTGGCTGGCGGCGCGTCTCGACGCCTACCTCGACGGGCTCCGCGAGCTGTCGCGCACATGGAACGGCAACCTGCTCTTCTCCTTCGTGGTCGCCGAGGCGGCGCTGGTCGGTCTCGGCGCCATGCTCTTCCTTGGCCAGCGCTTCGACTGGGCGGCGGTCCAGAGGCTGCCGAAGAACTTCGCCACCATGGGCCTCAACGCCTGGTGGCTGGTGCCCTTCGTGGCCGTCATGGCCGTGCCGGCGCTGGTGCTGATGCGCGACGGCTGGCGCGCCGCGGTCGGTGCAGCGCGCCTGCCGCGCGCGGTCACCACGGTGCTGGCCGGCGTCTTCGCCGGCGCCTTCCTGGCCTTCTGGTACTACCCGGCGCTCGCCGCGCAGCTCTCGCCGAAGGAAGCCTTCGAGTCCTACGCGCGCCTGGGCAAGCCCGGTGAGCCGCTCGGTCTGGTCGGCGTGCGCGATCGCATCGTGGCGTACTACTCGAAGGAGCGCGCGGAGACCTTCGGCGACCCGCAGCGCGCCTTCGACTGGCTCATGGAAGAGGGCGGCGGGCGCCGCTGGATGGTGGTCAAGGCCGAGGAGCTGCCCCGGCTCAACTCGCTCTACCGCCGCGACCGCCGCGTGAATCTGCCCGTGCTCGACGGTCGCTCCAGCCTGATCCTGCTGGTCTCCAACGACCTCGGGGGCGCCGAGAACCAGAGCTGGATCGGCGAGATCCTGCCCGACGTGCCGGTCATGCCGCAGCGGCGGGTGGAGGCGCAGTTCGAGGACCAGCTCGAGGTGCTCGGCTGGGAGGTCCGCGACGAGGACGGGGCGCTGGTCCCCGACGTGGTGCCCCAGACGCGCTACCGGATGCGCTTCTACTACCGGGTGCTGGCCCCCGTCACCGGCGCCTGGAAGGCGTTCATGCACATCGACGGCTACCAGCGGCGCTTCAACGGCGATCACGCGGTGCTCGACGGCAGGTACCCGATGAACCTCTGGCAGGTCGGGGACGTGGTGATCGACGAGCTCGAGGTACAGCTCGAGCCGAACTTCACGCCCGGGGACTACGCCGTTTACTTCGGATTCTTCGCGGGCGAGACGCGCTATCGCGTATCCCGCGGGGCGAACCACGAGAACCGGGTCCAGGGCGGAACGCTGCGCGTGCGCTGACCGGGTTTGCGGGCGAGCGGCTGCGCCTGGGACGGAGCCGTTCGACGTGACGCTTTCACTCGATCCACGCTGGCCGGGTGGCCGGCGGTGCTTGCAGCCAGCTCGCGCACCACGAGCGTTGGGGGCCGCGCGAGACTTGCTTTGGCGCGGGGAGGGGACCGCGTGCGCTTCCCGGGACACGCGCGCTCGACACCTCCGCGGAAAGCGGCTACGCGCCAGATCCATGAGCGATGGTGGCAGAGGCGACTCGAGGCCTCCCAGCCCAGTCACAGCGCGGGCTGCGGCTCCGGGGGACGAAGCCGTCCCGGCGGCGGCCGAGTCGGGGGAACGCTCGGTGCGGGGCAGCTCGCCGGCCATCGAGCCGGCCCCGGAGTCGATGAACCGGCGCTCGTCGCAGCGCATCGCCGTCACCTGGTCGGTGGACTGCGAGACGGAGGACACCTTCCTCTACGCGTCGATCACCAACATCTCGGAGATGGGCATCTTCGTGCGCACCACCGAGCCGCTTCCGGTGGGCACCCAGCTCACCCTGCGCTTCGTCCCGTCGACTGTGTCCGAAGGCAGCGCCGAGCACTTCGTCCTGTCCGGCGTGGTGCAGTGGATCAACCCCGTGCGCGCCGACCACGACAACCCCAACCCGGGCATGGGCATCCGCTTCCTGGACCTGGAGCTCGACGATCGCGAGCGCATCGTGGCCACGATCCACACCATCGCCTACCTGCGCGACGACAGCCGCGCGAACTAGCCCGAGTGGTGAGTCGGGAGCGGCGGCGCCACCGGGAGGGAGCCGCTTCTGTCGAAGCAGCCCGTCAGAACATCAGCACCGCGAGCGGGTTGGAGAAGTCGTCGGTCCACACGCGCAGCGTGGGCTTGCCGAAGCGCTGCCAGCGCTCCGGCTGGGTGGCGAGCACCCCCGAGCGCAGCCACTTCACCGTGCTGCGCGTGGCGCGGCACGACGAGATGATGGGCCTCATCCACGGCAAGATCCTGCACGGGCGCCAGGCACCGGGTTGGCGTCGGCGGGCCAGCTGCGCACCGCGTCGGCGCGGACGGCGATGGGCAGGAACAGGAGGCCGGCGCCGAGCAAGGCGATGTGCACCGCCGCCTGGCGCGCCACGTGGGCCACGCGCGAGGTGGTGAGGTGCGAGTACCCGTACCCGAGCAGCAGCAGCGCCTGGAACGTGACCATGCACGTGTTCCACACCAGC
Organism: Polyangiaceae bacterium; assembly: GCA_037720395.1. GTDB lineage: Bacteria > Myxococcota_A > Polyangia > Polyangiales > Polyangiaceae > JBBJMR01. The sequence goes on from JBBJMR010000023.1 coordinate 5,059, forward strand.
GACGTCCCGCCGAGGAGCGGCAGGATGACCTTGGCGATCATGGGCGCACCGAGAAGAGCAGCGCGGCGCTCGTGAAGAGCGTGGCGGCGAAGAGCAGCAGCATCGGGCGCGGGCATCCCACGCCGAGACGCCGCCGTGGCACCCCTGGCTGACGGCGCTACTGGGTCGGCAGCGGGAAGCGGCGCACGAAGAGGCCGGGGCGCACCGGGCTGTCGTCCTGCCAGCCGAGGGCCACGAAGCCTCCACCGCCGATGGCGGCAGCGGGCGCGCGCCGCCCGGTGGCCACGCCGGGCAGCGGGTGAGAGGCCGGGAAGTCGTCGTTCTGACCGGTGACGCTGTTGAAGAGGAACCCGGTGTCGATGCCCACGAAGCGCGCCCACACCGAGCCGTCGACCTGGTTCTCCCAGGCGACGACGAAGAACTCGCCGAAGCCGACCGACGCCGCCACGGCGGGCGACGACTGCTCGTTGTCGGCGACGGCGTGGATGGGGGCCGCCTGGTCCTCGGGGTTGGTGGCGCCGTCCGCGGCGATGCGCTGGAAGTAGACGTCACCGCCGCTGTGCCAGGTGACCAGCGCGCGCCCGTCGGGGAACATGGCCACGTCGGGCAGGTCCTGCACGCCGGTGGTCGCGGCGTTGACGGGCAGCGGGGCGTCCGCCTTGCCGTCCTCGTCGACGCGCACCGTGAAGATGCCGTCGCCGTCGCCGGGGCCGCCGCCGGAGAAGACGACCAGCCAGCCGTCGTCGAAGCCAGCCACCCGCGCCAGGTTGGCGTTCTGGGCCAGCACGAGGTCCTTGCTCTCGGGCAGCAGGGTGATGGTCTCCGGCAGCGGGGGCACGGCGTCGGGCTTCCAGATGCGCCCGAGCACGGCGCCGTCGACGTTGGTCCAGACGATGAGCGCCTGGTCGCCCGCGCCGCGCGCCACGTCCACGCCGGTGCAGCGCTTGTTGGTGAGGTTGACCTTCGTCGTCCCGGTGACGTCGCTGCAGCCGCTCGCGTTCTGCGAGCTCAGGTAGACGTCGAAGAAGCCGCCCAGGTCCTCGTCGCTGAGGTAGGCGACCGCGGCGCGGTCGGCGGTGATGGCGGCGATGCTCGGGTGCTGCTGATCGCGGTTGGTGCCCAGGGTGTCGGTGTCCGAGCAGCGCAGTGGGATGTTCAGGGGATCGGCGAGCGGCGGCGGGTCCTCCACCGGAAAGAGATCCCCCCGGAAGGCGCGGATCTGCACGTTCGTGCCGACGGTGGTCTGGACGTTGGTGAAGGCGGCACGGAGGCCGTCGGTCAGCTCGCCCACGCCGCCAACGAAGGCCAGGGAAAGCTGGCTGCGCGTGCCCACCATGGTGGGCCCGTCGACGGCCTTGCGCTCGACGGGGATCTCCTTGGCCAGGCAGTCGCACTCGCACACCGGGTCGCTGGGGATGCCCAGGCAGGCGCCGCCGGTGCTGGGGACGCCGGTGCAGTCGGTCGCGGCGACCACACCGCTGTCGCACTGCTCGCCGGACTGCACCACGCCGTCGTTGCAGCAGCGTGGCGGGTTGAACTTGAAGACGCGGACGTCGACCTCGAGCGGATCCTGATCGATGGTCGCCACTGCGCAGCCGAAGGCCACCGGGCCGAGCGCCCCGTCGACGGTGATGGCGAACATCTTCTCGCTGTCGTCGAGGTCGAGCTCGATCTCCTTGCACCAGGCGGCGCCGGCACAGTTGCGGTCGAGGCTGAAGGTCTGCGTGCTCTCGCCGGTGGGGATCTGCGTCACCTGGCCATCGGCCAGGCACTGCGCCTGGTCGGCGGGGAACACGGCGAGGCTCACGCCGGTCGCCTCGTCGAGGAGGCCGGCCGGCGCCTTCATCACCAGGCCGATGCGCGCCGCGTCGGTGTCGCAGGCCGCGAAGAGGACCGCCCCCAGCGAGAGGGGAGCCAAGCCGAGCCACCAGCGCCTGTGCATGGGCGCGAGCTTATCCTCAGGCCGCGCCCGATCCGAGCGAGTTGCGACGGCGCCGGCTGTGGCCGCGCCGGCCGTTCCACGGGCCGGTGCGCCGTCCGCCCCGGTGCGCGATGGGCCGTGGCCCTCCGCGCGCGGATCAGAACGTCGCGTCGCTGGCCGGGGGCTTGGCCTGCTTGGGCGGCGAGGCGGGCGCCTTGCCCGTGCTCCCCGGCGGAGTCGACCCCGCGGGGCCCTCGTTGTCCAACGATCGGGCCGGCGCCGCGGCGCGGGGCATGGGCGCGGCGGGAGCGGCCGCCTTGCTGCCGGCTCCGCCGCCCGGGGCCTGCTTCTGCGACATGTTGTTCTGCGCAGCGGCGTCGGCCGCGGCCAGCTCGGCGTCGGCGCGGTCCTTGTAGGCGCCGTAGCCGCGCAGCGCCAGGTAGAGCTCGCGCGCCTTGCCGGTGTTGCCGAGCTGTGCGTGGCACGTGGCGGCTTCCCACATGGCGTCGGCCGCGGCCGCCGTGCCCGCGAAGCGCATGCCGACGTCGTCGAGCTTGCCCACCGCCGCGGCACATCCGGACTGCGAGCGCACCGCGCGCGCATCGGAGAGAGCGCGCTGCGCGGCGTCGTGGTCCTTGGCCAGCGCGCCGACGGCGGTGGCGCCGGCCTGCGCCTCCGCCTCGGCCGGCGCATCCTCGCGCTTGTCCTTGTCCTTGGCCTCGGCGCGGCCCTCCTCGCCGTCGTTGGCGGCGACGGCGGGCGGTGCGGCCGTCGGGGCGGCGGCCTTTTCGGCCACCGCCGCCGGTGCCTCGTCGGGCGCGGGCTCACCACGCTCGGTGATGCGCACCGGCGCGCCGCTGCCGCCGGGCAGGAGCATCAGGCTGGCACCGATGCAGAGCACGAACACGGCGGCCATGGCGAGCTGAGGCCGCATGGCGTGGCTGCCGGCCCAGGCGACGCCGCGCCAGAGCTTGCGGTGCCACGGGGCGCCGCGCTGGGCGAACGCGGTGGCCTCCAGGATGCGTGCCTCCAGGTCGTCGCTCGGCTCGACCAGCGGCATCACCCCCACCTCGCGCGTGGCGCGCAGGCCCGAGAGCGCGCTCCCGCAGCGGGCGCAGGCCTCCGCGTGTCGCCGCATGGCGGCGTGCGTCACCTCGTCGAGCTCGTCGTAGAGCTCGTCGATGAGGTGGGAGTCGAACTTCTCGCAGTCCATGGCTTCGGGTGGTGGCTCGTTCGTCGTTTCAGCGTAAGGCGCGCGCGTAGTCCTCGTACTCTTCCAGTGCCTGCTGCAGCCGCTCGAGCGCGTAGCGCATGCGGCTCTTGACCGTGTTCTCGGGGACGCCGGTGATCTCGGCGATGTCCTTGAAGGGCACGTGGCCCACCTCGCGCAGCAGGAAAACCTCGCGCTGCTCCGCCGGCAGCTCCTCGACGGCGAGCGTGATGCGCACGCCGAGCTCGGCGCCGATGGCGCTGCGATCCACGGCCGCCGCAGGACGGAGGTCGGCTGTCCGCTCACCCAAGGTCGGGCCCTCTCCGGAGTCGGAGTGGTCGAGCGAAGGGTGGCGGCGGAGGGACATCTTGCGCAGGTGGTCGATGCACAGGTTTCGCGCGATGGCGTACGCCCAGGTGGTGAACCGGGCCTCGTGCTTGAACTCCCCGGCCTTCTGCACGATCTTCACGAAGACGTCCTGCGTCAGATCCTCCGCGGCGGGCGGGGTGCGGATCTGCCTGAGAATGAAGTTGTAGATCGGGGTCTTGTGCCGCTTGACGAGCAGGGCGAAGGAGGCGCGATCGCCGCCCTGGAACCGCAACATCAGCGCCTCGTCCGTCGTCTCCTCTCGATGATGGGCGCCCATCTCAGCCGCCGCCCAGCAGGCTCCCGCAGGAGCGCTCCCAGGTGTAAAGGCAGCCGGCCCACGGCCGTTCGTCCGCACCCAGCGGGGCACGGCAGAGCGGTCGAGGACGGCGACGAACGCGATGGGTCATCGGACGCACGGAAAGACCAAACGATCTACCCCGGAGCCGGTGTTCCCATGGGCCTCCGGGTCGATGCCGGCCGGGAGCGTAGCACTAGTCCCCGGCGAGCAACTCCAGGCTCTACGCCCGGGCGGGCCTCCGAAGGGCCTGCGGGGATCGACGCGTCCGTCCTGCGCATTCTTGCTTTCGCACCGCGAGCTTGCGTCCGAACGCCCTCGCGTCCACGGTCGTTGCAAGCGCGCGTGGGGGCCCTCTAGACTGCGGCGCTGGAAAGAGCTTGCTCGTTCGAGACAGGTCGTGGGGATCGGGGTAAGCATCCCGGATTGCCGTTCACGGCATGACTCGTTCGAACGATTCATTTGGAGCGGCGCAGCAAGGGACGGAAAAGGGGTTGTCTTCGATGCGACTCGTCAAGTCGGTGGCTGTTGGGGTGGGGACGTGCGTGTTGTTGTTGCTGGCGCTGCTGATCGGCGGTGCCGGGCGCGGCGCGTCGCCCCGCAGCGCCTTCGCCCAGAACAAGCCTGGGCCCACGGCTTCTGCAACAACGAGCCCTCCTGGCGGAAGCTCTGCCGCGGCCAGCGCTGCGCCAGCGGCATCCGCTGCGGCCAGCGCCAAGCCCGCGGCGTCGGGTAGTGCCGCGGCGGGCGCATCGGCCGCGCCGGTGGGGAGCACGGCGCCCACCACCGGTGGTGCCGGCGTCGCTGCCGCGCCCACGGCGGCTGCCACCGCTGCGGCCGCCACCGCGGCGGCGCCGGGCGTCGACGGCCCGACGTACGCGGTGCGTCTGCGCGACCTGGAGCAGCGCATCGACGAGCTGAAGGAGCAGATCCGGCGCAGCCACACGCGCCTGTCGCTCCTCAGCGACACCATCCTGTCCGGCGGCGGCGCCGGCTCGCGCTCGAACATCAAGTTCGCCAACGAGCTCTCCAGCGCCTTCCGGGTGACGCGCCTGATGATCGTCCTCGATGGCGCGGTGCAGTACAACAAGACCGACAACACCGGCGCGCTCGCCGAGCAGGCGGAGATCCCGGTCTTCAACGGATCCATCCCGCCCGGTGACCACACGCTGCAGGTGCTGCTCAACCTGCAGGGCAACGGCTACGGCGTCTTCTCCTACCTGCGCAGCTACAACTTCGAGGTGAAGGCCAGCCACTCGTTCACCGCGGCGGAGGGCAAGACCATCTCCCTGTCCGTGGTGGCGCACGAGAAGGGCGGCGTGACCACCAAGCTGGAGGACCGGCCAGCGGTGCGCTTCGCGGAGAAGGTGCAGAGCGGTCTGGCCGAGGGCGCGGCGCGCCCGGCCACGAAGTGACGTCCGAGGCGGGGGAGGGGACTTCCGACATGGGACACGCGGAGAGCCAGAGCACCACGGAGACACGGAGACACGGAGAACGGTTCCTCGAATCTCCCCTCCGTGTCCGGGTGTCCGTCGACGGGCGCAAGGGCGTGCCGCCCCATCCCTCTTGTCGGAGGCCCGCCGCAGGGTGGCGCCACAGCCTCCTGGGCGCGCTGGTGCTGGGCGCGGTCGCGGTGCAGCCGGGGGCGGCCTGGGCCATCGATCACGAGCAGGCCCACCAGCAGGCGCAGCGGCAGCTCGCCGGGGTGCAGGCCGGGCTGGGCAGCATCCAGCAGGCCATCGCCAAGAGCCGCGCCCAGGAGCGCACCGCCGAGCAGCGCATCGCCGACGCCACGCTGCTCATGGGCACCAAGGACTACGTGCGCGCCGCCAATCTCCTCAACGAGGTGGTGGAGAAGTACCCGGACCACCCCACGGCCTATCCGGACGCGCAATCGCTCCTCGGCGAGACGTACTTCCGCTCCAAGCAGTACCTCTCCTCGCGTCGCACCTTCCGGCTCATCGTCGAGCGCAGCGGCGAGCCGCGCTTCGCCCCCTACACGGCCAAGGCGCTGGGGCGTCTGGTCGACGTGGCGCTGCGCACCAAGGACTACGCCGCCCTCGACGACATCTTCGCGCAGATGAATCGGGTGCCGCCGCAGTCGGTGACCAGCGGCCTGGCGTACGCGCGGGGCAAGGGACTCTTCGTCAAGAAGGACTACGCCGGTGCCAAGGCGGCGCTCGGCAGCGTCGACACCAAGAGCGAGTACGCCCACCAGGCGCGCTACATGCTCGGCCTGGTGGCGGTGAAGGAAGCCACCCCGCCGCCGCAGCCGCTGCAGGAGGGCGAGGCGCCGCCGCAGGTGCCCGCCAGCCGCTACGCCACCGCCATCGACCTCTTCAACAAGGTCACCCAGCTGCCGCCCGACACGCCGGAGCACAAGCTGGTCATCGACCTGTCCTGGCTGGCCATCGGCCGCCTCTTCTACGAAGCCGATCAGTGGACGCAGGCCGTGCAGGCCTACAACCACATCGATCGCACCTCGCCCGAGTTCGGGACGATGCTCTACGAGCTGGCCTGGGTGTACGTGCGGCTCGGCGACGTCGATCGCGCCCAGCGCGCGCTGGAGGTGCTGACCATCGCCGAGCCCGACAGCCAGAACATCGCCGACGGGCAGCTGCTCCGCGCCGACCTCATGCTGCGCGCCGGACAGTTCGACAAGTCGCTCAAGGTCTACGAGAGCGTGCGGGCCACCTACGACCCCATGCGGGAGAAGGTCGACGCCTTTCTGGGCTCCACCAGCGACCCGGCCGTCTACTACGACAAGCTGAGCCAGGAGCAGCTGGAGGCGCTCGACTCCTCCTCGGTGGTGCCGCCCCTGGCCGCGCAGTGGGCGCGCGAGGCCGAGGATGGCCCGGCCGCCTTCGCGGTCATCGACGACGTCAAGTCCTGTCGCGAGCTCATCCGCGCCTCCAACGACCTGGTCGACAAGATCAACGCCGTCCTCGGCTCGCCGAACCGCGTCCGGGCCTTCCCGGAGCTCAAGGCCGGCACCGAGCGCGCGCTGAGCCTCCTCAACAGCGTGGCCCTGGCGCGCCTGGCGCTCGGCCAGGGCATGGACGACGTCGAAGACTCCATGCTCTCGGGCGAGATCGCCAGCTGGCGCGCCAAGCGTCGGTCGCTCGAGGCGCGCCTCAAGCTGGTGCCGGTGACCGAGGGGCAATTCGTGGACCGCGAGACCTCGGCGGTGCGCCAGTGGAACAATGTCTCCCAGGCGCTGCAGCGGTTGACGCTGCAGGTCGACACCTCGCAGGCGGTGGTCAACGGCCTGCGGCGCATGCTGCGCGAGGGCCCGCAGTCCGGCGTGGTGCGCGACCCGGCCAGCGTGGCGCGCTTCGAGGAGGAGCTGCGCAACAACGAGCGCGACCTGGCGCTCTATCGCCAGCAGATCGACGCCCTGCGCAAGCAGGTCACCGCCGGCAAGCTGCAGGTCGGCTTCGGCGATCAGCGCTTCGTCGACGATGCCGAGGTGCGCCGCCAGTACAAGGAGGCGCTCAACCGCGAGGTGCAGCTGGCCCAGGCGGGACAGGGCGGCAGCGCGTTGCAGGCCTACGCCGGGCGCATCGCCCCGACGCTGCGCTCCGCCGACGACGCCGACGCGCGGCTGGAGGCCTCGCTGGCGCTGCTCGACGCCGAGGTCCTCAAGAAGACGCGCGCCTACCAGGAGATCGTCTCGCGTGAGACGGCCAACGTCATCGGCTACTCGGCGCGCCTCGATCAGCTCGACGGCGAGGCCCGCCTGGTGGTCGGCGAGGTGGCCATGCGCAACTTCGGCCTGGTGCGCGACCGGCTCAAGAACATCGTCCTGCGCGCCGACGTCGGCATCACCGAGGAGGCCTGGGAGGTGCGCGAGGAGCAGATGACACGCGTGCGCAACCTGCAGGTCGAGCGCTCGCGCGAGGATCGTCTGCTCAAGGAGGAGCTCAACGAGGTCCTCGACGACAGCGGCGACGACGAGGAGAAGTGAAAGTGACACACACCCGGTCGTCGCACAGCAGGCGCTCCACCTCCCCCCGGGGGGCGGCCCGCGCAGGCCTCGTCGTCTCCGTCCTGTCCTTGATCCTTGCTGCTGCGCCTGGCGCGCTCTCGCAGCCCAAGCCCCAGCCCGGCGGCAGCGCCACCCCGGCGGGCAGCGCGGTGCCGGCGGCCAGCGCCCAGCCGGCCCGTAGCGCCCAGCCTGCCGGCAGCGCGCCGGCTTCCAGCGCGTCGCCGCCTCCCGCCACCCCACCGCCGACGACATCCGTCGCCTCCACGCCTTCCAAGAAGAGCGCGCCACCGCCGCCGCCGCCGACCCCGGCGCAGCTCGCCGCGCTGGCCGCCCTGCAGAAGGAGGCCGACGCCTACGAGAAGGCGGCCAAGGACTACCGCGGCGCCATCACCCGCATTGTTCAGCACCACTACGAGGACCGGCGCAAGCGCATCCTCTCCGCGCTCGACAGCGAGATCGTCACCGAGCGCAAAGCGCTCCGCGACGCGCGCGAGGAGGCCATCCGTCGCCTCGAGGTCTTCGTCGAGCGCTACAGCGGCAAGAACGCGCACCCGGAGAACACGCCGGACGCCATGTTCCGCCTCGCTGCCCTCTACGAGGAGCGCGCCCGCACCGATACAGAGTCGGTCGAGGAGCTGTCCGCGGGCCTGGCGCCGGCCATCGCCCTCTACAAGCGCGTCATCAACGAGTACCCCACCTACCGCGAGCTGGCCGGCATCTACTACTACCTCGGTCACGCCTACAACGACTCGAACCGCATCGCCGAGGCGCAGCAGGTCTGGCGATCGCTGGTCTGCCACAACAAGTACCCGTACCCCGTCGCCGCCGATCCCGCGGACCCCACCAAGGACGCGGTCGGGCCGCTGCCGCAGGACCACGACGCCGCCTACTGGAACGGCTGGGAGGGCCGACACTCGACGCCGATCAAGGCCGCCAAGTCAGGTCCGGCCAAGGGCGCGCCCAAGAAGGGCGGCCAGGTCGGAGGCACCGGCAAGGCCGGTGGCAACGCGGACGAGACGGCGTACCTGACCCCGTATCCCGACGAGTGTCAGGTCATCCCGCAGCGCACCGCACCCGGCGCCGAGCCGCGGTACATCGCCGAGGTCTGGTGGCTCATCGGCGACTGGCACTTCAACGAGGTCGATCAGGGCGGCGGGCCGTTCGCCTACAACCGGGCCGAGACGGCCTACCAGCATTCGCTCAAGTACAAGAAGCCGCCGGTCTACGGCGTCGCCATGTACAAGCTCTCCTGGACGTACTTCAAGCAGCAGCGGTACGAAACGAGCGTCCGCCAGTTCATCGAGCTCCTCAAGTACACCGACGAGCAGGAGAAGACGACCGGCGACCCGGGCACGGACTTCCGCTCCGAGGCCTACACGTACATCGCCGGCTCGCTGACCTACCTCGACTTCCAGGGCCCGGACGCGGACGAGCCGTACATCCCGCGCAACGACGTGCTCGATCTCGAGTCCGATCCCCGCGTCGCGGAGCAGAAGATGCGCATCGGCATCGACCGCGTGCAGGACCCCAAGCTGGTCTCGCAGGATCCCACCGACCACAAGAAGGACCCGAAGTGGACGGTCGAGATCTACAAGGCGCTGGCCCAGGAATACAAAGAGCTCAACCAGTACCGGAACACCATCGAGATCTCGGAGATCATCCTCAAGAACTGGCCCATGCACCGCGACGCGCCGGTGGTGCAGAACCAGATCGCCGACATCTACGATCTGCTCACCGCGCAGTCGCGCGAGGGCACCGAGGAACGCAAGCAGCTCAGCGCCAAGGCCCTCGAGGCGCGCACCAAGCTCGCCGCCTACGTCGGCGTCACGCCGTGGACCGAGGCCAACAAGGACGACCCGGAGGCCATCCAGACCGCCGAGCGGCTGGTGCGCGGCGGCCTGCGCCGTGCCGCCGCCGATCACACCAACGCCGGCCGCGCCCTGGCCGAGCAGGCCTTGCCCATCGGCGACAAGGAGGAGCGCGACAAGCTCTTCGAGCGCGCCCTCGGCGAGTACCGCCTGGCCGCGCAGGGCTGGGCCGGTTATCTGGCCCAGGACGACAACGCGCCCGACGCCTACGAGAGCCGCTTCTGGATCGCCGACGCGCACCACATGATCGTGGTCATCCAGGTGGCCATGGATCGGTCGCCGACGCAGGCCGACTTCGACACCGCGCGCAGCACGGCCATCGCCGTGCGCGACTCCAACGAGGACGACAAGTACCTGCAGCCCTCGGCGCAGTTCGTGGTCGACACCGCCCACCAGCAGACCCTCGACCAGAACAACATCTGGAAGAGGACGGGCGGCAGCTCGGGCTTCGAGGCTCGCGACAAGATCAAACTCTCGTCCGGAGCGGTGAAGTACGACAAGACGGCGGTGCCGGTGGCGGTGCAGAACGCCATCATCGCCCGCGACGAGTACATCCAGCGCATCTCGACGGGCATCGACGTCAACCTCGACGTCGACGGCGCCCAGACCACCAACGCCGAGCTCTACGCCTTCCAGGCCGCGGACTACTACTTCATCTACGGGCAGTTCGCCGAGGCCGAGAAGCGCTTCGACCCCATCTACAAGTCGCAGTGCGGCAAGACGCAGTGGGGCTTCAAGGCCTGGGAGCGCCTCTCCACGATGAGCAACCTGGACAACAACGTCCAGAAGAGCCGCGCGCTGGCCCAGGCGGCCATCGCCAAGAGCTGCGCCGTCACCGAGAAGCAGAAGGTGGCCGAAGAGGGCACGGCGCGGCCGATGATCAGCATCGGCTACTACATCGACGCCGCCGAGGCCTACAAGAAGGCCGAGAAGATGGCGCCCGGCCCGGAGCGCAACAAGCAGTGGCGCGAGGCCGCCCGCCTCTACAAGGAGGCGCTGGAGAAGGCGCCCGCGCTCGACCAGGCGCCCGAGGCAGCCATGAACGGCGCCTTCGCCTACAAGCAGGTCGGCGAGTACGACCAGGCCATCGCCATGTACACCTTGTTCATCAAGGAATACGGCAGCGAGGACAAGCTCTCCAAGCTCGAGAAGGGCGACCCTTCGGCTAACCCGCCCAAGCCGCCGGAGCCGGAGAAGTACAAGGAGCGGGTCAAGTACCTGAAGCAGGCCTACGACGCGCTCTCCGCGGCGTACGTGCTCTTCTTCAACTATCGCTCCGCGGCGGAGACGTACGACACCATCTCCAAGGTGCAGCGCTTCGAGCCCGCCGACCGGCGCACGGCCGCGCGCAACGCGGTCATCCTCCACGCCAACAGCGGCGACCGGGACAAGATGCTCGCCTCGCGGCAGACCTTCTTCGGCCTCAACCCGCCGCCGGAGCAGAGGGCGGACATCGACTTCCTGGTGGCCAGCGCCGACCTCAAGGGCTGGGACGACAGCGGCCCCGACGCCGGCGCCAACCGCACTGCGCGGCAGAAGGCGCAGGCGTCGATGGACGACTACTACGCCAAGAACAAGAACAACGGCGCCGCCTCGGCGTACGTCGTGCAGGCCGCGTACCACTCGGCCAAGCTGCGCGCCGCCGGCAAGGACGCGGGGGCCAAGGAGTGGTGCAAGAACACCACCGGCGCCTTCGACAAGTTCAGGGCCAGCGACAGCAAGAAGGCCGCCGGCTCGGTGCAGGCCGACATGTCCGCCGAGTGCGCCTACCAGGTCATCGACGACAAGCTCAAGGCCACCTTCGACTACGACACCGGGCATCACCGCTACGCCGGCGTCATCGACAAGGTGAGCAAAGAGTTCGACGACGACATGAAGAAGGCCAACGGCCACTTCGAGGAGCTGAAGAAGGTCATCGACACCTACGTGTCGCGGCCGTGGTCGGTGGCCGCCAAGGCGCGTCAGGGCTCGCTCTACGACGCCTGTCGCACCGGGCTCTTCAACGCCGTGCCCCCGGGCCTCAAGCTCTACACCGACAAGGAAGAGAAGCTCTTCAAGCTCGCCGAGCAGAGCGGTCGCGACGACCTCGCGGAGCAGGTCGATGCCATCCAGCAGAAGCGTCGCGAGGAGTGGCGCAAGTCGCGCGAGGCCAAGCTCGCCGACGCCGACAAGGCGATGATCAAGTTCTACGCCGAGTCGGTGGTGTGGAGCCGCGCCTGGAAGGTGCGCAACGCCGCCGTCGACAACGCCATCCGCCGCCTGGCCTTCTTCACCGACATCCTCGGCGACGCCAAGATGCGCGACTACACGCAGGGCATCCTCGACCCCGAGACCAAGCAGCCCTTCCAGTACAAGGACGGCATGTTCCTGCGCACGCGCCCCGGTCTGACGCCGACCCTCACCCCGGACGGCATGCCTGCCCCGCTGCCGGTGGTGCCGTGATGGGTGTCGACAAGCACAAGGGCGTGCCGCCTCGACAGGCGCAGGGGCGTGCCGCCCCTGTACCGCGCCGGAGTGCGGGGTGGCCATCGAACCTGCGGTTGGCCGCCGTGCTGAGCGCGCTCGTGGCGCTGCCGGCGTTCGCCGCATCGTGCGGCGACGAGGCGCCGACGCCCAAGGTGGCTCCGCAGCCGAGCATGTCGGGGCAGACCCCGACGGGCACCGCCCCGGGGACGCCGCAGTTCGGCATGGCCGACATGCCCGGCGGCGCGGGCCTCTCCGCCGCCGCCGCCGGCCCGTACAACCAGGGCCTCAACGCCTTCGTCAACGGCGACCTGCCGACGGCGCGCACCGGCTTCGCCCAGGCGGGCCAGGCCGATCCGCGCTGCCACCAGTGCTTCTACTCGCTGGGCGTGGTGCAGGAGCGCCTGAAGGACGCCGGGGCCGGTGGGAGCTACCGGCAGGCGTACACCATCAAGAGCGACTACGAGCCGGCGATCATCGCCCACGGCATGTTCATGGCGCGCCGCAACCAGCTGGCCGAAGCGGACGCCATGCTCACCCAGAAGCGCGGGCAGATGCCGAAGTCCGCGGCGGTGACGGCGGCGCTGGCCGAGGTCAAGTCGCTGCAGAAGGACACCGGCAACGCGCAGCGCCTGGCCCAGGAGGCGCTGAAGCTCAACCCCGACTACCGCCCGGCGATGGTCATCATCGCCCGCGATCACTACAGGAACCGCCGCCTCGACCTGGCGCTCTACGCCCTGCAGGCCGTGCTCGACGGCTTCGAGCCGGTCGCCGAGAACCCGCCACGCGACAAGGAGAACCCCGAGGCGCTGCTCCTGCGCGGGCTCATCTGGCGCGAGCAGGGCAACCGCGCCGGGGCCATGGATCAGTTCAAGAAGGCCGTGCAGAAGCGCCCCGACCTGGTGGAAGCGCGCGTGCAATACGCGAACTTCCTGCTCGAGGCCGGCAATGCCGAGGAGGCGCTGCCCGTGCTCGAGGGCGCGGTGCGCTTCGACGCCGACAACGTGCCCGCTCACCTCAACCTCGGCGATTGCTACCGGCTCCTCGGGCGCTGGGCGGACGCCAAGCGCGAGTTCGAGTGGGTGCTGGCCCATGACGCCAGCTTGCCCCAGGTGCACTACGACCTCGGCCTCATGTACCTGTTCGCGCCGAGCATCCCGGGGATGACGGCGAAGCAGCAGATCGCCGAGGCACAGAAATCCCTGAAGAAGTTCCAGGAGCTGCGCAAGAAGGACGTGCCCGACGACTCCGACGAGCTGCTCAACCGAGCCAAGCTCAAGGAGGGCGAGCTGACCGCCGGCGCCGCGCCCGCGGCCCCGGCTGCGGGCAAGGATGGCGGCGCCCCGGCGAACAAAGACGGTGGCGCAGCGCCGCCGGCCGATGCAGGAACCAAGGGGTGATGAAGATGAAGTCCTTCCTGTCGTCCGCCGCAGCCCTGGCCATCCTGCTTGCCTGCGTCGCGCCTGCCGCCGCGCAGGACCAGCCCGCGCCCGCCGCGCCTGGCGGTGGCCGCGGCGTGATCACCCTGGCCGAGGTGACCATCACCGGCCGCATCCAGAAGCCGATCGCCGCCGTCGACGTGAGCCGCATCCAGCCCAAGCTGACGCTGGCCGAGCTGCGGCAGCCTTTCCTCGATCGGATCGAGCAGGCCATCTACAAGGACCCGTTCTGATCGACGGCGTGCGGCGGCGTCACGACGCGCGCCCATGATCGCCGGCGCCCTGCTCGCGGCCCTGGCGGTGCTCGTCGCTCTGGGCTCTGCCGCGATGGCGCGCGCGCACCTGGCGCGGGTGGGCGCGGCCTTCGACGGCCATCCGAGCCTGGATCGCAGCGCCCTGCTGCGCGTGCCCCTCGCCGATCGCGCGGCGACGGCGGCATCGCGCGCCCGCCCCGGCGGGTGGGTGGCCAGCCTGGCCGCCGAGCTCGAGGCGGCGCGCGACGACGACGAGCGCGTGGTCATGACCAACGACGCGCTCGGCGAGCTGGCGCGCGCCCTGGAGGTCGGCGCCGGCTGGTCCGCGGCAGCCGTGCGCGTGTGCCTCTCGGCGACGCTCCTGCTCGCCGTCGCCGCGTTCCTGCTCGGCGAGCCGATGGCGGCCCTGCCGGTGTGCGCCATCGGTGGCATCGGCGCCCTGGCCTGCGCGGAGATCGGCCGCCGCGCCCGGGGCCTGGCCACCCGGCAGCGAGAGCGCGCCGACGCCCTGGTCGAGGTGCTGCTCCCGGACCTGGCCGGCCGCGGTCGCGCCGCCCCCGCGCGACCGTCTCGCCGGAGGCGCCCGTGACGCCGCGCCGCCTCGAACCTCGGAACCTGTCGACAATGCTCGACATCTGCTGCGTGGTGGGTCTGGGGATCCTGGACCGTTGGGGCGGGGGCATGTACGCTCCTCGGGAACTTTCGGCTCTCGCGCGGCCCCTTACTCTCCACGGGGTGTCGCGAGTTGCACCCTTCTGGCACCTGGCACGTCCACTATTCTCGTGAGCACCGGAGGCGCTGAATGACGCAGCAGCACGTGGGACCGACCAGTCGACCCGGCCAGATGACCGCAGTCATGCGGGCCATGAACCAGGCGACGGGGCCGAAGGTGCTGCGCATCGGCCTGGTGCAGGGCGGCAAGGTCATCGAGGAGCGCGTCATCAAGCAGCGCACCCACGTGACCATCGGCCCGTCCGAAAAGAGCATGTTCGTCATCCCCAGCAAGAACGTCCCGGCGAACTTCCGGCTGTTCGAGGTGGTGGGGAACGACTACGTGCTCAACTACCTCGACGGGATGACCGGGCGCGTGGCGCTCAAGACCGGCATCTCCGACCTCGGCGCGCTGCGCGGCCAGGCCAGGCGCGTCCCCGTGGGGCAGGCGCAGGCCTACCAGGTCAACCTCAGCGACGAGGCGCGCGGCAAGGTGGTCATCGGCGAGACGACCTTCCTCTTCCAGTTCGTCGCCCCGCCTCCCATCCAGCCCAAGCCGCAGCTGCCGGTGTCGGTGAAGGCCGGCCTGGGCAACGACATCGACTGGACGACCACCATCATCGCGGCCTTCTCGTTCCTGTTCCACTTCGGCGCCGTGGGCGCCATCTACTCGGACTGGATGGATCCCGTCATCGACGACGAGGTCGACATCAACCAGCTCCTCGAGTCGGTGAAGCAGCTGCCGCCTCCGCCTGCCGTCGAGCAGAAGACGGAGGTCACGGACGCGCCGGCGACCAGCGCGGCCGCAGCCACCGAGGCGCCCAAGGCGGGCGCCGGCGGCGCGAAGGGCCCGGGCGCCGGCAGCGGCGGCAAGGTCAGCGACGCGCGCGCCAGCGCCATCGCCAACGAGCTCGCGCAGCTCGACATGGCCATGATCGGCGTGCTCAACAGCGGCGGCAACGCGACGCAGGGCGTCCTCAACTCGGGCGACGTGCCCACTGGCCTTCTCGATGGTGCCGCGCAGTCCGGCGCCGGCGTCGGGCAGGGCGGCGTGGCCGGTCTGAACATGGGCGGCGGCACCGGCGGCGCGGTGCGACCCGGCGCGGCGGGTGGCGGCGGTCTCGCCGGTATCGGCAACACCGGCACCGGCGGCCCGGCCACCGCGGGCTCGGCAACCAAGGTCAAGGGGCCTGTCGGCAACGCGCAGGTCGGCGGTGCCGCGGTGTCCGGCGGCAGCGTGGCCAACGCCTCCTCGGTGGTGGCCGGCATGGCCGCTGGTTTCCGGCGCTGTTACAACAAGGGCCTCTCCGAGGACCCGAGCATGAAGGGCTCGGTGCGCATCACCGCCAAGATCGGGCCCAACGGCGAGGTGCTCTCGGCCAGCCCCTCCGGCGGCGGCGGCCTCTCGGGCGGGGTCGTCTCGTGCGTGACGGCGCGCGTCTCCAGCGCGCAATTCTCGCCGCCCGAGGGCGGAGGCGCGACCGTCGTCATCCCGATCACGTTCGCCAGCCAGTAGGTCGGCCCGGCCAACGCGGCCGGGCGTCGCCGATCGGCCGCTCGGGTGAATGCAGACGCCGGATGCGGCATCGGAGCCCTGGTGACCTCCGCACCGGACCCGTCCGCGACGCGACGCGGCACGCCCGTCGCCCACCGCGCTGGACGCCCCGGACGCTTGCCTGGCGCAACGCCTCGAATTGTCGGGTGTTTGCGCGGCAGGCCTCGCGTTGACACCCGAGATTCCGCCTTTTATAGTCTCCCGACTCAGGAGGGGCGATGCGGCGACACATGATCTTGCGACTGACCGTGGTCCTCGGGCTGGCAAGCGCCGTGGGCGTGGGTGTCGCTTCCGCGCAGCCGCAGCCGCAGCCGCAGCCCGCAGCCCAGACGGCGCCGCCGCCGGCCGACCCCGCCGGTGGGCTCGCGCGCCAGGTGAATCTGACGCCTGCCGAGCAGCTACAGCAGGCCGACGCCTCGATGGCCCGCATGGAGGGCGTGCGCACCGCGATCCGCCGCCAGCTCGAGGCGGCGCGCGCGCAGCGCGACGTGGTGAAGAGCCTCTGCCTGAACGACAAGCTGAACCAGGTCGACGTGGCCATCCGCTCCGCTCGCGAGCGGCGCCAGGCGCTGGAGCTCGCCGCCAACCGCAAGGACGCCGATCTCACCAACCACGAGGCGACCATCCTCGGTGTGCTTCGCCAGCGCGTCGATCAGCTCTCCGCCGAGGCCAATCAGTGCATCGGACAAGAAGCCGGTTTCGTCGGCGACAGCAGCGTCACCAGCACCGTCGACCCGAACTTGCCTCAGGAAGATCCTTCCGAGTATCCGGACGACAACGGAATCATCGTCGAGCCGCCTGCCTGCAGTAGCTGTTTCCAGTAGGCGCAGTTGAACGGGAGCGGTATGTGCCGCTCCTTAGCAGTGCAGTGGACTGAATAGCGGGGGGCGGCAATGCCCTCGTCGGGCTCTGTTTCGGAGCGCTGCCCCACTGGCGAGGCATCGCGACAACGCGACCTTAGCGCAACGCAGAAGAGCTTCTGCGGACGGGCTGCAGGGACTGCCAACCAGGCGATGAAACTTTCCGTCTCCATCTTCACCGCTGTTGGAGTGCTTGCCGCGCTGCCGGCGATCGCCCAGGCGCAGGACCAGGTCTGGCTCAGCGACCGCCGCTACACCGAGGGCATCGGGTACCGCGTCGGCGACTTCGAGCTGCACCCCGGGCTGGCCGGCGAGTTCGGGTACGACTCGAACTACCTGCATCGCGCCGACGAGGAGGATCCGGTCGGGACACTCCGGCTGCGCATCACCCCATCGTTTTCGATCTCCACCATCGGCAGGCAGCGTCGCGACGTGGCGCCCGGGGTGGAGCCGCCGGTGGTCGAGTTCCGCGCCGGCGTCTCCGCCACGTACAACGAGTTCTTCGACGTGTCCGGGCCGGACATCGACGCCGGGGAGCTGCGTGGTCTCAGCGGCGCCCTCGACATCTCCGCGCTCATCCTTTCGCAGCGCCCCTGGTCGTTCGCGCTCGTCGGCAACCTGAATCGCGACATCGCGCCTTCGAACTCCGGCCTGGGCGACACCGACTTCGACCGCGTCAATGCCAAGGTCGGCGGCGAGGTCATCTGGACGCCGGGCGCCGGTCTCTTCGACTGGCGCCTGGGATACAACTTCAGCGGCACCTTCTTCGAGTCCGACGCCTTCCAGGGCCTGACCCACCTGCAGCACGAGATCACCACGCGCGGCCGCTGGCGCTTCCTGCCGCGCACGGCGCTGATGTTCGACGGCCGCCAGGGCTTCATCAGCTATCCCGATCCCCGGCCCAACGGGAAGACGGCGTCGCACCCGCTGCGCGCGCGCATCGGCCTCAACGGCCTGGTCACCAAGTCCTTCGGTCTGCTCGCCCTGGCCGGCTACGGAGCCAGCTTCTACACGCCGCGTCCGCAGGAGGACTTCGACAGCATCATCGGGCAGGCCGAGGTGAAGTGGTACGTCACCCCCAACCCGTCGGCGAACCCCATGGCCGCCACCCTGTCGCTCTCCTCGGTGGCCCTCGGCTTCACGCGGGACTTCGCCGACAGCTACTTCGGCACCTACGAGGAGAAGGACCGCGGTTACCTCAACACCTCGTACTTCTTCGCCAACCGCTTCCTCCTGGTCGTCGAGGGCGGCGTGGCCGCCGTCGTCTACCCCCCCGGCCTGGAGCTCGGCGCCGACCCCAGCACCGACGTGCGCATCGACGCTTCGGTGTTCGGCGAGCTGCGCTTCGCCGACTCCTTCGGCGTCAACGGCACCGTGCGCTACAACGCCAACCTCAGCGACAATGTCCTCGAGGTGACGGGTACTGGCGGCACCGTCCGGGATTCGCTCGACTACCAGCAGTTCGAGGCCTACGTGGGCTTCCGCTGGTTCATGTAGCGAGGCGCGCCGTGTCCTGGTTCCTGGCGCGGCTTCGGGCACAGCGGAGGGCCGTGTTGCTGTTCTGCTGTCTCGTGCTGGCATGCGGCGCGCCGCCCAAGCAGCCGAACCTCGCCGCGCCCATCGAGTCGACGACCATCGGGGTCGGTGACGTCTTCGAGGTGCGCATCGTGGGCGAGGACAAGCTTCCCACCGCGTTCACGGTGGCCTCCGACGGCACCGCCGACCTGCCCTACATCCAGACGGTCAAGGTTGCCGGGCTGGAGCCGCAGCAGGTGGCGCAGCTCATCCGCAAGCGGCTGATGGAAGACCAGATCCTCACCGACCCCAGCGTGTCGGTGAGCATCAAGGAGTACAACTCCAAGCGCATCGAGATCCTCGGCGAGGTGCAGAAGCCGGGCTCCTTCCCGCTGCAGCCGGGGATGACCGTGCTGCGCGCCATCTCCATGGCCGGCGGCTTCACCAACATCGCCAACAAGGACCGGGTGACCATTCGCCGCCGGGTGGAGGGTCGCCGCACGCAGGCGGTGGTGGTGTCCGTGGAGGACATCATGGACAACCGCATCGACGACATCCCGCTGCAGGCGGGCGACTCGATCGACGTCAAGCAGCGGGCCTTCTAGTCCCGGGAGAGGGCCCGCGGACCTCTGCCCCCACCGGAAGCATGTTCCGGTGGGGCCCCCCACACCTCGTGCCGCTCGCGCCGCGGGAGACCACCGCCCGATCCCAGGGCCGAGCGTCGTCTTGCTGGCGACGATGGCCACGGCATCGTCCGTTCCCTGGACGCGTCCGGGGGCACACGCGAGATCCGGGGCCGAGCGGCGGGCGCGGGGGAGTGGCTGGTCAGTTCTTGCGGGAGAGCTTGAAGAGGCGCTTGCCGGTGGACTCGGGCATGGTGAACGGCACGATCCGCAGACTCGACAGGGCCACCTCGCTGTCGCGGACGTCCTTGTCCTGGCGCAGGCGGATGCGCTCGCCGTCCGAGTCGATGACCGTGCACTCGCCGAAGTGGAAGTGCATCACCAGGTCGCCCGGCTCCGGGTAGTGCTCGACCTCGGCGACGCGCCGCTGGGCGCGGATGGGCACCGGCGGCGCGCCGGCGGGGCGCTCGGCGGCGGCGGCCCAGGCCGGGCTCGCGCCCGCGGGCACGTAGGGCCGGGCCGGCTCGGCGACCGCAGGCGTCGGCGTGGGGGCGAAGGCCGCATCGGCGATCGGGAGCGGCCCCTCGCGGCGCTGCACGGTCACATCGTCGAAGACGACGACGTGGACGTCGAGCCAGAGGACGCGCGCGGCCAGGACCCGCCCGGCCAGCACGGCCATGCCGGTCTCGCCCTCGCGCGCCAGCGTGCTCGCCAGCCGCAGGTCGCCGGCGCCCTCGTGGGTGGCCAGGCTGCCGCTCATGGAGACCACCTCGCACGGCGCGTCGATGCGCCGTGGGGTGGGGCTACCGGCGGTGGCCAGTGATACGCCCTCCAGGGCGCCGGTGGCCGAGACCCAGCCGGCGCGCGCCTCGGCGCTATCGAGGGCGCGCAGGAGCGAGCCTGGGAGCTCGTCGCCCTGGCCGAGCTGGAGGAAGAGATGGCGGGTGCGGCGGGATTCGCTGACAGTCATGGCTTCTTGGGTCTCTCGGCGACGACGGTGATCTCCACGGATGCCTGGATGCTGCCGGTGGGGCGCTCGCCCACCGCGGCGATGATGCGCGCCTCGGGTACGCCGGCGGCGACGAACGCCGCCTTCATCGCCTGCGCGCGCTGATCGGCGAGCCCCTGGGCCCGCGTGCTGGTGTCCCCGAGGCGGTCGGGGAAGCCCTCGACGATGACCTGCTCGGCGCCGCGGCTCCGGACCAGCTGCACCACCATGGCCACCTGCTTCTGCAGGGCACCGCCGATGGTCGCGCTGCCGGCCGGGAAGCGCAGCGGCTGCTCGGTCTCCACGCGGGCGCCGTTCCACCGCACCAGCGAGCGCGCGCCCGGCTCCGGGCAACCGTCCTCGTCGCGGTTGCCGTCCAGCGTCTCGGCGGCGGTCGGACAGACATCGGCGGCGTCGAGCACGCCGTCCTCGTCGTTGTCGGGATCGGGGCAGCCGTCGTCATCCTCGAAGCCGTCCTTGTCCTCGGCGCCATCCGGGCAGCGGTCGGCCGCGTCGGCCAGCCCGTCGAGGTCGTTGTCGGGATCGGGGCAGCCGTCGTCGTCCTTGAAGCCGTCCTTGTCCTCGGGCCCGCTCGGGCAGCGGTCCGCGGCATCGGGGATGCCGTCGCTGTCGTTGTCGGGATCGGGGCAGCCATCGCCGTCCTGGAAGCCGTCGCGGTCTTCCGTGTCGTTGCGGCAGCGATCGGTGTCGTCGTTCACGCCGTCGCCGTCGTCGTCGTCGTCGGGGCAGCCGTCCTCGTCGTCGTGGCCGTCGATGGTCTCGGCCGCGTCACGGCAGCGGTCGCTGGCGTCGGCGATGCCGTCCTCGTCGTTGTCCTCTTCGGGGCAGCCGTCCTCGTCCTGGAAGCCGTCCTTGTCCTCGGCGGCGGCGGGGCAGCGGTCGTCGCGGTCGAGGATGCCGTCGCCATCGCTGTCACGCCCGCTCGGTGCGTACTTCACCGCCAGGTCGAAGCGGAAGCGCGGCGCGGTGATGGCCGGCTCGCTGGCCAGCGGGATGCCGCCTCCGCCCCCCAGGGCGAAGACCAGGTCGCCACCCAGGAAGTGCGCGCTGCTGGCGGAGACGATGAATTCGGTGGGCACCGCGGGCGGGCCGCTGTCCAGGCTGGCCTGATCGCGCACCGGGGCGGCCTGCTCGGACAGGCCCCAGAGGGCGAACACCTCGGCGCCCGCGCTCAGCCACCGATCGGGCAGGATGTCGTAGGTGGCGCCGAGCGCCGCGGAGAGCTGTGTGCCGACCACCGCACCGCCAATCTCGCTCTCCTCGCGGATGCGCGCGCCGAGGTCCGCGGCCAGCAGCAGCTTGCCGAAGCGCCAGTCGACGGCGAGCGAGGGGATGGCCGTCGCGCTCTCCGCGCCGGCGAAGGCCCGGTCGTCGCCGACCGGCACGCCGAAGGCCATGCGCGCCGTGAGCGCGGGCCCGCCGGCGCCGGCGAGGCGCGGCCGCTGCAGCAGGGACAGGGCCAGGCCGAAGCGGGCGTCGCGCAGCGCCGTCGTCGGCAGCTCCTCGGCGGCGCCGGCGGCGCGCGCCCGGCCGTCGCCCTCCTGCCAGAAGGTGACCGGCACGGCGAGGCCCAGCTCGAGGCGGTCGGTGATGCCCAGCGCCCAGAGGAAGGTGACGTCGATGGCGTTGCCGACCACGGCGATCTCGGTGCCTGCCGGGTCGGGGACGGCACGCGCAGCTCGATGGGGTGCGACAGCCAGCTGGCCACCAGGCCGAAGGAGGCGCGACCTCGGGCGTGGTGGTGGTCGGCGCCACGGAGAACAGCGCGCCGCCGCCGGGCGAGGGCCAGAGGTTGTCGGCGTCGATGCACGACGAGACCTGGCTCTGCGGGCGGCAGCTGGTGGGCGGCGCCGCGGCGGCTCCGGGCGTCAGCAAGCCTGCCAGCGCGGCGCTGCCCCAGGCAGCCACGGCACCGATACGCCGTCGGCTGGTGCGATGCCCGGCTGCTGCCGGGCCGGGACGCGCCGGACCCGCTGGCCCGTGGCGCGGCGCCCCGGTCACGCCCACGGCGATCCGTTCCGCAAGGTGCACGGCGTGGCACGCCCTGCAGCGGATGGACGGTGGCCGGGCAGGCGAAGCGCGTCCGGCGGGAGGAAGGCCGAGGAAGGCACGGGTGAGCGGAGCGCCGTGCGGGACGGTGCCCGGAACGGCCCGTCCACCTACCCTAGCCGCCGATCGCCGTCGAGCTTGACGGAGCGGCGCCGCCCCGCCACCCATGCGGCGCGTGATCGACGCCTCGCACCCGCTGCTCCTGGCCTCGGCCTCGCCCCGCCGTCGCCAGCTCCTGGAGACCCTCGGCCTGCCGCTGCGGGTGGCGCCGGCGGACGTGGACGAGTCGGAGCGGGCGGGGGAGACGGCGGACGCGTACCTGGAGCGGGTGGTCGCGGCCAAGCTCCAGGCGGCCGTGGGCGACGCGCGCGCGGCGACCGCGGGTGCGGCGCTGGTCGCCGACACGGCCGTGGTCCTGGAGGGGCGGCTGCTGCACAAACCCATCGACGAGGCCGATGGTGCGCGCATGCTCCGCGCGCTCTCCGGCCGCGCCCACCAGGTGCGCACGCGCTTCGCCCTGGCGCCGCTGCCGCGCAGCGGGTCCGCAGCGCTGCATGCCGAGACGGTGGTCACCACGGTGCGCTTTCGCCGGCTCGAGGAGGACGAGATCGCCGGCTACGTGCGGAGCGGCGAGGGGCGCGACAAGGCGGGCGGGTACGCCATCCAGGGGATCGGCGGGTTCGCCATCGAGCGGATCGAGGGCTCGTACTCCAACGTGGTCGGCCTCCCGGTCTGCGAGGTGGTGCTCGCCCTGAGGCGGACCGGCGTGCTCCCGCGCTTCCCGCTGCCGTGAGCGCCGCGGCGCCAGGGCGCGTGCGGGGGGAGCCGGGGGCACCGGGGGCACCCGGCGAGCCGGGTCACTCGCAGGCCACGGGGCGGGGCGCGGCGATGCAGCTGTGGGGCACGGCCGCGCTGGCACTGGTGGCGCGGGTGGCGGTGGTCGCCTGGGCGGCGCCGCGCATCCCGCCCGCCGCCGACGGCACGTTCTACCACCGCATCGCCGAGCGCATCGCCGCCGGGCACGGGTACACGTGGCTCTGGCCGGACGGCGCGGTGACGTACGCCGCGCACTACCCGGTCGGCTACCCGGCGCTCGCGGGCGCGCTGTACGCCGCCTTCGGAAGCACGCCCGGCGTGGCGATGGCGCTGAACGCGCTCCTCGGCACGGCGGCGGCCGTGGCCGTGCACGCGGCCGTCCTGCGCTACGCCTCGCCGCGGCGGGCCAGAGCCGCGGGCGCGCTCGTCGCCCTGCATCCGGCGCTGCTGCTCTACACGCCGGCCTTGATGACCGAGGGTGTCACGGCGGCGCTGCTGGCCATCGCGGCCTGGTGCGCGGCGCGATCCCGCGACGGGGCGAGGACGGGCAGGGACACGGGCAGGGACACGGGCACGGTCACGGATACGGGCACGGACACGGGCTGGGGCGTGGGAGGGCGGCGTGCGCGGATCCTCCGGCTGGTGGTCCTGGGGCTGGTGCTCGGCGTGGCCACCTTGGTGCGGCCGCAGTCGCTGCTCCTGGCGCCAGCCTTCGGGGCGCTGGCCTGGGCGCCGTGGGGGTGGCGGCGGGCGGCGCTCGGGGCGGGGCTGGCGACGCTGATGGCGGTGGCCGTCTGTGCGCCATGGACCGTGCGCAACTGCGTGCGGATGGAGAGCTGCGCGCTGGTCAGCGTCAATGGCGGCTGGAACCTGCTCATCGGCGCGGACCCCGCCGGGACCGGCGCCTGGTCGCCGGTGCAGGTGCCCGACGCCTGTCGCGAGGTCTGGGACGAGGCGGCCAAGGACGCCTGCTTCGCGGCCGCGGCGCGCCGGGTGGTCGCCGCCGAGCCGCTGGCCTGGCTGGCGCGCGCGCCGCGCAAGCTCGCGGCCACCTTCGACTACTGCGGCGCCGCCGGCTGGTACCTGCACGAGGCGGCGCCGGCGGCGGTCCCGGCCGGGGCCAAGGTGGCGCTCGGCGTGGTGGAGACGCTGCTGCCGCGCGCGCGGCTGGTGGCCGCGCTGGTGTGGGCGGCCGCGGGGCTGCGCGCCCGCGCGGCGCGCAGGAGCCGCGGGGTGCGCGCCGTCGGCTGGGCGGCGCTCGGGGTCGGCGTGGTGGCCGCGCTCTGCCCCTGGGGATGGGTCGGCTACCTGGCGCTGCTGGCGCTGGCCGCGCTCCGTGGGCGCGATCTCTGGGCTGGGCCGGTGCTGCCCGCCGCGGCGGTGGCCACGCTGGCGCTGACCATGGCCACCCACGCCGTGTTCTTCGGCGCCGGGCGCTATGCGCTGGTCGCCGTGCCTTTCCTGTGCGCGCTCGCCTGCGCGGGCTTCGAGGGGGCGGATGGGGCGCGCGGACGTCGCCATGCCGAGCGTCGCGCCGTGGTCGGCGCCGAGGCAGGGCGCGCGGAGGCGGGGGCCTCGGCTACCAGATCTTCGACTTGATGTGCCCCTTCGACTTCACCAGGATGTCGACCAGGGCGCGATCGTAGAAGTTCTTCTGGTAGAGGTCCGGCGAGACGCGGCTCTTGTAGAGCGCGCGGCCCTCCTCGATCTCCTCGGCCAGCACGGTGAACAGATCGTCGGACTGGATGCCCTGCACGATCTTCTCCTCGTTGTAGAGGGAAAGGTCGCTGGCGATGGCGCGGGCCAGGCGGCGCGCGGCTTCCTCTGTCTCGATGAGGGGCATCCCGGGAGTCCTCCGCTGCACAGCATGCCGGAGGGCGGACGGTCGTGTCAAAGACGTGGGCAGGCGGTGGTGGCGTGGGCGGCTATCCCAGCGCCCTGGCCGCCTCGATGGCCTCCCTCAGGTCCGCCGGCGCCTCGCTCTCCCAGCGCACCGGTCGGCCCGTCGCCGGGTGCACGAACCCGAGCACCCGCGCGTGCAGGGCCTGCCTGCCGAGCGCGTCGGCGATCTTCCGCAGGCGCGCGTCGCGCGGGGGGCTGCCGTAGAGCGGGTCGGCCAGGATGGGGGTGCCGCCCTGCTCGGCGAGGTGGACGCGGATCTGGTGGGTGCGGCCGGTGTCCAGGCGACAAGCGACGAGCGTGCTGCCCGCGAAGCGCTCCCGGACCTGCACGTGGGTCACCGCGCGCCGCGCGCCGGCGCGGCTGGTGAAGCGCAGCCGGTCGCTCGGGTGGCGGCCGTGCGGCGTGTCCCAGGTCGCGTCGCGCGCCGTGCCCACCACCAGCGCCAGGTACTCGCGCTCGATGGCGTGCGCGGCGAAGGCCTGCTTCAGCGCCTCGCGGGTGGGCCCGTCCTTGGCGACGACGAGCAGGCCGCTGGTCCCCTTGTCGAGGCGGTGGACGATGCCTGGCCGCAGGTGCCCGGCCGGGTCGCGGCGGTCGGCCTCGGCGCGCTCGAAGCCGCCGCGCGCCAGCAGGGCGTTGACCAGCGTGCCGGTCTCGTGACCCCGCGCCGGGTGGACCACCAGGCCGGCCTGCTTGTCGACCACCAGCAGGTGCGCGTCCTCGTGGACGACGTCGGCAGATGCTGGCGTCGGGCTCGGCCGAGGTGGCAAGGCCGGGCTGGGGCACGATGCGCACGCGCACCGACCGCCACCGCCGCCGAGGAGCGCGCCGCGGCCCGTCCACGCGGACGTGCCCGCCTTCGATCCAGCGCTGGACGGTGGCCCGCGACTCGGCGCGGCCGGCGGCGGCGAGGAGGTGCACGATCAGTTTATCCAGCCGCGCGCGCGCTGGCCGGCCTCGACAATCGCCTCCAGGCGGCGCTCACGAGCCGTCCCGCAGGCCGGACAGATCTACATTCCCCCGCCTTGAAAGGCGGGGCACGACGGGTTGGACCGCTCCGGGTCTCTCGAACACTCGAAGCCCGCCCTTCGGGCGGGCTTGCGCTCGAGGTCGGCGGTTAGGACGTGGATGGCGGTGAAGGCGCGTTTCCGAAGAGCTCGGAACTGCCCGCAAGGTGAAGCCCGCCCGCCAGGGCGGGCTTCGAGTGATCGAGGGATTCGTTTCGCTTCTACCAGCCGTGCCCCGCCTTTCAAGGCGGGGGAAGATGGAAGGTCTCAACCCCGACCGGCGCTCAGTAGTCGTTGCCCTCGTCGTCCTCTTCCTCGTGGACCCCGAGCTCGGGGTTGGAGGAGAGGTGCGAGTCGAGGTCGTCGAGGCGCTGGTTCTCGCTGATGGGGAAGAGCTTGAGCTGGTCGGCGAGGTACAGGTCGAAGGCCGTGTACCGCGGGTAGACGCGCACGTGCGTCTCGTCGTTGTCGAAGCCGAGGATGACCAGCTCGCCGTCGCGGCGCGCCTCGCCGAGGTGCAGTGCGCTCCACGGCTGGCCGGGGAGGCTGGGCAGGCGGACCACCTTGGTGCGGATGCGCGACTCGGTCCAGCCGAGGTGCGTCTTGGCCTCGGCCAGCTTGCGCACCGAGGTCATGCGCGGCTTCGGGCTCCTGGGGTCGGGGCCGAAGCGAGCGGTGCCCTTCCACTTCGGGCCCAGGCTGGCGAAGGTGAAGTCCCACGTCAGGAAGTGGCGCAGGGTCGGCGGGAGCTCGACCATGAGCTTCGACTCGAGCGCGTCGAGCGCAGCGGGGCTGGCGCCGATCGGCGCAGGCGCGGGCGCGCGGCTCTTCAAGCGCTCGATGGCGCGCTCGACCAGGGGAATGCCTCGTTGGACCTGGGGCATGCTCGCGGCGTCCCCGGCGAACGGGGAACTAAGGAGGGCGGTTGGGAGCCGGCTCGCGGTGCGAGACCGGGGGGCACCATACATCAGCGGCGGAAAGAGGCGTCCTTTCTGGCGTCCGGCGTGGATGCCGGGGGCGCGGGAGTGGAGTGGCCACCGGCCCCGGTGGGCGGGGTGGCGTCGGGCGGCTGCAGCCCCGGGTGGAGCAGACGGAGCAAGCCGAGGGCGGCAAAGCCCACAGCAACGGCAAACCACAACGTGGCGAATCTCACAAGCAACATCGCCGCGGTGGCGATCGCCGGGTCCACCTGGCCGAGGCGCGCCATCTGCTCCTCCAGCAGCTTGTCGACCACGCCCAGCCCTCCCGGGACGGGGATGAGCGCCCCGGCCAGCGTGGCCGTGGCGTAGATGAAGCCGGTCTGGGGCAGCGGCGCACGCACCCCGAACCCCCCCAGGATCACCCAGAGCCCGATGCCCTCGAGCGACCACGCGCCCACGGACAGCAGCGTGGGCCACACCAGGCGGCGCGGGCTGGTCAGCTCGCGCAGCCCGCCCATGGCCTCGCCCAGGCGGGGGCCGATGCGGCCGCCCGCTCGGCCCAGGAAGCCCGGCAGCCGAGGCAACAGCCCGATGCTCCAGTCGGAGATGCCCCGGCTGCCGACGAAGGCCAGCAGCGCGACCACCACCAGGGCGCCCGCCGACGCCCACACCGCGCCGCCGGGGAACCCGATGCTGCCGATGGCAATGAGGGCGATGACGCCGATGAGATCGGTGACGCGCTCCGCAACGACGATGGGCGCGCTGCGCGCGAGAGGCACGCCACGCGTCTGCGCCAGGACGAGCGACTTGAAGACCTCGCCCACCTTGCCCGGCGTGATGGTCAGCACGAATCCCGACAGGAAGGTGAGCAGGCTCTCGCCCTTCGGCACCCCGCGAATGTCGAGGACGGCGAGGTAGTACTCCCACTTGAGGAAGCGGAGCAGATAGTTCGTGAAGGCCAGCCCGCACGCAGCGGCAAAGGCCCACCACCCGAAGCCACGGAGGCTCTGCGCCACGTTGCCCACGCCGCGGTAGAGGACGATGCCTCCGTAGACGACGACGCCGAGGAGCACGACTGCGACCAGGCGGCGAACGAGGCGGCTCACCCGGCCCCCCGCCGACGGCTGTCCGGCCCGGTCCGG
This sequence comes from Polyangiaceae bacterium, assembly GCA_037720395.1. Taxonomy (GTDB): domain Bacteria; phylum Myxococcota_A; class Polyangia; order Polyangiales; family Polyangiaceae; genus JBBJMR01. Next base: position 32,975 of record JBBJMR010000023.1, read on the forward strand.
GGCCGGACGCGCCGCGCGCGCATCACCCAGAAGGCCACCGCCGCGCCGAGCAGCGCCAGGCCCAGGCCCACGATGGCCCAGGCCGGCGCCTCCCAGCGGCCCCGCGCCAGCCCCTCCGGGGGCCGCTCGGTCCGTGGCTCGAGCGACATGCGCATCGGGGGAGCGCCGTGCGGCGGCGCGCCCCGGAGGTCAAGCGTCACCGGGGTCTGGGGCTCCCGGGCCGTCAGGATGCGCACGAGCCCGACGCCGTCCACGCACGGCGCCGGCGCCGGCAGCCCTCGGGGGGCCGCGCTCGGCGCTCGCCCGGCGAGAACGGAAATTGCTTCCGCCGGGCGCCGCAGCCCGTACTCTCTTCCGCCGCACGTCGACAGCCAGGAGCGTCATGAGGTTCTTCGGACGGTTCGCGCCCAGCTCGGTCCTCGCATTCAGCCTCCTGGTCGGCCTGGCGGCAGCGTGTGGCCGCTCCGGGTTGGGGCTGCGGGACCCGGACGAGAGCAGCGGTGGGGCCGGGGCCGGCGGCTCCAGCAACAGCACCAGCACCCTGAACGGCGGCTCGCCCTCGAGCTCGAGCACGTTCTCCAGCTCCTCGAGTGGCGGCGGGGGGCCGTGCAACACCCCGCAGGAGTGCGACGACTTCGAGGAGTGCACCACCGACACCTGTGACAATGGCTTCTGCAGCCACAAGGCGCGCGACGACGACGGCGACACCTTCATCGCCGAGGGCTGCCAGGGCGGCAACGACTGCAACGACTTCAACCCCAACGTCCACCCCGGGGCGCCCGAGGACTGCAACGACATCGCGGACAACGACTGCAACCTCGTCGCCGACTGCTTCGACCCGGCGTGCTTCGACGTGCCGGTGTGCGGCGTGTGCACCCCCGAGCCGGAGGACTGCGGCAACGGTGTCGACGACGATTGCGACCAGACCGTCGACTGCAACGACCCGAGCTGCATCGGCACGCCGGCCTGCGGCTGCGCGCCGAACGAGGTCGGTCAGTGCCAGAACGGCTTCGACGACGACTGCGACCTGGCCTTCGACTGCGACGACGGCGACTGCTCCACCGACCCCGCCTGCCAGTGCCAGATCCAGAACGAGGACTGTGGCAACGGCCAGGACGAGGACTGCGACCTGCTCATCGACTGCGCCGACCCGGACTGCGACGGCACCTTCTTCTGCGAGTGCGTGCCGCCGGGGACCCCCGAGCTTTGCAACGACGCCTTCGACCACGACTGCGACTCGCTCGTCGACTGCGCCGACCCGCAGTGCATCGCCTCGCCGAGCTGCCAGCAGTGCACCACCGAGGTCTGCACCGACGGCCTGGACAACAACTGCAACAACCAGATCGACTGCGCCGACCCGGCCTGCTTCTTCGATCCGGCCTGCGCGCCGCAGCCCGAGATCTGCAACAACGGGCTCGACGACGACAACGACACGCTGGTCGACTGCAGCGACCCGGACTGCGCCAACAACCCCATCTGCGTGCTGGAGCAGGCCAACTGCCTGTCGCCCAAGCTCATCCCCGGAACCGGCAGCTACTTCGGTGACACCACCGGGCACGTGAGCGAGACCAAGGGCGTGTGCGGCGGCGACGCCGGCGAGGCGGTCTTCTTCTTCGTCCTGCCTCAGCCGGCGCAGGTGACGCTGGACAGCATCGGCACCTCCTTCGACTCCACCCTCTACGTGCGCACCGGCGTCTGCGACAGCGGCCAGGAGATCGGCTGCGACGACGACAGCGGCGGCACCTTTGCGGCGCTGCTGCAGTTCGGCTTCAGCACCACCGGCAAGAGCCCGCCTGCGCCGCTGCTCCTGCCGGGAACGTACTTCGTGTTCCTGGACGGCTACACGGTGGACCCCGACGGCGGGGCCAACGAGGGGCCGTTCCAGCTCAACGTGGTCATCGACTTCGACATCGACGAGGTGTGCGGCGACGGCTTCGACAACGATGGCGACATCTTCGTCGACTGCGCCGACAGCGACTGCAGCGCCACCCCGCCGTGCAACAACTGCCTCCTCGGCGGGCCCGGTGAGCCGGAGTTCGGCGCGGCGGCGTGCACCGACGGCCTGGACAACGACTGCGACGGCACCAGCGACTGCGCCGACAACGACTGCAGCGCCAGCGACTGGTACGTGACCGAGTGCTGTGACGACGACGACGACAACGGCAACGGCATCCCCGACGACTTCAACTGCAAGTGCGCCAGCGACGCCGACTGCCCGCTCGGGCAGTTCTGCTACACGCACACCGCGTTCACCTGCGGCATCCCGTGCGATCAGTTCTTCGGAACGGTGTGCCCGCACGTGGCGGCGGGGTCGTTCTGCAGCGATGTGACGCACCAGTGCGAGTTCTGAGGGATCGATAGTCGGGGCGTTGGGGGGGGGCGGACGGATCGTCCGACTTTGCGCGCCTCGGTGATCGCTGCGTTCAGATCGTTCACGTTCCGGGCACGTGCACGTGCACGTGTACGTGCGTCTCGGTAGCGCTGCGGCGCTCGAGCTCCGGGGGCTGGCGGTCGGGGATGCTCGACGCCTGAACGGTGGCCGGACCTACGTGAACGTGAACGTGCCCGTGAACGTGCACGATCTCGGGGTCACGAGATCCCGCCGGTCACCACCCGCCGCGGACGCCTCTTACCCGGTGTGCGCGAACGCCCGCAGGTCCTTGACGGTCTCGAGTGTCTTCGGGTCCAGCGCGAACCGGAACTCGGCCTTCTCCCCCGGCGCCCACCGGAGACCGATGACGCCGCTCTTCTTGAGGCTGAGCTCCACGCCCTCGGCTGCCGGGCCGAGCAGGACGGCCACCAGGGCGGACAGGCCGGGCTCGTGGCCGACCAGGGCCAGCGGGCCGCGGTTGGCGTAGCCCGTCAGGCGCGGCGGCATCTCCTTCGCCTCGCGACCGGGCGACAGCTCGGCGACGGCCATCACCTCGTCGCGCAGGCCGGCGCGGTCGGCGAGGATCTCCGCCGTTTGCACCGCCCGCACCACCGGGCTGGTCCACACCTCGATCGGGCAGCGCTCGTCCTTGCGGGCCAGCCACTTGGCCACGTCTCGCGTCTGCTTGCGGCCCTTGCCGGTGAGGAATCGACCCTCGTCCCCGAGGCCGGCGGCCTCGTCGACGGCCTGCCCGTGACGAACGATGAGGAGCTCCACGCCGCCCTTGTCGGGCCGCTCGCTGGCCACGTCAAGCGGGCTCAGGCGCGGGCGATGGCCCGCAGAATGTCCAGGTCGCGTACGCCGTCCGCCTCGGCTCGGTACGAGAGCACCAGGCGGTGGCGCAGGGCGGGCACGAGCATGGCGCGCACGTCGTCGACGTCGGCGGCCGCCTCGCCGCGCAGGGCAGCCCGGGCCTTGGCGGCGAGCACCAGCGCCTGACTGCCGCGCGGCCCCGCGCCGTAGCGCACGTAGTCCTTCACCTCGCGCACCGGCTTGTCGATGGCCGGCCGCGTGGCGCGGGCCAGGGTGACCGCCAGGTCGACGGCCTCGCTGGTGATGGGGATGCGCGGCACCAGCGCGCCGATGGCGCGCACGTCGGCGGCGTGGAGCACGGCCTCGATGCGCGTCGCCTTGCCGGAGGTGGTGCGGCGCGCCACCTCGCGCTCCTCGAGCTCGCTCGGGTACTCGACGTGGATCTCGAGGAGGAACCGGTCGAGCTGCGCCTCGGGCAGCGGGTAGGTGCCCTCCTGCTCGATGGGGTTCTGCGTCGCCAGCACGTGGAACGGGCGCGGCAGGTCGTAGCGCTCGCCGCCCACGGAAACGTGATGCTCCTGCATCGCCTGCAGGAGCGCCGACTGGGTCCGCGGGCTGGCGCGGTTGATCTCGTCGGCGAGCACCAGGTTCTTGAAGATCGGCCCAGGGAGGAAGGACAGCGAGCGCTGGCCCTGCTGCTCGTGCAAGACATCGGTGCCGGTGATGTCCGCCGGCAGCAGGTCGGGCGTGAACTGCACCCGGCCGAAGGTCAGGTCCAGCGCCTGGGCCAGCGAGGACACGAGCAGCGTCTTGGCCAGGCCCGGGACGCCGACGAGCAGCGCGTGGCCGCGCGCGGCCAGGGTGACGAGCATGGCCTCGATCACCGACTCCTGGCCGACGACGGCCAGGGCCACCGCCGTGCGCAGCCGGCGCGCGGCGTCGGCGGTGCGCTCGAGGAGCTCGCCATCCGACGGGGCCGAGGACACGTGCGAGGCTTGGGCCGCCGGTGCGCCGGACGCCTCGGGCGCCGCGGGCGGGCTGGCGACCGATGCGAGCGGGGGCTCTGCCGCGGACGGGCGCAGGTCGAGATCGGAGCGCGAGTCGTTCGGATCCTGGGCGTAGGGCATGGTGTCGACGCGGCCGGAAGCGACCCTGGGGCGTAGCATGGGTCGGACGCGGCATGCACGCCGCCGTGTACAATGCGCGCCGTGGCGCAGAGGGCAGAACGAGACAGAGAGGGTCGCGAGGACTCGGCGCTCGCAGGCCCCGCCGGCCCCGCAGGCAGCGGCGCGGAGCCTGCCGAGCTCGGCGCTGTCGCCGATGTCTCGCCCGAGGCCCGGCCGGCCAGCGGCCCGTGGCGCTCCTACAAGGAGATCCTCGCCGGGCTGGCGCAGCGCATCCTCGACGCGCAGCGTCCGATCCGCATCCTGCAGGCGCTGCGCTGGAACGACCGCGTCGAGGAGCAGTTCCTCCGCGGCAAGCAGCGCGAGCTGCCCAAGGTCTCGTACGACGGCGACCTGGGCTTCGACCCCGAGGCGAAGATCAAGGAGCTGGACGGCATCCTGCGCGACGCCGAGCGCGACCTGGGCAAGAAGGACGAGCTCGGCAAGATCGTCTGCGCCACCGCGGACGAGTACCGCCAGGTGGTGCGCATGCTGCTGGCGCGCGGCACCCAGTCGTTCCACGGCTACTCGCGCAAGCTCTACGGCTCGCCCAAGGACAAGTTCCCCGATGGCAAGACGAGCGTGCGGGACATGGGCCTCGTCCTCTACGACCTGCTCACTGCCATCGGCGGAGAGCGGCTGGGTCCGGCGCAGCCACGCGACATCACCGCCGACATGGCGGCGCTGGAGCTCAACTCCCGCTTCGATCGCTTCTTCGGCGGCGCCGCCATCCGGGTGCAGGTCGACGACGCCCTGCTCGCCGACGCCGCCGCCGGCAGCGACTACGTCAAGATCCGCAGCGGAGCGACCTTCACCCGTGGCGAGGTGGACATCCTCGAGGCGCACGAGGGCTGGGTGCACGTGGCCACCAGCCTGAACGGGCAGGCGCAGCCGGTGGCGCGCTGGTTGGCCAAGGGGCCCCCGCGCACCACCGCGGTGCAGGAGGGGCTGGCGGCGCTGCTCGAGATCTTCACCTTCCGCAGCACCCCGCGCCGCGCCAAGAAGCTCAACGACCGCATCCTGGCCGTGGACAAGGCCGAGGACGGGGCCAGCTTCCTCGATGTCTTCGAGTGGTACCGCACCGAGGGCTACGACGAGGACGAGTGCTTCCAGGCGGCGCACCGCGTCTTCCGCGGCGGGCTGCTGGAGGGCGGGGCGCCGTTCACCAAGGACGCCTGCTACTGCAAGGGCATCGTCCTCAACTACGCCTTCATGCGCGCCGCCATCCAGCACGACCGCGCCGAGCTCATCCCCTTCCTCTTCGTGGGCAAGGTGGCGCACGAGGACGTGCCGGTGCTGCACGCGCGCGTCACCGACGGCATCGTCCGCGCCCCGCCCCACCTGCCGCCGATGTTCGACGACATGAACGGGCTGGCCATCTGGATGTGTTACTCGAGCTTCTTCACCCGCCTCGGGGGCACGGCCATCACCGAGCACTACGCTCGCATGCTGGCGCGCTAGGGAACGAGGCGTGGCCGGCAAGGACGCGAGCAGGGGGCGCGAGGGCAGCACCGAGATCCGCGGCTTCGATGGCTCGGTGCCGCTGTGCTTGCTGGTCATCGCCCGCGGCGTGGTGCACACGCACGTGCTCCCGGAGTCCGGCAAGGTGATCATCGGGCGCGCAGAGAACTGCGACGTTCGCATCGAGGACCCCAGCATCTCGCGGCGCCACGCGGCGCTGCACGTCGGCGCCCCGGTCTCGTCGGGCATCCGCAGTGCCCAGCGCCCCTCCACGCCGCCGCCCGAGCCTCGGAAGAACGGAGCTCCAAAGCGGGCGCGGCGGCGGGGCCCAGCGCTGGCCATCGAGGACCTGGGCAGCGCCAACGGCACCTTCCTGCGCGGGCCGCGGGCCGTGCCCCCGGTGCTGCGGGCGCGCACCTCGAGCCTGGAGGGCGGCGACGACCCGCCCCCGTCGGTGCGCACCAGCGACGACGAGCCGGCGCTGGAGCTGGAGCCGGGCACGGTGGCGCCCATCTCCATCGGCGATTTCATCGACCTCGGCTCCACGCTGCTGGTGGTCTGGCCCGAGGAGAAGGCCGGGCGCGAGCCGGCCGACACCGCGCCGGGGGTGATCATCCGCGATGAGGCCATGCGGCGCCTGCACGAGATCATCGCCCGCGTCGCCGTCGGCAACATCAGCGTCGTCCTCCTCGGCGAGACGGGCGTCGGTAAGGAGGTGCTGGCCGCGACCATTCACCGCCGCTCGCCGCGCGCGCGCAAGGCGTTCGTCGGCCTCAACTGCGCGGCCTTCTCGGAGACGCTGCTGGAGAGTGAGCTCTTCGGCCACGAGAAGGGCGCCTTCACCGGCGCCGCCCAGACCAAGGTCGGCCTGCTGGAGACGGCCAACGGGGGCACCGTCTTCCTCGACGAGATAGGGGAGCTGCCGCTCACCCTGCAGGGCAAGCTGCTGCGCGTCCTCGAGGAGCGCGAGCTGATGCGCGTCGGCGCCCTGCGCCCGCGCAAGATCGACGTCCGCTTCATCGCCGCCACCAACCGCGATCTGGAGGCCGACGTGGCGCGCGGCCTCTTCCGTCAGGACCTCTTCTATCGCCTCAATGGCATCTCGCTGGTCATCCCGCCGCTGCGCCAGCGGCCCGCGGAGATCCCGGAGCTGGCGCGCCTCTTCGCCGCCCAGGCCGCCAAGCAGAACCGCATGGGGCGTGCGCCGCGCATAAGCAGCGAGGCCATGGCGCTCCTGGAGACCTACCGCTGGCCGGGCAACATCCGCGAGCTGAAGAACCTCATCGAGCGGGCCGTGCTCCTCGGTGGGGGTGCGGAGATCACCGCCGAGCACCTGCCCATGGAGCGGATGGCCCACGCCAGCGGCAGCGCGCCGGACCGCGCCACCGTGCCGCCGCCGATGAGGGTCGCCGCAGCGCCGTCGATCGTCGACAGGAGCGAGGTCTCCTCGCGGAGCCTCGCCGGCGGCGGCCCGCTCGGTGACGGTAAGCTGCGCGGCGACGTCGAGGCCTTCGAGCGCAAGCGCATCGCCGAGGTGCTCGATCGCTGCGGCGGCAACCAGACGCGCGCCGCCAAGATGCTCGGCATCTCGCGGCGCACACTCACCAACCGCCTCGGGCAGTACGACCTGCCCCGCCCGCGCAAACGATGAGCATCCCTCGCGCGCGGCGACGACCCATCACCGGTATGGCGGCAATCCCTCACCCCAACCCCTCTCCCTGAAGGGAGAGGGGCTCAGAGATGCGGGATCCCTCTGCCTTCAGGGAGGGGGGCTCGGAGATGCGGGATCCCTCTGCCTTCAGGGAGAGAGGCTCGGAGATGCGGAACCCCTCTGCGGAACCCCTCTGCGGAACCCCTCTGCGGAACCCCTCTGCGGAACCCCTCTCCCTTCAGGGAGAGGGGCAGGGGTGAGGGATTGCGGCGGAGGCGCCTCGCGTAGGCGAAGCGCCGCAGTCCACCCCCACGTCAGTTCATGGTCTCGCGGTGCGCGGCGCCGTTGCCCCGCTCGCGCGACATCTCGACCCGTCCATGGGCGTCGCCGTCCGCGCCTGCGACGGGTCCTCCGTCCTGACCGACGCCTGCGACGGGCTGGCCCTCCACCGGGACCGGCTCGGCCATGACGCGCTCGACCTCGGCATCCATCGCGCCGCGCACCATCAACGACCACATCTTGAAGTCCGCTTGCAGCGACCAGGCCGGGTACTTGAAAGTGGCCGGACGGTTGTGCTCGATGAAGAAGTGGCTGATCCACGCCGGGCCGTAGCCGAAGACCGGGGCGATGGCCGCCAGCCACTTGCGGCCGGTGAGCAGGCCGGTGGCCAGCGCGGTCACAGAGACGGTGGTGCCCACGAAGTGCAGGCGGCGCGTGGCCAGCCGACTGTGCTCGCGCACGTAGAAAGGCCAGAACTCTTCGAACGTACGGAAGCGCGCTTCGGACATGGGCCTCGTCCTTCCCGCTGAGGGCGGCGGGTAGGATGGCCCCCCCGGCGTGCGTTGTCCAGCCGCGCGCCGGCGCTCGCGGCACCGTGATGCGTGGGCGCGTGGGTGCGGCGGCCGCGGGCGCTGCGCTGGTGCGGCGCAGCGCCGCTCAGCGATCGCGGGAGGCCGCCGCCGCGCCCCCGACCATCAGCAGCGCCGCGGCGGCGAAGGCCAGCTCGGCACCGCGAGGCTGCGGGTCGAAGGCCTGGATGCGCTTTTGCTGGTCGGCACGCCAGCAGCCCTCGCACAGGATGCCGTCGGGGGTGAGGTTGCCGCCGTCGCCGCGGAGGACGACGGCGCACTCCACGCACGTCACCGTGCCGTCTGTGCGTCGCGGCGCGTTGCGGCCTTTGCCGAGGAGCAGGTCGGTGAGCGAGTCAGCGGGGCGCGTCGCTGACCAGGTTGGTGCGGTTGGCGAAGGACTCGCTCGGCGCGGCGAAGAAGAACCCTTGCATCAGGTCGCAGCCCAGCGCCACCAGCTGGCGCAGCTCTTCGCCGGACTCCACGCCCTCGGCGATGACCCGGGTGCCCATGTCCGCACCGAGGTCGGTCATGGCGCGCACCAGCCGCTGCCGCGCCGGCGACTGGTGCAGCCCGCGGACCAGGGAGATATCGAGCTTCACGAACTCCGGCTCCAGGCGGGCGAAGCTGGCCAGCCCCGCGTTGGCTGCCCCCAGGTTGTCGACCGCCACCCGGCAGCCCATGAAGCGCAGCACGCTGATGCGCCGCTCCAGGTCGCGCACCTCGTCGAGCGCGCGGCGCTCGGTGACCTCGAGCACCAGCCGGTCGGCGAACTTCGACAGCGGCGCGTCGCCGGAGGCCAGCTCGGGGTCGAGCAGCTCGAGCGGGTGGACGTTGACGAAGAGCAGCGCGCCGGCCGGTGCCGCGCGCGCCGCCCGCGCCACGCGCTCGCGCACGCGGCGCCCGAGCTCCTCCACCCGCTCGAGGCGCTCGGCGGCGGCGAAGAGCGCGGCCGGGTCGGGCAGGGTGGCCTCGTGCGACCGCACCAGGGCCTCGTAGCCGATGATGCGGCGCTGGCTGACGCAGACGATGGGCTGGAACGCCATCCACACCGACTCCAGGGCGCGCTCGAAGCCGGCCTGAACGCCGGCGAGGTCGGCCTGCTGACCCGCCACGCCGATCTCGTCCAGCGCCTCGCGCTTGACCTTGGCCAGGCTGGCCAGGCGCGCCGCGCGCTGCACCTTGGCCACCACCCGCTCGGCGTCGAGCGGCTTGCGCAGGTAGCCGAGAGCGCCGAGATCGATGGCCTCCACCGCGGTGTCCACCTCCGGCGCGCCGGTCATCAGGATCACCGGCACGTCGAGGTCGTACGCCCGCACCAGGCGCAGGAGGTCGACGCCGTTCGTGCCCGGCATGTGGATGTCGCTGAGCACCACCTCGAAGCTGCGCGTCTTCAGCTCCTCCACGGCGGCGTTGCCGTCGGGGACGACGATGACCTCGAAGCCGGCCGCCCCCAGGACGCGCTGCAGCGAACGCGCCACGGTGGGGTCGTCGTCGGCGACGAGCACGCGCTGCGGCCGAGGCCCGGTGCTCGGCTCCTTGCCACCCCCGAGCAACCCCATCGCGGCAGCCTACCACCAGTGCCCGCGCGCCGCGGTGGGCCGAATGTCGAGGCTCGGCCAGGAGACCTCGCACCTCCGCGGAACGGATGGTCGCCGCGCTACTTCGGGCGCGGTGCGCGGAGGCCCTCGTCGCCGGTGACCGGCTCGCCGCGGCGAAGGGCGGCGCTGGTCGCCAGCACTGCGCGCGCGACGTTGCGCACCTCCTCGTGCAAGGCCTCGTCGCGGTCGAGCGCCTGGTGGCTCTCGGCGTACGGCTCGTAGTAGCCGATGTAGCGGTCGATGCGCGCCTGGGCCCCGGAGCCGACCAGACCCATGTCGTCGAGCCAGTCGCAGAGCGATCGCCGCAGCGTTTCCGTGCCCGCCGCGTCGCCGTGCACGACCACGCCGTAGGCGCGCCCGCCCAGGTGCTTGGGGAACGGCCAGCCCTCGAGCTCCAGCGCCTTGGCCTTGGCCGCGTCCTTGCCGCACGTGGAAGTAGGGTCGGGGTTGCCGCCGTCGGCGCACACCAGCCGGTCGATCATCAGCTTGAGGACGGACGGCGCCTGGTACCAGTGCACCGGCGTGACCACGATCACCGCGTGCGCCAGCGTGAAGCGTTCGTAGATCTCGTTCATCCAGTCGTTGTCCTGGGCGAGCGCGGGGTTCGGGTAGCAGGAGCAAGGCCAGTGGCAGAGCGGCATCGCGGTGGACACGCACGCCTTGCACGGGTGGATGGTGCGCCCGCGCTCGCTGGTCACCAGGCTGAGGTCGAGCAGGTCGACCTCGTGCCCGGGCGTCGCGGCGATGGTCTGCTGCGCCACGTTGCAGAGGCGGAAGGTCTTCGACATCTCGCCCGGGCAGGTGTCGTCGTTGCGCGGCGACCCGCAGACCACCAGCACCCGCGTGGGGCTGGCCGGGTCGCGCTGGCGATCCCCCGCGGCGTCGATGCGCGCCCGCGCCTCGAGCCATGGCAGCGCCAGCGCGTAGCTCGGGTCGGCGTAGCCAGGGCCGGCCGGGCGCGTCAGCGGCGCCTTGTGGCTGTCCTGGTAGGTCGTCCAGGCGATGTCCTCGATGCGCGCCAACTGCGCGCGCTCGGCGTCGAAGGCCGGATCGACGAAGCGCTCCTGGAAGCGGCGGGAGAACTCCTGGCGCGAGATCTTTCCCGGTCCCTGTCCGGTGCGCACTGCGGGCTTGCCCATGGGACGACGGTATCGCCCGCCCCGGGGGCCGGACCAGCCGGGGCGCCCCTGCTCTTCGACTCGGGCAGGACTATTCGGGCGCGCCGCAGGCCAACCACTCGGCGAGCTTGTCTCGCTCGACGTCGGGCGGGCCGTCCGGCCCGGGGGGCATGGTCGTGTTCGGGCCGGCGGCGTTGATGTAGATGCGCTCGCGCTGGTCCTGGATGGTCTGCAGGGTGTTGAAGGCGTGCGAGCTGTAGGCGTTGGTCCCGCCATGGCACCGATCGCAGTAGGCGGCGAAGAACGGCTTGCCGAAGTCCTCGTATCCGAGCTCGGTGTCCTGCGGTGGGCACGGGCGCTCGCTCATCTCCTCGGCGCCGCTGCAGGCTGCGCTGCCCAGGCAGGCCGCCAGCGCCAGGTGGCGCAGCGTGCGGGCCACCGCGTCGCGGCGCATCATGGCATCCCCGGGATGGAGTAGTTGAGCCCCACGCCACCGGCGAGCGAGAAGTAGACCGCCGGCCCGAGCGTGTCGTCGGGGAAGCCGGTCACCGTGCCACCGGCGAAGGCCAGGTACTCCACGTGGTCGGACTTCTTGAAGGGGATCTCCAGGCCGAGGGTGCCGCCCAGGCCGGCGCGATGGCGGATGCCGGCGCCGATGCCGACCAGGACGCCGAGCGGCTCCTCTTCCACGGCGACCAGCCCCTCCTCGTGCTGGTGGATGAAGAAAGCGCGCAGGAACGGGCGCACGCGCTGCCAGGGGATGAACCCGGCCACCCCCACGGTCAGGCCGGTGTTCGTGCGCTCGTCGACGGTCGCGTACTGCTCCCAGACCACCGCATCGATGGCCACCACGTGGGCGAAACGGTAACCGAGGCGCAGCTGGCCGCCGGTCATCCAGTCGCCGCGCCACGTCGAGCCGCCGAGGTTCGCCCCGATGTCGAACTGCGCTTCACCCGCGCGCGCGGCCCGCGGCCAGAGACACGCCGCTGCCACGACCACCGCGCTCAGCCATCGTGCCCGGACCACGTCCGCGAGTACCACGCGCGTCCGAACGCGGGCAACGCGCGCGCAGCCCCCCGCCGCGCGGAGCACGAAGTCCGCATCACGCCAGGAGCCGCGCCGACGCGGCGATATGGGAGCGCGGCGCGGCTCAGTGACGCACGGCTCAGCGCGGCAGGGACGCTGCCGGCGGTTACTTGCGGAAGAGCATGGCGATGCCGCCGCCGATGGCGAGCACGACCAGGACCAGGATGACGCCGGTCCAGGCGCCTGCCTTGAAAATGCTGCCGATGGTCTCGCAGCCGCCGAGCATGGAGCTGGCGATCACGAGGACGGGAAACGCTGTACGACTCGACATGGCTGTCCTCGCCTCCGCGGACCGCGCCAAGAATGCCCTGCGCGCCGCTCCTGGCGAGCAATGCGAGGTTCGGGCCCGCGCCAGGTCATGCCGGCGACGGAACCGGGCTGCTCACTTCGGGTCGGGCGGGGGCACCACGACGTCATTGATGCTGCCCACGTTGCCGCCCGCCGGGTAGCCGTACGACGAGCAGCCGTCCGTGCCCCAGACGACGATCCCGAACTGGCCGGCGCTCTTGGCCTCGTGGCGGCTGACGCCGCAGGCGGCGAAGGGGACGCCGCCGCTCACCAGGTCCACATGCGCGTACTCGTAGAGGCCCTCGCTGCCCACCGGGTTCCAGTTGGCGATGGGCGCGCCGAGACACTCGATCTGCACGTCGGAGAAGCCGGCGTCGCCCTTCTTGCGGATCACGACGAGGTTGGTGGTCAGGTAGGTGGGGTCGGTGAAGAACACGTAGCGCTGCAGGAACTGCTGCGGCGACAGCAGATGCACCCACTCCTCGTCGCCGAGCGTGCAGTACCCGGCCATGTACTGGGTCATGGCGAACGGGTGGTCGACGTCCTGGGAGCGGACGGTGAAGCCCTCGGTGGTCTCGAACTCCACCACCTGCCCGGCGGCGAGCTGCGCCGGCGCGCCGGGGATGGGGGGGTCGTAGGCCAGCTCGGTGCCGGGGACCACGCCGACCAGGCGGTAGGGCGTGCTCTCGCTGGTGGCCGGGCCGAAGCGGCTGACCACGTTGCCGCCCACGTACTCGTTGCCCAGGGCCTTGATGTGCGCGATCTGCTGGTGCGCCGAGTCCTGTCCTCCGCCGCCCGGGCTGGTGGCGCTGGTGACGCGCAGGTAGGTGTTGCCGGTCCAGACGCCGACCGGCTTGTCGCTCTGCAGCACGGCGCTGGTCGGATCGCCTCCGACCCACTGCACGATCTCGCCCTTGCCCAGGGTGACCTCGGTCGTCTCACCGGCCGGCGCCATGGGCACCGTGCCGCCGCCGGGTAGCGTCTGGAGCGGCGCGATCTGCAGCTTGGTGTTGTCCTCGGCGCCGACGACGGTGACCCAGAGCGAGCCGCCGGAGTCCGGGTGCGGGGACACACCGATGTAGTTCGTGCCCCAGGCGGTGGACGGGAAGAGCAGGGTGGCGCTGGGCAGGTAGCTGAGGGCGCCGCCGTAGGGGAGGATGTCGTAGCCGCTCACCGGCGTGTCGCTGACGACGTGGAAGGCCTGGCCCGTGCCGCTGCCCTGCACCGCGGCGTCCTCGAGGACGGCGGGCGGAACCGGGCACTCCAGCGAGGTGCCGTTCATGACGCCGGGCCGGTGCGAGAGGAAGAGCACGGCCACCTCGTTCGGCGGAAGGCCGGTGGGCGGGAGCGGTTCGTAGGTGACCCCTGGGCCGATGCCCTTGGGGATGCGACCGAACTGGGTGACGTCGTAGATCTGCGCACCGCGCGTCACGGTGAGCTTGGCGGGGCGCGACCAGGTGTTGGCCAGGAACACGGCGAAGCACGGCCCGGCCTGCGTCGCCCCGAGCTGACCGTTGGCGTAGAAGGGCGGGTCGGGCGCGAAGAAGTCGCAGCCGATAGTGCCCTTGGACTGCGCCGCGGCGTCGCAGGCCGGGATGCACTGGCCCCCGTAGCAGCCCTGCTCCGGCGGACACTGCTGGATGACGCCGCCGTTTTCGTCGACCACGTTCTGGAGGTCGGCCGAGCACTGCGCGCCTGGCTGTGGGCCGCTGCCCCCGGTCGGCATCAGACCGCCGCCGACGCCGGCCGTGGCGCCCGCGCCGCCGTTTCCGGACGGGTTGCCACTACCCGGGCCGGTCTGAGCGTCGAAGCCGTTGCTCTCGCCGGTCGCGGAGCAGGAGAGGATCGCCGCGCCGCCGACGCCGACGACCGAGAACAGGCCGAGCACCACCATCAGCCGCATGTGAACCTCCAGGCGAATCGTTGCGACAGCGTACGCCAGGGTCGGGAGGCGAACCACCGCCGCGTGGCAGAGCGCGTCGGCGCTCCCGCCGGCGTCCGTCACATTTGCACCGGCACGAATGAACGCCGCAGTGCGGCGCGTTTCGTCGTCGTCGCGGTCACTTCCCCTGGAAGGCCGGCTTGCGCTTGTCGCTGTACGCGGCGAGGCCCTCGCGCGCGTCGTCCGAGGCGAAGAGCTCGGCTTGCAGCTCGCGCTCCAGCGCCAGCGCCTGCTCGAAGCCCACCTCGAGGCCGGTCTGCACGGCGCGCTTGATGCGGCCCACCGCCAGCGCCGCGCGCCCCGGGGGCGTGAACTGCCGTGCGTAGGCGAGCACCCGCTCCATGAACGCGGCGTGGCTCGGTGTCTCCCAGACCTCGTTGATCAGGCCGTAGCCCTGCGCCGTCTCGAAGTCGAAGGTCGCGCCCTCGCACATCAGCTGCATGGCCCGCGACTTGCCGACCAGGCGCGCCATGCGCTGCGTCCCGCCGGTGCCCGGCAGGACGCCCAGCGCCACCTCCGGCAGCCCGCACTTGCCGCCGCCCTTGCGCGCCACGCGCAGGTCGCAGGCCATGGCCACCTCCAGCCCGCCGCCCACGCAGTGCCCGTTCATGGCGGCGATGCACAGCTTGGGCGTGTGCTCGAGCCGGTTCAGCGTCTCGTTGGCGTGCAGGCAGAAGTAGTACTTGAAGGTCGGATCCGACTCGCGAAGCATGTTGATGTTCGCGCCGGCGCAGAAGAACTTCTCACCGTGTCCGGTGATCACCAGCACGTGGACGTCGTTGTCGAAGCGCGCCTCGAGGATGGCGGCGTCGAGGTCCTTCATCATCTCGTGCGTGTAGCCGTTGACCGGCGGGTCGTTGAGCG
>JBBJMR010000473.1:0-4779 GCA_037720395.1 Polyangiaceae bacterium
GCGATGCACGGCAGGTCGAAGGCGCCCTCCATCTTCTGCGCCGTGTCCGCGGGGAAGAAGGTGAACATGCAGTGGTGGTCGGCGTGGGTGCAGCCCTGCGTCTGCGCGGCCGCGAGCGCGTGGGACTGGGTGCCCTGCGGATCGGTATCGTCCCCTTCGCCCGTCAGCAGCAGCAGCGCGCGGACGTCGGGGTTGTAGTCGCAGCCCGGCGCGAGCTGGCCGACGTCGCAGCGCGTGGTGACCTGCGCCTCCGAGGCGACGAGCAGCCGGTCGCCGCCGGCCAGGTCGGGCAGCGCGCCGGGACCGAGGCGCATGACCACGCGGCGCTCGGCGGCGTTCTCGTTCTGGGCGACGGGCAGGGTCTCCACCAGCTCGGCGTTGTTCGTCTCGCCAGGGTCGAGACGCACCGAGGCAGTGCCGCTGCCTGCGCCGGCCGCTGACCCGGCCGTGCCGCCCCCGCCGCCCACGCCGGCATGACCGCCAGCGCCGGCCCCGGTGCCGGTCGTCACCGAGTTGGTCGCCCCGCGTTCGTCGCTCGCGCCCTCCGCGTCGCGTGCCGCGTCACCGAGCTCGCCGTCCGAGCAACCCAGCGCGCACGTCGCGACGGCGATGACGCAGGCGCGTCGGCGTCGAGCCTGTGTCGCGGCGTGCCGATGAGCCATGGCGAAAACCTTGGCAGCTTCCGTGCCACGGAGACGAGCGGAGGCCGCCGCCGTCCGGTGCGGCGCGAGACGCGGTGGCGCGAGACGCGGCAGCGCGAGACGCGGAAGCGCGCTCAGCGTTGCGGCGGTGCGCCGGCGAACGGAGCCGGGAAGTTCGCGGGGATCATCAGCGGCTCGACCGCCTCTCGCATGCGATCGAGCACTTCGGCTTGCTTGCGCGTGAAGTCCTGGTACGCGAGGAAGGCGACGAAGAGCGCGGCGGGAAAGCAGAAGAGCCACATGAACACCAGCGGCACCACCGTGCCGGGCTGGATGTCGGCGCTCACGCGCACCTCGAGCATGAAGCCCTGCGGCGTGGGCAACACGGTGAGCGCCACACGTTGCACCATGCCCCACGAGATCTGCGTCCCGCGCGCCACCCAGGCGGCTGCCGCCGTCTGCTGGAGCGGGATGGCCTCGCGCTCCAGCGCGCGCGAGAGCGGGCCCATCACGCGCGCCACGTCGTTGCCCTCGAAGAAGCCCCGCTCGGTGCGGTCGAACACGCCCTCACCCTAGCAGCAGGGAGTGGCGGCGCGCAGGCAGGTCGCGCTGTGCATGCTTCGGGCACCCCGACCTGCCGAGCGCTCGTCGGGTGCGGATCCGTGCCCGCGCTGGGTGTCGCCGTGGATGGGTCTCTGCGTCAGCGCGACGCGCACTGCGCCGGGTGCTCGCCGTTGGTGGCCTCGTAGAAGAAATAGTCCGCCGTGTACGGCACGGCGGCCTTGGCGCCGACGGTGGAGGCATCGCAGCCGCTGGCCGGGGCCAGGCCACCGGTGGTGTTCATGCGCTGGATGCTGGTCACGTCACTCATCTTGCCGTTGCCGGTGTTGGAGACGGCGCCGAGCAGGAGCCAGGGGACGGCGGTGGGGTCCACGGTGACGCCGGCGAGGCGCGTGCCCACCACGGTGCTGCCGTCCTCGTGCGCCCAGGTCGGCCCCGCGTAGTGCGAGCCGACCACCTTGCCGTTGCTCAGCTTGATGAGATCGGCGTCGGGCGCGATGAGCGTCCAGGCAAAGCCCGTCGCCGTGGCCTGGCAGCCGTAGACCTGATCGCCCTCGGCGTGCAGCACCAGCTTCAGCTTCTGGTCGGTGGCGGGGTTCAACGCCGGTGGCACCGCGTCCGGGCAGTCGGAGGTGTCGATGGCGGACTCGGCGACGTCGACGGCGCCCTCGTCGTCGATGGTGCCTCCGCAGCCACCGAGGGTGAGACCGCTGATGGCGAGGGCGAGGGCGAAAGTCGTCTGGGTCGCGTGCATGATCGTGCTCCTTGGGCGCGCGCGGCGCGCCGGGGTCGGTAGTCCGTGGGAATGCAGCCAGCCGTACCGCCCTGCCAGCCGCGTCCCCGGCGCCGGCAGAGCACGCCCCGCGCCAGCGGCGGAATGCGCTCGATTTGGCGGGAATCACGCATGGTTGCGCGAGGGCTGCGGGCGGGTTGTGCAACGGCTCGCGCAAGCGGCGCAGCCCGGCGCGCGACCCGGGGCTGGATGGGGGCTCGGTGACCATCTGGGCGGGCGCTGACCGGCCGCGGGCGCCCGTCGTGCACCGGCGGAGGGGCGGGAACGAGACGGCGGCGATTCCGCGACACGCCGTATGGCCCGACAGGTGGCACACGCACTGCCGCTTCGTGGAGACGCATGGCGACGAGGTAACCGGCCTGGGCAGCGAAGCGGTCGGGGGCAAGAAGCCCATGGTTGCGCTGCCGGCGGTGCGGTGCCCGAGCCAGCCCGCCGACACGCCGCCGGGGCGGCGAACCTGCGGAGAGTAGGGCGCTCGGCCTGCCTCCACGATCCGGCCCAACTCGACGTAGCCGCCAACGCAGTGGGGCCGACCGTCGATGGACGTGGACTCGTGCGCCGACTAGCGGCGCGGGGTGGACGTTGGGGGATCGGGCGCATCGGTGACCGACGCATCCACGTGCCAGGGGTGGAGGCGCGCCGCGGCTCAGCCGTCCTTCCACTCCGTGCGCTGCACCACCGGCAGCTGCAGCGCGCGCTCGCGGTCCAGGTCCAGGCTGCCGAGGTGGATGGCCAGCGGCGCCTGCACCCACTTGAAGATGGACGCCGTGAAGAGGCGCGCGAACTTCGTCGCCCACTCGGCGAGGCGCGCGGCGTCGATGGCCGGGAAGAGGCTGGGCAGCGCGCGCGCCACCTCGTCGGGGGCCAGCTTCTCGGCGCCGTAGAGGTAAAGGCAGGCGTCGAGCACCTCGAAGGGCATGAGCTCACTCTCGCCGGACTGGTTGGCGGCCAGCTCCGGCCCGGCCACCGTGCCCAGGGTCATCTTGATCCCCTCGAAGCCGAAGCGCCGCAGGAGGCGCTCGAGCAGGGCGATGACCACCGTCTTGGGCAGGTTGGCGATGACGCTGAAGGCGCCCTCCAGGTCGCCGCCGACGGTGGTGTATCCGAGCGCCTTCTCGCTCATGTTCCCGGTCTGCAGGAAGAGCGCGCCGCTGGTGTTGGCCCAGTTCCACATGCGCTGGCCGCGCACGCGCGCCTGCACGTTCTGGATGGTGATCTCGGTGAGCTGGGTGGGGCCCGCGGCCGCGTCGCCGCCGACCATGGCCCGCGCCGCCTCGCACTCGCGCTCGAACGCCTCCTCGATGGGCAGCACCATGAACGAGGCACCGAGCTCGCCGGCGATCTTCTCCGCCGCGTCGCGGGTGCCGCCGCTGGAGAAGCGCGTCGGCATGTAGAACGTCGACAGGGTGGCGCCCACGCGCGCGCGCAGGGCCTCGCCCTCCAGGCCGGGGTTCATGAGCTGCACCGCGCGCCAGGCGGCCAGCACGCTGAGGAGCGAGTCGCGCCCGCCCGACAGGGCCACGCCGATGCCCTTGAAGGCACCGATCTTGCGGTAGTAGTCGGCGATGCCCAGCGCCAGCGCCTCGAAGAAGTCGTCGAGGAGCGCGTCGCGCGGGGAGACCTCGGGCACGCTGGCCGAGGGCAGGAAGAAGGTGGTGCCCGGCTCCGGCGCCGGGTACGGCAGGTCGGCGCGGTCGGCGGTGGGCCGCGCGCAGGCGATCTCGCGCACGGCCTCGTTGTCGTAGCGGTACTGCTCGAGGTCGCTGCGCCAGGTGCTGGCCTCGCGGCGGCTGCGGGTGGTGCGATCGAGATCGACCACCGCCGCCGACCAGCCCTCGCGGAAGCGCGGCGCGTCCAGCACCGGCCGGCCGTTCTGGTTGATGTATCCGCCGCCGTCGAAGACCAGGCCGTCGTTGGCGCCGATCATGTTGGCGTAGGCGATGGTCGTCTGGTTGTCCGAGGCGCGGGTGGCGATCATCTCGCGGCGCGTTCCGGTGACGCCGGCTCGGAAGGGCGACGAGGAGAGGTTGAGCATCAGCTCGGCGCCGGAGTAGCAGCGGCGGCGCATGGGGCCGTCCGGCGACCAGATGTCCTCGCAGACCTCCAGGCCGACGATGCCGAAGTCGAAACGGAACACCGCGTCGCCCAGGAAGACCCCGCCGGCGTCGAGCGCCAGGTGCGGCACGCCGCGCGAGAAGGTGCGCGCCTCGTAGAAGACGTTGTAGGTGGGCAGCTTCTCCTTGGGGACGAAGCCCAGCACCTCGCCGCGGTGCACCAGGGCGGCGGCGTTGAAGAGGTCGCCGCCGACGCCGACCACCAGCCCGAGCGTGAAGACGGTGGCCAGGTCGCGCGTCTGCTCGGCGAAGCGCCCCAGCTCGCGGCGCTGCGCCTCGACGAAGGCGCGCCATTGCACCAGGTCCTCGGCGACGTACCCGCCGATCACCTGCTCGGGGAAGACGGCGATGGTCACCCGGTCGGCGGCCACGGCGTGGGCCAGCTCCAGGCAGCGGTCGACGTTGGAGCGCACCGCGCCGACGGTGGCGTCGACGTTGACGATGCCGATCTTGACCAGGCGCATGCAGCGTTCTCCGCGAGGGGTCGGGCTGGCGCGCCGACAGGCCGGCGCACGAGCCGGTTCTACCAGCTCGCCCCGGCGTGCACCCAGGCAGTTTCCGGGGCTAGCGCTGGGCGGCCGGGATCATGGCCGAGACCAGGCCCAGCAATCGGTCGATCTCCTGCGCGCCGAGGTGACGATCGCCGACCACCCGGTCGCCGTCGCCGGCG
>JBBJMR010000474.1:0-4752 GCA_037720395.1 Polyangiaceae bacterium
CGGGACTTGTTCCCGATGGTCCGGGGACAGCGGTGACCGGCGACGGCGCGCACGGGTTTAACGCCGCACCGCGGGCGTACCTTGCAGACGTTCCGCAGACCGATATCGGTCTCGGTGGCCATGGCGCGAGGGCGAACGACCGCCCGATGGCGACAACGTCGGCGCCGCGGCCCCCGGTCGTTCTAGTGGCAGGTGTTGTAGCCGCTGTAGTCGCTGATGAGCGTCGTGCACTGCTTCCCGGGGCAGTCGTCGACGCCCTCGCAGAGCGCGATCTCGTTGCCGGCGTTGCAGGTGCCCTGGCAGGCGATGACGTCGGGGAAGAGGTCGCCGTCCTCGTCCTTGGCGCAGCACACCGGCGCGGCGCCGGGGCAATCGGCACCGTGTTGCAGCGCAGCTCGCTGTACATCGGCCCGCAGCTGGCCACGGCGCCGCAGTGATCGAGGCTGACGTCGGTGTCGTGCAGGCAGCACACCTCGTCGACGCCGCACATCACCGGCGGGTTGGCGCACGGCACCTGCGGGCCGCTCGGGCCCGTCGACGACGACGCCGGGCCACCGGCGCTTCCCGTCCGCCGCCGCCGGCACCCTCGTCGCCATCGCTGTCGAGATCGCCGAACTGGAAATCGGGATAGGTGCAGCTGGCGGCGCCGAACGCTCCCAGGCCGAGATACTGCGGCGAGGGCGGCGACCCTGCTCCACCAGCCGCGGGCGGCGCGGACCGGCGGCGCCACGCTGGCGCGCGGGCCGGCGGCCCCCGGGTCACTCACCCGAGCAGCTTGTTCACGCCTCGTCGGCGGGCGTGAACGGGTACTGGTCGAACTCCGCGCTGGTCACCCACTTGAAGGCGCTCACCGCCAGCGCCGCCAGCTCCCCGCCCTTGATGTGGCACTCGTAGAGGTAGAGGTCGACGACGTAGCGCTCGTAGGGGTGGCTGACGAAGGAGATGAGCTGACCGGCCTCGATGTCCACGCCGAGGCGGTGCTTGACCTCGCGCTTGAGCGCGGCGGCGTCGGTCTCCGACTCCTCGACCCGACCACCGGGAAACTCCCAGAGGAGCGGGAGCACCGCGGTCGGGCGCCGCTGGGTGATCAGGTAGCGGCCATCGCGCTCGATGACCGCGGCCACGACCCGGATGGTGCGCTGAGATTCCATGTACGACGATCTTCCCCCGCCAACGCCCGCGGCCCTGTCGATCAGAGCGTGATGCGGAACAGCTGCTGACCCATGAGCAGAATGTCCCCGTTCACGATCTCCGCCTCCGCCGAGAGGCGGATGAAGCTGCCGTTGGAGCTCCCCAGGTCGGTCAGGAAGAGGTGCCCGTCCTGGTGCGAGAGGCGGCAGTGCAGGCCCGAGACGTAGCCGTCCTCCGGGAAGAGCACGTCGCCGCGCTCGCGCCCCATGTGCAGCCCGCTCTCGGGGACGGGGTAGGCGTTGCCGGTGGCATCGCGCCCGACGACCAGCGCGATGCGCCCGACGTAACCCTTGGCCGGGCTGCCGAGGCGCTCCACCCCGTCGGCGTTGGCCTGCTGCGGGCTGAGCGGCTCCAGGCGCAGGATCTCCTGGCCGATGCGGAAGACGTCGCCGAAGCGCACGCTCACCGGCTCGTCGCGCCGCAGCTTGCGGTAGATCCCGTTGAGCGAGCTCTCGTCACGGACGAAGAGCTTGCCGCTGCGCGGGGTGAAGGTGGCGTGCCGCGGCGAGAGGTAGCTGTCGCCGGCGAAGACCGAGCCCGGGTCGCGGCCGATGGTCACGATGCCGGACGGCATCGACCAGGTGCCGGCCTCCGTGCCGTCGGCGCGCAGCGCGGTGAGCACCACCCCGCCGCCCGGCGCGGCCGCCGGGGCGGAGGAGGCCTGCGGCTGCACGCCTGGGACCGCGCCAGCTTGAAGCCGCACGAGGCGCAGAACTTGTTGGAGGAGGGGTTGGGGTGCTCGCACTGCGGGCAGATGACCGGCGGCGCTCCACCCGCGCCCGGGGACACGCTGCCGCCCCCGCCGGCGGGCGGCGGCGGCGGCCCGGTGGTCATGGGCGGAGGCTGGAACGAGGGCTGCAGCCCCGGTCCGCCGCCGCCCATCGCCATGCCCGGCTGGCCGGGGCGCTGGTTCGACGCGCGCGCCCCGCCCCCGGCACCCTGCGAGGTCGACTCGTCGGCGATGCCGGGGCGCACTGCGGGGACACCATGCGGAGGCGTCCCCGGCGCGAATTTCTTGGGGGAGGCGTCCCTGGGCAGCTCGGCGCCACAGCCGAGGCAGAACTTGTAGTGGTCCTGATTCTCCTTCGTGCACTTCGGGCAGGTGATCACGCTTTGCCTCTCCAGGGAGACGACGGGTCGACGGGGCTGCTGCCGTCGCGCTATGTCGACGGGCGCTCCCGTCGCGCTGCTGAAACGAACACGAAGGTCGCCAGGACGTCGCGACCGGCGGCGAGCATATGCGGCAGCGCGCACCGTGTCGACAGTTCAGGTGTTTCGACCGCCGGGCGCGGGCTCGACCCCCCAACCCGCCGGCGCCGAGGCCAGGTCACCGGGACAGCAGCGCCAGGGCATCGCGGACGAGCGCGTCGAGCGGCTCGCTCTCCACGCGCTCCGCCAGCGAGGCCACCGCCCGGTCCGCCTCGGCGGGGCGCCATCCGAGGCGGGTCAGGGTCCCGTGCAGCAGCTCCGCCTTGCCGCCGTCGCTCCCCCCGCGGCGCGAGGGCGCCCCGGGCACGGCGGTGCCCTCCGGGGGGGCGAGCAGCTTGTCCTTGAGCTCGAGCAGGATGCGCTCGGCGGTCTTCTTGCCGACGCCGGGGATGGCGGTGAGGCGCTGCGGCTGGCGGCGCGCGACCGCCTCGGCGAGCTCGACCACGCTGAGCGCGCCGAGGATGGCCACCGCGATCTTCGGCCCGATGCCGGAGATGGAGATCAGCGTGCGGAAGACGGCCCGCTCGGGCCGGGAGGCGAAGCCGAAGAGCAACAGCGCATCCTCGCGGGGCTGCGTGTGCACCCACAGGACCACGCCGGCGGGGTCGGCGGCCAGGCGCCCCAGCGTGCCCAGGGGCACGAAGAGCTCGTAGCCGACCCCGCCGACGTCGACGATGACCGTGCCATCGCCGGCGTCCTCGACGATGCGTCCGGCGAGCCTACCGATCACGGGGCGGGGCGGGCGTCAGTTGTCCTGGGCGCCCTGCGCGATCCAGCGGCGGAGGATGTCCTTGTTGGCGGCGTTCAGCTCTCCACCGGTCTGCGGCATGGGGTCGCCGCAGTCGCCGTCGGTGCACGCCAGGTCGCTGGCGCAAAGGCCGTCGACCTTGGCCATCACGAAGCTGTTCTCCGGCTCGCCGGGGACGATGAGCCGCATCGAGCCGCCCTTCACCGACGGCTGGTTCACGTTCTGGGCGAGGACCTCGGCGATCTGCTCGTCGGTCATCGTGGTGTTGATGCCCTCGCCCAGGTAGTGCTGCCCCGGCAGGTCGTTGTTCGGGATCCCGTGGCAGGTCCCACCGGCGATGCCGCAGGACGTCTGGAGGATGGGCAGGGCGTCCGCGCGCAGCTCGGTCACTGGCTCGTCCGCGGTGAACGTCGAGTAGTCGAAGCACCCCCCCGAGGCCCCGTCGCCGTCGTCGCTTTCGCTGCTGCAGCCCGTGAAGACAGCCGTGCCGACGGTCATCGCCGTCATCAAGCAGAGGAGAGTCGCCTTGTTCACCTGTCACCTCGCAAAAGGAGTGGAATCAGCGGGATAGGGGACGCTAGCAGATGGGCCGCGACCGCCGGAAGATCGAGCAGCGTGCGGGCGACGCATTGCGATATCGGCGTCGCGTTGCAGCCCGGGCGGCGCCGGTCGAGCGGAGGGCACGCCGGAGGGCAGCGCCCGCGGCTTCTTTGCCCGGGCCGAGGAGCGCCGCGTACGCTCGCCCCGATGCGGCGAAGTCGCTTTCTCGCGCCCCTGGCCCTGGCCCTTTGCGTGCCCCTCGCGGGGTGTGGGAGCAATCATGACAGGCTGGAGCAGCAACTTTCGGAGGTGCACTCGGAGATGGTGAAGCTGCGCGCCGACAACGCGGTGCTCTCCGAGCGCCTCGACGGCGTGGAGCTGCGCGGCACCCCAGCGCGGAGCGCGCCCGCGGCGGGGGCGGCGGCGGCAAAGGCGCCGGCCCGCGACACGCCCGACCTGCAGGTCGTCAAGCTCGGTCCGGAAGCCGCGCAGGAGGCCGCCGAGCCGCTGCTGGCCGCGACCGAGAAGCCGGTGGTGATCCGCGGCAGCGGCTCCACGGCTACCATCGACGGCGTGCCCAGCAAGCCTGCCTCGTCCGGCGCGCCCGAGGGCAGCCCGAAGAAGACGGCGCCGATGAGCGGCGCGGCGCCGAAGGCCGCAACCGGCACCGCGGCAGGAGCGGCCTTGGCCCGACAGAGCGTGAAGGCGGTGGCGCCGTGAAGAAGTCCTCGTTCGTCACCGTCGCTGTCCTCGCCGGCTTCGCGTCCAGCGCGTACGGGCAGGACCCATCGCCCGCACCCGCGCCCGCGCCGGGCGGCGACGAAGGCGGGACCGCGCCGAACGTCACCGTGCTGCAGGTCCCCGGTGCGCAGAGCACCCAGACGACGGTGGTCAGCCCTGGCTATCCCACGCCGGGCACGAACCTCGAGGGGCACCTGCCCTCGAGCTCGCACGCGAGCAGCGACACCTCGCGCTCCAGCGACGGCTTCGACCTCCTCCCCGACCGCGGCGCGGGTGGGTCGGGGCGCGGCGCCGCCGGCGGCTCGTACGTCGTCGAGGGACAG
>JBBJMR010000475.1:0-4745 GCA_037720395.1 Polyangiaceae bacterium
GCGCAGACCTGCACCTGCTGCTCGGCGCTGCCCACCATGCCCGGCACCTCGGCGGGGCCGCAGGCGGAGAGGGCGAGCGCGAGCAGCGTCGCCACGCGCGGGGGTGCGCCGCGCGCCGTGCGCAGGCACCGGGGGAAGAGCGACATGAGGATGTGGTCTCCAGCCCGCGCAGCTCGAGGGGATGGACGCTCGGCGCGAGCAGTGCGCTGCGAGCGTAGCTTCCGCGCACGCGCCAGCGGAAGCGAAGCCGCCACCCCGGCCTGTGAAATCGGCTGCGCCGCGCGCTCGAGGGTGCGCTGCTGGCGTCGGATTACAACTCGATGCGAACCGGCCCGTAGCAGCCGCTGGCCCCGCGCCCCGGTGCTCGCCCGGGAAGGCACGAAGCGTGGCTCCTCCGGGCCGAGCCGCATCGGCGGGGGCCAGTGCTAGGCTCGCCGCCGGTGACCACCCTACCCGCCGGACCGAAGGTCGCGCTCTGTCTCCCCGGCGGCGGCCTCTCCGGCGCGCTCTACCAGGTCGGCGCGCTGGCGGCGCTCGAGGACGGCGTGGTCGGCCTCGACGGGCAGAGCTTCGCCATGTACGTCGGTCACTCCAGCGGGGCGACCGTGGCCGCCTCGCTCGCCGGCGGTATCCCGGTGGATCGCATCTACCGCGCGCTCCTCGATCCGGTGGACAACTTCTTCCCGCTGGAGCGCGGCCACATCCTCAAGCTCGACGTCGACGAGTGGAACCGCACCCTGGCCACCGGCTGGGTGGCGCTGCGTCACTCCATCACCCGCCTGACCTCACGTGGCGAGGACCGCGGCGCGCCGGGCCACATGCTCCTGCTCGAGCAGATGGATCGCCTCTACGACTCTCTGCCCGCCGGCGTGTTCACCCTCGACCGCTACGAGCGCTTCCTGGCCGAGTTCTTCCTGCGCCGTGGCATCCCCAACGCCTTCCGCGCCATGCCGCGCGCCCTGCGCATCGCCACCTACGATCTGGACTCTGGTGAGCGCGTGCTCTTCGGCGCGCCCGGCCACGAGGACATCCCCGTCTCGCTGGCCTGCACCGCGTCGCTCGCCCTGCCGGCCTTCTTTTCACCGGTGCGCATCGGCGATCGGCACTACATCGACGGCGGCGTCGGGCACGGCGCGCACCTCGACGTCCCCGCCGACGCCGGCGTCGATCTGACCATCCTGGTCAGCCCGCTGGTCCCGGTGCGCACCCAGAACCGAGCTGTGCCCACCGGCCATGGCGTGCGCACCAGCGTGCGCGACAAGGGGATGTTCTGGGTCTTCAACCAGGCGATGCGCATCGGCGCGCACTCGCGCATCCATCAGGACGTGCGCCAGGTGCGCGCCGACGGCGGTGCGGTGATGGTGCTCGAGCCCGAGCCCACCGACACCATGCTCTTCCTCCACAACCCGGCGAACATCACCGCTCGGCGCGCCATCCTCGAGTACGCCTACAAGACGACGCGCGAGCGCGTGGCGCAGTGGATCGACCGCCACAAGGCGGTCGTCGATCGCCTCGGCTGGCGCGCCGGCTGACGCGCGGTCCGTCGCCCTCAGGCGGAGGCTTGCCGCGGCTGGCGGCGCAGCGTCTCGACCGCCTCGATGAGGCTGACGATGTTCACGGGCTTGGGGATGAAGCGCACCTCGCGTGGCAGGTTCGACGTCTCCCCGGAGACCACGGCCACCGGCACCTCGCTCAGGCGTTCGTCCTTCTTCAGGCGCGCCAGCAGCTCCCAGCCATCCATGACCGGCATCTGCAGGTCGAGGAGGATGGCATGGGGCGTGGGCACCCTGGCCAGCACGGCGAGAGCCTCCTTGCCGTCCGCCGCCGCATACACGCGATATCCCTCCGCCTCGA
Organism: Polyangiaceae bacterium; assembly: GCA_037720395.1. Taxonomy (GTDB): domain Bacteria; phylum Myxococcota_A; class Polyangia; order Polyangiales; family Polyangiaceae; genus JBBJMR01. Next base: position 1,855 of record JBBJMR010000475.1, read on the forward strand.
ACGCCGCACACAGCGCATCGCGAAGGGCGAGGTCGTCGTCGACGACCAGCAGGCACGGCTGCCGCTCCCGCGCCTGCACGCCGGAAGCCACCCTGGCGGAACGCCGCGGAGTCGACGAGGAGCCGTCTGCCGGCACGCGGATGCGCTCCAGAGCCCGCGGGTCCTGGCAGACACGTCCGAGCTCGAGCGCACGCGCCAGGGCGAGCAGCGCGGTCAGCTCGGTCGCGCCGCGGTGGCGCAACCGGCGCAGCGCGTCGTCGCGCGTCATGCTGCCGACCGCGCAAACCTCGCCCGCCAGCCACTGCGCGAGCTCATCCGCTGAAATCTGCTGGCCCATCGAAAGAACCTGCGATGGACCGGGCCATACGTCGACCCACGAATCCATCGACGTTGGGCACAGGCAGCGCCCTACCCGGTTCAGGATTTGGTGGCCTGGATGCCCTTCACGAGCTCCGGAACCGCCGTGAACAGATCGGCCACCAGGCCGTAATCGGCGACCTGGAAGATGGGGGCCTCGGCGTCCTTGTTGATGGCCACGATGACCTTCGACCCCTTCATCCCGGCGAGGTGCTGGATCGCGCCAGAGATGCCGACGGCGAAGTAGAGCTGCGGCGCCACCACCTTGCCGGTCTGTCCCACCTGGAGGTCGCTGGCGGCGTAGCCGGCGTCGCAGGCGGCGCGGCTCGCGCCCATGGCGGCGTTCAACGAATCCGCGAGCGGGTCGAGCACCTCCTTGAAGCGCTCCTTGAGGGCGCGGCCGCCCGAGACGACGACTCGCGCCTCGGCCAGCTCCGGTCGCTCGTTCTTCACCTGATCGAGGGAGACGAACTCGACGCGAGCGGCCGCCCCGGCAGCCGCGCTGACGGACACCTTCTCGACCGGCGCGGCGCTGCCGCCCGGTTCGGCCGGCTGGAAGGCGCTCTGTCGCACGCTGACCACCTGGACGGCCGTGGGGATGGTGCAGAGGCCGTACGCGTTGCCGGCGAACATCGGGCGCTTGTAGGTGAGCTTGCCGCCCTCGGTGAGGACGTCGCTGATGTCGCTCGCGTACCCGGCACCGAGCCGAGCGGCCACGCGCGGCAGCAGGTCCTTGCCGAACGCGCTGGCGGTGCCGACGACGACCGCGAACGACTTGCCGAGATCGGCCACCGTCGGGGCGTAGGACTCGGCGAGGTAGTGCTCGAGCGAGGCGTCGTCGGCGACGAGCACCTTGGCGGCGCCGAGCGAGGCGGCCTCGGTGGCCGCCTCCCCCACGCCCGAGCCGATGACCAGGATGGAGTAGCTGCCGCCCAGCGCCTTGGCGGCAGTCTGGGCGAAGGTGACGGCCGAGTGGGTCGTCTTCTTGAGCTTGCCCTCGGCGGCCTCTGCAACGACGAGAATGTCTGCCATTGTCTTGTTCCTCGCCTTACTTCACAGAACTTTGGCTTCGGTCTTCAGACGCTGGACCAGCTCGGCCACGTCCTTGACCTTGATGCCGGCCTTGCGCGCCGGCGGCGCCTGGAAACCGCTGTAGGTGATCTTCAGCGCGCCGCTCTCTGCCGAGACGCGCTCGCCGAGCTTGACCTCGACCAGCGGCTTCTTCTTCGCGGCCATGATCGCCGGCAGCGCCGCGAAGCGCACGCCGTCGTTGTACTTGAAGGTCGCCGCCGTCTTCGTCGAGTAGACGCTGGTCGGGGCGACGATGCGCAGGTCGACGGTGACCACCGCCGGCAGCTTGACGCGCAGGGTGGCCACGCCGCCGTCGACCTCGCGGCCGACGAGCAGCGCGCCGGCCTCCTCCTTGATGGTCGCGGCGAAGGTGGCCATCGGCCAGTCGAGGTACTCGGCGAGCATCTGCCCGACCTGGTTGGAGTCGCCGTCGACGGCCTGCTTGCCCATCACCACCACGTCCGGCTTCTCGCGCTCGACGAGCGTCTTCAGGGCCAGGGCCACGGTGGAGCCGTCGAGCTTGTCGTCGGTGGAGTCGACGCGGATGGCCCGGTCGGCGCCGGTGGCCAGCGCGGCGCGCAACGTGGTCTCCGCCTCCTTGGCGCCGAAGGTCACCACCACCACCTCGCCGGCGCGCACCTTCGGCGTCTGGCCGTTCTCGGTGAGGCGCAGCGCTGCCTCCAGGGCGTACTCGTCGAAGGGGTTCGGCTTCCACTCCAGGCCGGTGGTGTCGATGCGATCGCCCGAGGGCGGGATCTTCACCTTGTTGGCGTTGTCGGGGTCGGCGACGCGCTTGAGGGAGACGAGGATCTTCACGGCGGCTCCTGGCCTTGGGGGCAGCGGGAGGATTGGGGGGCCCTGTCATCCCAACAATGGGACACCGCGTCAAGGTCACCCCAGGCTCGCTCGGCCGTGTACGTCGCCGGAACCTGCCGCGCCATGAGCCACGCGGAGGCCGCCGCCGGCGCCGGCGCCGATGTCCCGCACCTCCCCGCGGCAGTGGAGCCGGGCGGCCGATGCCTGTAGCCTCCGCGCCCGTGGCGACGACGACCGACTTTCTGGTGATCGGCAGCGGTGTCGCGGGCCTGACCTTCGCGCTCGACGTCGCCCAGCACGGCCAGGTGATCATCGTCACCAAGCGGACGCGCGACGAGTCGAACACCAAGTACGCGCAGGGCGGCGTGGCGGTGGTGCTCGACCCCGCCGATACCGCCGAGGCGCACCTCCAGGACACGCTCGTCGCCGGCGCCGGCCTCTGCCACGCCGACGCCGCCGAGGCCTGCGTCCGCGAGGGCCCGGCGCGGGTGCGCGAGCTCATCGCCCGCGGCGCGAGCTTCGACCAGGAGCACGGCCAGCCGGCCCTGGGGCGCGAGGGCGGGCATTCGGCGCGGCGCATCGTGCACGCCGCCGACGCCACCGGTGCGGAGATCGAGCGCGCCCTGCTGGCCGCCGCCGACGCCCAC
>JBBJMR010000197.1:0-16573 GCA_037720395.1 Polyangiaceae bacterium
GACAACTTCCGGTGTTGCGCGGCGACGATGGTCTTCAGCTCCGCGCCGTAGCCTTCCGACACGTTCCCGCCGACGAGGGTCGTCTTCGTCGTCTCCACCTCGGTGAACTGGCTCGCTCCGTAGGTCTCGACGACCGCGCCGCCGACGTGGCTCGTCTGGCTACCGCCCACGTTCTCGCTGTGGCTGGCCAGGACGTTGGTGAGCTTGTCCTTCTCCGCCCGGAACTCGAGCAGCTCCTCACCCTTCTTGTCCTCCATCATGATCAGGTTGAACCCATCGCCACCCGGCGACGATTGGCTCTTCCAGATGCTGCGCGTCTTTTCCTCGGGCAGCCTCAGCGGCGACACCGTCTCGGCGTTGTGCACGCGACCCGTCACCAGCGGCTGGTCGGGGTCGCCGTCGAGGTACTCGACGACCACCTCGGTACCCACGCGCGGCATGGTGTCGAACCCGAAGCCCGCGCCCGCCCAGGCCTGCGAGACGCGCACGCGCCGTGTCGGCTTGCCGGCGGCGATGTCGCGGCGGTCCCAGCGGAAGCCGAGCAATACGCGCCCGTGGTCGTCGACGTCGATCTCCGTGCCGGCGACCTCCGCGACCACCGCGGCCGTCTGTGGCCCGGCGATGGTCGGCTTCGGCGAGCGCGCCGGCCGCCAGGGAACGTCGGCCGGAACGCAGGTCAGCGTGTGCTTGCGGACCGGCACGCGCCCGTCGGTAGCCTCGGCCACCAGACTGTGGGCGCGGACGACGAGCAGCGGAGCGTTCACGTCGGAGCGCGGGTGGCCCTCGATGGCCCAGTGGAAGCCGGCGCTGAGCATGAAGTCGGTCTCGCAGGACAGCTCGCGCCAGCCGGCGCGGGCTTCCTCGAGGTACTGCGTCGCGAGCGAGTCACCGTCGCGATCGGTGGCGGTCGTGAAGCTGCCGACGTCGAACTCGTAGTCGTCGAGGTCGCCTTCGACGCCGAACGCCGGCAGGCGGGTGGCGCCGGTCGTCTTGAGCTTCTCCATGAGGAAACGCGGCTTCTGGAAGTCGAAGTCGCGGATCATCTTGCTCCCTGGTGCGAGGTTCGAGGTGATGCGCACGGCGGAAACATGGGGGGAGGTGCTGCGCAAGGCCTCGCCGCCCGGCGGAACGAAGGGCACGAACGGCGAGAGGATGGTCAGGCCTTCGGTGGTGCGGGCGTTGAACGTCCACGCGCTGCCGTTCGCGTGGTCGAAGAAGGCGGTCACGCCGTCCTCGGCGAGCACGCGGCGCATGAAATCGAAGTCCGACTCGCCCCATTGCACGCGATACTCGAGCACCTGGCGTCCGGGGCTCTTCGAGAGGACGGCCTCCGGGACGATCCCGCCGTACCCGGAGATGACCTGGCGGCAGATCTCTTCCGCGCTCAGGTTCTGGAAGATGCGGTGGTCGCGGGACTTGCGCGTCAGCCACACTGGCGGGACGACGCTGAGCTCGTAGCGCGAGGCACCGGTGGGCTCGGACGAGCGCTGCTCGAAGCGGCGGACGATGCCCGCGATGCGCTGGACCACCGTTTCGTCGGGGAGGGCGACGACCACAGGCCGGCCCATGAAGTCACGCGGGTCGAGCGCGGGGTCTTCGTGGGTCACGCGCAAAGTCAGGGAGAAGGCGTCCTGCAGCGCGTCGTCGTATTCGTAGGCATGGACGCGGAAGCCATCCGCGCCGGAGTCGAACGTCAGTTGCACATCGAGGGGCATGGTGCGTCTCCTTCCTGCAAGCAGCCGATGAGCGAGAGGTGCTGGTCGCGCAGGCGCTCCCATTCCGTGCGCGTGGCCCCGTCCGCGCGGAAGCGCGCTGCCCACGCTTCGTGCAGCGCCGCCAGGGCACGTAGGCCGTGGAAGCCATGCCGTGCGAAGACCGCGGGAAGCGGTGCGCCGGAGCGGGAGGCGTGGACCGCCTCGGCGCAGAGGCGCGCGTAGGCGTCGAGGTCCTGCGCGGCGGGAGGCGCGGCGAGACGAGCGAACGGCAGGACCTCGCGTCGCGGCACGGCGAGGGGAATCGCGGTCTGGTCGCCGGCATCCTTCACGCGCGCAGCCAGCGGCGCAAAGCTCGGCTCCGCTTCAGGGGTTGGCACGATCGGGTGGCGGCGGGGGTCGCCGAAGGGTAGCGCCGGGCCGGCCGCGAACCCCGCCGGCAGCAGCGCCGTGTCCCCCGTCGAGTCGGCGTCCGGCGCGCCCCCCACCGGAGAAGGCGCTTCGAGACGCCAGCTCGGCACGTCGAGCATGCAACTGATGACCGCGATCTTCGGTGGAGCGGGCGCTGCGACGGCGCCGGAGGCTTCTTCCAGTGACGATGGCCGGGAGGCGGCGGCCGCGGGCCGAGATGCCTCGCGGGCAGCAAGCGCTTCGAGCTGCGGCGAGGGAACCATGAGCAGACGGCGGAGCTGCTCGGTCAACTTCGACATGGCCATGACTCCTGCATGAGAAGGCTCCTGGTGGGACGTGCCCCGGTGTGCGCGGCTACGGGCAGCGCCGCTGGGTCTCTCGGTGCGCTCATCGCGGCGTGCAAAGCGCAGCGCTCATCCGATTGCTCCGCGCGCCACCCGAGCGGGCGCAGGCTGGCGCGTTCTGCGTGCTCGGCACCGCGGCGTCGGTCGGTAGCCGACCACGAACGACGGTTGCCGTCGTCCATCGTGCTCTGTGACTGCTCTCGCTCCGTAGACATGCACGTTCTTTCTTCTGCGAGCGTTTCCCACGCCCCCGCGAGACGCCGGGCCGCCACCGCGCGTCTATCCGCATCCCGGGAGGCTCCCGGTCGGGCGGTGGACTCATCGCTCCGTCAGCGCCGGCTTCTACCGACACCCATCGAACCTGCCGCTGGTACTGGCTCAGAAAAATGTCGCCGAAAATCTCGTGATCCACTTGCCGACCGACGGTCGATAGGCCCCTTGTGAGCGCCATCATCGAGACCCGCTCCCAGCGCCCCCGCTCGCAACAACTGGAGATGCCCGTGTCGGATGACCGCTCCTCGGGACCGCGACCACCCGCCGCCGATCCGCTCGCCGGAACGCCATACCGCACCGAGCAGCTCCTCGGCGGTGGGGGCATGGGCGAGGTGGTCGCCGCGGTGCATGTCGTCCTCGACCGCCGCGTCGTGGTGAAGCTCTTGCGTCGTGAGCTCATGCAGCACCCGAGCCTCGTCGATCGCATGCGCCTCGAGGCGCAGTCGCTGGCGTTGCTCGCCCACCCCCACATCGTAGCCGTGACCGATCTCGGACAGACGCCCGCTGGGCGGCCCTACGTTGTCATGGAGCGCCTCTACGGCCGCACGCTGCGCGCGGAGCTCAAGGCTCGGCGCGTGTTCCCGGTGGCCGAGGCGATCGAGTACGCCCACCAGGCCCTCGCCGGACTGGCCGCGGCGCACGAGCGCGGGATCGTGCATCGCGACATCAAGCTCGACAACCTCTTCGTCTGCGACCCGCCGGCCGGCGGTGGCGCGCGCCAGCTCAAGCTGCTGGATTTCGGCTTGGCCAAGATCATCTCCGAGGCCGCGCAGCGCACGTCGCCGGCTCCCTTATCGCACGCCACAGAAGAGGGCATGGCGCTCGGGACGCCCAAGTTCTTCTCGCCCGAACAGGCCCGCGGCATGCGGGTCGACAGCCGCGCCGACCTCTACTCGCTCGGCGCCGTGCTCTACGCCCTGCTCACAGGACGCGCGCCGTTCGACCACGTCCACGGCGTCATCGAGCTCATCCGGGCCCACGTGTACGAGGTCCCCGCGCCGCCATCGGCACATGCGCCGCAGACCGTGCCGACCGAGCTCGATCGCATCGTCCTCAGGGCGCTGGAGAAGCGGCCAGAGGACCGGTTCGAGAGCGCGCCCGCTTTCGCCAGCGCGCTCCGAGAAGTCGCGCGCGCCCTGCGCACCTCAGCGCCTTGGATGAGCACCGAGCCGGCGACTGCCTCGCCGCGGCGCGGAGCGGCCGCTGCCGCTACGGCAGAACCCGGGCCCGATCGCACCATTCCCTTACTTCAGTGGGCTGCGGCGCAGCCTCCCGCTGCCCGCAGAGGGCCCGCGCGCCTCGCGCCGCTACCACCGCGGGAGCCACCTCCGCCGCGGACCCGGCCGGCCGCGCCCGACAGCACCCGTGGGACCACCACGCCGATCCGCACCGCGAGGAGGTCGCCGCAGTGGGTGCTCCTCGCCCTGGTCGCGGCCGGCACGCTCTTGCTGTCGCTGGTCACCGTCGTCATCGTCCTTCGCCTGCTGGGCTGAGCTACCATGCTGCTCCTCGCCGATCACACGCTGCGTATGACCTCGACACCGCCGGATCTCCCCAGGGCCACCCTGCAACCCGGGGACAAGTTCCTCGAATACGAGATCGTTGGCGTGCTCGCGGTGGGGGGCTTCGCCGAGGTGTACGAGGCCTACGACCCATTCATGAAGCGGCCGCTGGTCATCAAGCTGCTCAAGCCGAGCCGCGCCGAGAGCGAGGTCTCGAGGCTGCGCAACCAGGCCGAGGCCGTCCTGCTCTGCCGCCTGCAGCACAAGAACATCGTCAAGGTGTTCGCCGCCAACATCCTGCCCGACGGCAAGGTGTGGCTGGCGCTCGAGCTGCTCGAGGGCCAGACGCTACGCGAGCACCTCCGCGAGCGCGCGCCGCTCGCCCCGGACGCGGCGCTCTCCATCGCGGCGGAGATCGGCGACGGCGTGGCGTGCGCGCACGAGCACCGCGCGATCCACCGCGATCTCAAGCCCGAGAACGTGTTCATCACGCGCGGCGGCGAAGTGAAGGTGATCGACTTCAACACCGCCAAGATCATCGAGGACAGCCTGGACCTCGGCATGAAGACGACCGAGCCGGGCAAGGCGCCCGGGACGCCGGCCTACATGGCGCCCGAGCAATGCATGGGATTGCGGCCCACGTTCGCCGTCGACCAGTACCAACTCGGGCTCATCCTCTACGAGATGCTGGCCCACCATCCGTTCACCGAGGACGGCGAGCTGCCTCCACCGATCGCGCTGTTCGGCGCGCAGATGCACCGCGAGCCAGAGCCGCTCACCCAGTTCGGCGTTCCGGACTACATCGCCGGCGTCGTCGCTCGGATGTTGGCCAAGGCTCCGCACGCGCGCTTCGCGAACATGGGCGAGGTTGTCGCGTCCATCCGGGCTGCTCTGCGCCGCTACCACAGCGAGCACGGCGACGAGCTCGGTTCGATCGGCGGCAGCACATTCGGCACCCGGCGCGAGCACCTGCAGGCCACGCGCCCGCGGGCACCCTCGGTGCCCAGCATCCCGTCGGCCAAGGTCGTCACCGCCGCCCCTGCTGCGGCCCCGATCGCTGCGCCTGTGGCAGGCCTGGCGCCGTATGGCCACCTGGATGAGGTCGTGAAGCGTCTCCTCCGAGAGGAGGACGCTCCCGAGCGCCCGTACCGGCGCGCCTCTGCAGTCGCAAACCTTGGCGTCTACGCCCGCGACCACGCGCGCTACGCGGAGGCGGTCGACACGGTCGCGGCGGCGCTCGACGAGCCATTCGCCGGTGTGCGCGCGGCGTGCGCCATCGTGCTCGCTAGCTGGGCCGACCCTGCCACGCGGCCGCCGCTCGTCGCACGACGCGCCGTCGAGACGCATCCGGACGTGCGAGACGCGCTGGCACGCGCCATCCTGGCCATCGAGCGCGCGCAGCACCGCGAGGAGCTGGCGCGGGAGCAGGCGTTGCGTGCAAGCTCCGCGACGGACCCGCGCGAGGCCCTCGACAGCCGCACCGACCCACTCCCACGCCCTTCCAGCGGGACGCCCGCGCCCGTCACCCGCAGCGCGCGACGGGGCACAGGCGGCCGCGCCTCGCGGCGGCGCGCAGGTGGTGGTGTCCCCTGGCGACTCGTGGTCGATGCCTTGAAGCTCTCGGCGCTCTTCGGCATCTTGCCGGCGGCCCTGGTCACCGTCCTGTGGGTGCGGGTCGTCGCGCCGCATGTGCGCGAAAGCGCTGGGGCGACCGCGCTGCCCGAGGTCGCACGAATGCCCGAGGTGCCCACGCTCAGCCCGCCGCCCGCCACAGCTGCCGAAGTCGTGGTGCCCGCACCGGACGCGACAGCCCCGCAGGCTGCGTCGCCGTCGCCGGAGCCGGCGCTCCCCGGCGCCGCCGCGCGAAAGTCCCCGCACGCCGCCGTCGCGACGCAGGCGACGTCCACCGCTGCCGCGGCACCGCCTCCAGAGGCCTCGGCCGCGCCGCCGGCCGCGACGCACATCCCGAGGCCGTTCGGGCCTCCGCCCGCCGTCTCGGCACCCCGCCGGCCGTCTTCGGCGCCCAAGGACATCTTTTGACCCGGAGACCGACATGCAGCCTCACCGACCTGCCGCCACGCTTTCCCCCGACGACCCGACCGTCATCGCGCAGGTCGAGCGCGCGCTTGCGCCCTATAAGGACTTGCTCACGCCGGCGTTGCTCGCGGTGTTCCGCGAAGAGCTCGAGCACGCGCTGACCACCGATCCCATCGCCGTGGACATGGTGAAGCGCCTGCGACCGGCGCCCGTCGTGCAGCGTAGCGGCGAGCGCGACGCGGATGCAGAGGCGGCCGGCGCGGAGGACACAGCCGGCGCGATGCGCGGGCGCACGCGCGGGAGCGCAGGATGATGGCCGCCGACGACGCCTCGGCGACTGCGCCCCCATCGCCGCCCGTGCTTTCGGCGCCGCTCTCCGCGGAGCAACAGCGCATGGTGGAACAGACGCGCTGGCTCGTGCCGCACATCGCGCGCGACGCTGCACGACGCCTCAAGCAACTCGCGTTGCGCATCGACGTCAGCGCGCTGGCAGACGAGGGGCTCACGCTGGCGGCGCGGAGCTACGACCCCACGCTGGGGGTCCCGTTCGAGCGATACGCCAGGTACCGCGCCACCGGGACCATCTTCGACGCCGCGCGCCGCGAGGCCCGCGACCTCCAGCGCATCCAGTGCGCAGTGCGCGAGGCGGGCACCGACGTGCTCACCTACGAGAAGCCCCGCGGGGACGCGTTCCACGATGGCGACGCGGACGTGCAAGGTCACCTCGACTCGTATTGCGCGACGCACCTGGCGGCGATGTTCGCGTCGCAGGCGGGGGAGATGGCGCGCGCCGTCGGCGAGGAGCGCTTCGTCCTCGCGGAGGACGAGCTGCACGCCCGCGAGGCGCTCGACCGTGCCCTGGTTGGCCTCGACGAGCGCGAGCAGACGCTGGTGCGCCTGCACTACTTCCAGGGGCAGGACATGCGGCAGGTCGCCAAGGCGCTCCGTGTCAGCTACCCAAGCGTCCACCGCTACCGCAACAAGGTGCTCGAGCGCCTCGGCATCCGCCTGCGCGCCGCAGGCGTCACGCAGGCGCCGCCCGGCAGCCTGTAGCCGTGACCGGGCCGGGGCAGCAAGTTGCGCTTCGACGCACTTTTGTTGATTCACGTGGCGATTCGGGCTCGATAGGCACCTCGTAGGCACCAAGATGACCCAAGACGGCGGCAAAGATCCTCGTCCCGGCGGTGAGCCTCAGGTCTCCCCGCGGTGGCCGGTCCGGCCCGCCGCGGGGTTGCCCGAACTGTCCGCGGCCGACCCCGGCACGCCGGTGCCACTGAAGAAGGAGCTCCTGGTCGACGTCACCAAGGACCCCTGGTCGCCCGAGAATTACGCGCGCTACGAGGCGTGGCGCAAGGCGTACAAGGTGTGGGAGGTCCACAGGAAGGGCCCGCCGCCAGCGAAGCCGGACGTCGGGATCGAGGAGGTCGAGGTGCCGCTCCACCGGCCGGATCCGGGCCGAGAAGCGCATCGGGAGCCGCCAGCGCGCGCAGTCAGCGCGTATGTCGCCGGCATCGCTCCGCAGGAGCTGGTCGAGCACAAGACGCTCGACGACGTGCGCGTGCACGTCCAAGCCGCCGAGGTCGCAGAGGCTGTGGTCGCACTGCCGGCTGCGGACCCGCGCGCGGTGACCGTGCGCGACCTTCCAGTCGTGGTAGCGCGCCCTGCGCCGGTCGACGTAGGGCCGCACCCGCCGGACGTAGAAGAAGAAGAGAGCAGCGGGCCGACGGTCGTGCCAGCGCACCGGAGCACGCCTGCGCGCGGCGTGCTCGCGGCCTTGGCGCTGATGGCCGCGACGCTCACGGTGGTCGCGCTGGTGTGGCTCATGCCGAAGACCGGCCTGGCGCCGGCGGACGAGCGCGTGCTCGGAGCGCAATCGAGCATGACCGTGCGTGCGGTGCCGCCGCAGCCTGAGCCGACGGTGGCAACGAGCTCGAGCGCCGCGCCCGTATTCGCGTCGGACCCCGTCGCACCGACCGCCTCTGCGGTGACCGCGCCTCGAGCTCCGAAGGCGGCAGCGCCGGGTGGAACGCAGGGATCACGTCCTGTGTCCACCGGGGCGCCGCCCGTGCCGGTGAGCCCGCCCTCGGCCGTGACGAGTCCGCCAACCCCACCAGCCGCGTCTGCGAAGTCATGGTTCTAGGAGACCGCACCGTGCGATTCTGGCTCAGCTTGATACTTTGCGGAGCGCTCGCCGGAGCGAGCCCGCGCGTCGCTGGGGCAGACCCGACCGACGCCGACTTCGCGCGCGCGCGTGCCGCCTACGAGGCGGGCAACCGGGACGAGGCCTACAAGCTGTATCGCGCGCTCTGGCAGCGAAAGAAGACCTTCGACGTCGCCGGCAACCTCGCCCAAGTCGAGCTCGACCTCGGCAAGAAGGTCGATGCTGCCCAGCATCTCCGCGCTGCGCTCGACAGCTTTCCGCCAAGTGGCGATCCCGTGCGACGGCAGAATCTGGAACGCGCGCTGGCGGGCTTGCGCCAAGAGCTCGGGGCGCTGCTCGTCGTGGTCGACGTCGCCCAAGCCGAGATCCTGATCGGCACGCGCAGCATCGGGCAGTCGCCTCTGCCGCACGAGGTGCTCGTCGACCCGGGTAGCCACGTCGTCGTGGCGCGGCGCGACGGCTACGCCGACGGCCGCGCTACGATCGTCGTGACCCGGGCGCAGGCCCAGCGGGTCGAGCTACATCTAGTGAAAGAGCCGGGTGCCCCGGTGGTGCCCGGGAGCGATCGCAACAAACGCAGCATGCTGCCGCTCGTCCTCGGCGGTAGTGCCGCCTTGATCGGCGCGGGGATCGGCATCGGCCTCCTGGTCGCCTCCGGAGGCGCGGCCAGCGACGCCGAGGCACTGGAGAAGAAGATAGAGGGTGGCAACGGATCCTGCGGCCCAGGCAGTCCATCGGCGCTCGCCGAAGACTGCCAAGCGTACGCCGACGAACGGTCGTCGCACGACGCGCTTCAGATGGGCAGCGGAGTCGCGTTCGGCGTGGCAGGCGTCGCGGCGGTCGGCGGCTTGGCCTGGTGGCTGTTGTCGGATGATGGGAGCGCGGGGAGCGTCAGCGGGCAGCGGGCAACACGGATTGCGCCGACCGCCACGCGCCACGGTTCGATGCTCTTCGTGAGCGGTTCTTTCTGACTTGGCTCGAGGGGATGAGATGAAGACGACCACGGTTGCATATGCGTCGATGCTTGCGTTGCTGTTCCTCGCGGACGTGGGTTGCACCAGCGTGCCCGAGTGCGGTCAGTCGGGGAACCTGTGCGATCCCTACGATGGCGGTCTCGGGGGCTCGAGCGGCAGCGGGGGCTCGGGTGGCGAGGGTGGCCAGGGTGGCAGCGGCGGGAGCACGCCGGCGGAGTGCATCCCGAGCGAGGCAAGCGACGCGGTGGGCGGCGACTGTGGCCTGTTCGTGAGCGCTTCGCTCGGCGACGATGCCAACGACGGGTCGCAGGGCAAGCCGTTTGCGACGGTGAAGAAGGCGCTCGAATCCGGCGACGCGAAGGCCAAGCGCATCTACGTGTGCTCGGAGCAGACGCCGCTCTCCGAGAACGTGGTGGTCGAGCGCGCCGTCGAGCTCTACGGCGGGCTCGATTGTGGCAACGGCTGGGTCTACGACGCGGCCAAGCCGACGCGCATCGCGACGGCGGCGGGGATGATCACGGCGCAGGTCAAGGGGGTCACCGGCAGCGTGAAGCTCGAGGACTTCGACCTCGCGGCGGCCGATGCCGTCGAGCCCGGCGGCAGCAGCGTGGGGATGTTCGTCGAGGGCGCCAGTGATGTGACCTTGCGCAGGGTGCACATCACCGCCGGCACGGGCCAGGCGGGCACCGATGCGGTGCTCGTGCCGTTCGCCTACGCAGCGCAGCCCGCGCTCAACGGCAACGCCGCCACCCCGGGCATGGGTGGGCTCGAGAAGACCTGCCTCTGCGGACGCGGCGCCGGCATGCCGAGCATCGGCGGCAAGGGCGGCGATGACGTCATGAACGGCCAGGATGGCGAGATGGGACTGCCCAACCATGGCGGCGGCGCAGGTGGTGTGGTCGACGCGAGCTGCGCTGTTGCCGTCGGCAGCAATGGCAGCCCTCCCGCCGCCAACGGCGCGGCGGGCCCCGGCGCCGCTGGGTCTGGCAGCATCGACCCCGCGCTCGGCTGGGTGCCCGAGGCCGGCGCGCCCGGCGTGCACGGCGCTCCGGGGCAAGGCGGCGGCGGCGGCGCCGGCGACGACGACGGCATGGGCGCCGGCGGCGGCGGCGGCTGCGGCGGCTGCGGCGGCGCCGGTGGGCCTGGCGGCGGCGGCGGCGGCGCCAGCATCGCGCTCCTGGTGCGCGCGTCAACGTGACTGCCGAAGGCGGCACCTGGACCGCCCAGGCTGCCGGCGCGGGCGGCAGCGGCATCCCGGGGCAGCAGGGCCAGACCGACGTCGGCGATGGAGGCGATTCGCAGTCCGGCGGTTGTGACGGAGGCTCGGGCGCGCCCGGTGCGGCAGGAGGCCCCGGCGGCGGCGGCGCGGGCGGCGTGTCGGCCTCGATGGTCTACCAGGGCACCAAGCCGACGCTCGTCGGGACGGAGGGCTCGTTCGATGCCGACCTGGCGCCCGCCGGCACGGGTGCCGGCGCAGGCAACGATGGTCTGGTCGGCGTGAGCGGCAAGGAGGTCGAGGTCGGTGGATGACGCGCCCGCCGCGCATCGTCCACACCCTCCAGCCATGAAGCCGCCCCGGCCCGGCCACGGTACCGAGACGCTCCCCCTCCTGAGCGGGCGTAGCCCGCGATTGGGAGCGGGGGCCGGCATCTTCTTCTGCCTTCCACTGTGTGCGCTCCTCGTCGTCGGCGGCGGTTGTGGCGACGCGTTCGAGCGTGCCCCGGCCGACCCGAGCGGCACCGGAGGCGCCGGTGGCAGTGGTCAGGGCGGCAGTGGCGGCGAAGGCGGCCAAGGCGGCAGCGGCGGCGGGACGCCGACGGCGTGCGTGCCGAGTGAGGTGAGCGACGCGGTGGCGAGTGAGTGCGGGGTGTTCGTGTCGTCTTCGCTGGGCGATGACGCGAATGACGGCTCGCCGACGAAGCCTTTCGCGACGGTGAAGAAGGCGCTGGAGTCGGCAGCCGCGAAGCGCATCTACGTGTGCTCGGAGTCGGCGCCGCTCACCGCAGACGTGCTCATCGAGCGGGCCGTCGAGATGTATGGCGGCCTCGGTTGCACCAAGGGCTGGGTGTACGACGCGGCGAAACCGACGCGGATCGCGACGGCGGCGGGGCTCATCCCGATGCGCGTCAAGGGCGTGGGGGGCGCGGTGCGGATCGAGGATTTCGATCTGGCCGCGGCGGACGCTGTGGAGGATGGCGGCAGCAGCGTGGGGATGTTCGTGAAGAGCTCGGACGACGTGTTGCTGCGGCGGGTGCTCATCACCGCGGGCAGCGGCAAGGATGGCGTCGACGCGGTGCTGGAGCCGTTCACGTTCGTGGCCCAGACGTCGCTCAACGGCAACTCTGCAATGGCCGGGAAGGGCGGCGTGGAGAAGACATGCGAGTGCGGCGAAGGGGCGGCGACGCTGAGCGTCGGCGGCAAGGGTGGTGATGACGTCGCCGGCGGGCAGGCAGGATCCACAGGACTTCCCGACTTTGGCGGCGGGACTGGCGGGCTACCCGTCGACATCCCCCAAGCAAGCTGCTTCGGGCAAAAAGGTGCCACCTCGAATGATGTTGCTGCTCAGGGACCAGGCGCGGCACTTCGGGGCAGCCTCGATGTCGCTGGATGGCATCCGCAACCAGGTGCCGATGGAACGCATGGGCCACCGGGACAGGGTGGCGGCGGCGGCGCCAGCGACGCCGATGGGTCTGGGGCGGGTGGGGGGGGGGGGGGGGCGGGGGTGGGCCTGGCGGCCGCGGCGGCGGCGGGAGCATAGGTTTGCTCGTGCTCGCGGCGAGTATATCTGTCGAGCTCGGCACCATTCGATCCCAGGCTGCTGGAGCCGGCGGTGATGGTGTCTCTGGCCAATTGGGTCAGACCGAGGTTGGCGATCCTGGGATCCAGGGGATCGGAGGTTGCATGGGTGGGGAAGGCGCTCCGGGTGGGGCGGGCGGTCCAGGCGGGGGCGGTGCGGGCGGGGTGTCGGCGCCAATCGTGTCGCAGGGCACGGCGCCGGTGGTGACCGGCACGGAGCTGTTGTTCGAGGCGGAGGTGGCGCCCGGCGGCGCGGGCGCCGGCGCGGGCAACGATGGGCTTGAGGGGCAGAGCGGGACCACCGTGGTGCTCGGGAGCTGATGCCGATGCGGAGGGGGGGCCGAACGTGGATGCTCTGCGCCGCCATCGGCGTCAGAACGCGCACCCCGCGACGTCCATGAGCGCATCCGGTCCTACCTACAGCACCCTGTTCCGCCTCGTCGCCTGCGACCACTGCGGCGCGCCGTTGCGGACCGAGGAGCGGGGCGGCGCCGCGAGCTGTCGTTACTGCGGCGCGGTCCACAGCGTCGCGCCACGCGACGACCGACCGCTGAGCCTGTTCCATGCGGGCGCCCCGTTGCCCGAAGCAGAGCGCCTGGCGCGGCTTCGGCATCAGGCAACGCGACAGCGGGCTATCCCGAGCGCGCTCGCGGCGCTGATCGAGCATGACGAGATCCCGGCCTGGAAGCTCACCGAGGCGACGCAGGTCTGGCAGGCGACGCGGCGTGAGGCGCGGTTGCACGGTGGCACGGATGCTGGAGAACGGCTGCTCCACCTCACGGTCCTCATTTCGAACGCCCATCTCCGCTCCCGAGCTCATGACCCCGCCCGGCACCGCGCCCTGCTGGAGGCGGCGCTCGATGCGGTGCACTTGCCCAGGCACCGCCAGGTCCTACGCGGACACTTGAGCCGGGCGGCCGCTTCCGAAGGCGACCTGGACGCCGCGGAGGCTTGGCTGGCACCCTGCGACCGCTGCTCCGATGATCTGGAGTCCGACAGCGCGTGGCGCATCACGCTTGCCTACATCGACACGGCACGCTGCCGATTCGGCCACGTGCTGGACCTGCTCGGGAGGACGGCGAACGAGATTCCGTTGGCGTCGAGCGCCGTCCCGATGGGCGTACTGCTTCGCGGCAACGCGCACGAGCAGACGGGCAATGGGGAGGCCGCCGTGGAGTCGCTCGTCGCCGCCTTCAGGGGAGCCGGAGCGCGCGTGTCGCTCTCGCTGGTACGCGAGCAACACAGGCGAATGTGTCTCTGTCCCCGCACATTTCAGGTGGCCTCTCATGCGCACGCGGCGGCAGCCGCCGCGGTGGTTTCAAAGGCGGCCGGTTCCGGCTCCATGACCGGCGATGGCTGGCCCATCATCATCTTGACCGCGTTGTTCGTGGGGGTGGCCGCCGCAGCGTTCATCGGCGATGCTCTTGGACACGCCGCGATCGGGCTTGGAGTGATCTTCCTCGTCACGGTCGGCAGTTTGCGATCCCTCTGGCGCAGCCGCCGACTCGCCTCCCTCTATGAACGGGAGGCAGCGAGGCAGACGCGGCTGATAGCGGAAGGCGCGCCCGCCATGGCGCGAGTGATCGCGTCGGCGCCCACCGGCGTCACGACGGTGGAGCGCCAGCAGGTCCATGTCGAGGTGCAGGTCAGTCCGCTCGACAGCGCGCCGTTCCGGGCTCGGGTCACGCTGCTTCTCACCGCTCCGCAGCTGGCCGCGCTGGCTCCGGACGCAGCGGTGACGGCCTGGTTCGACCCGCTGCAGCCTGGCGGCGTTGCGCTGGAGGTGGTTTGATCCGAGGTCGAGCTGCAGCGCTGCTGCGCCACCAACGACGCGACCGCCATCGGTCACGAACTCACGGACAGCCCCCCACGAGCCATCGCACGGGGTCTCCGTGCTCCGTCGGCCCGCTTTCGATGAGCGCTTCGCGCGCGGGGCAGCGACTTCCTCCGGTGGCTGCGCCGCCTGCCCGCGGCAAGGCGGCAGGACGACCCTAACAGACCAACCCATGATCAGCACCTTCAGCGCATCCGTCCGACTCCTCGCATGCGAGCACTGCGGCGCGCCGCTCGAGAGCAGCCACGCAGGCGCCCGCGTGCGGTGCCGGTACTGTCAGGCGCAGAACATCGTCGACGCGCGCGACGACAATCCGCTGGCTGTGGCCGCGCGCGCACCCTGCACCGCGGAAGACCGTCTCGCGCGCCTGCGCCAACAGGATGGCCGGCCGCGCGAGCTGCCTCCGGGGATCGCGTCCATCCTCGAGAACGACGCCATCGCGCCGTGGAAGATCGAGGAGGCGATCCTCGTCTGGCAAGCAGCGCGGCGCGAAGCGCGCGCGGGGAGCATCGAGGCCGGCGAGAAGCTCGTATTCCTCACCAGCCTGCTGGCCGATCACTTCGGTCTCGGCACGACGCACGACGCGGCGCGGCATCGCTCCATGTGCGAGAGCGCGCTCGACGCGCTGACGCTGCCCAGGCACCGGCAGGTGATGCGCGGAATGCTGAGCCGTGCGGCGTGCGACGAGGGGGATCTCGAGGCCGCCGACGCGTGGCTCGCGCCGTGCGACTCCTGGTCGGACGACCTGGAGACCGACACTGCGTACCGGATCTCGCGCGCCTACCTCGACACGGCACTGGCGCGCTTCCAGGACGTGAAGAAGCGGCTGAGCTCGCGCCCGCCGATCATGGACGCCCACGAAGCGCTGGCCGTCCTGCTCTTGGCCAATGCCTGGGAGCGCTCTGGTGACCGCAGCGGGGCCATGGAGCTTCTGCGCGAGGCGAGGCAGTCCGACGCGCGGATGGCCAGAGACCTGGCGCGGGCCCACGCCGCTTCCAAGCTGTGTCCACAGGGCTATCTGCTAGCGCTCTTGCCCCCGCCGCCGGGACGGAGCGATCCCGAGAGGCGCAGGCTGTGGCTCCGGCTCGCCGTCGCGACGGTGGTCCCGCTCCTCGTGGCGTTTTCGCACTGGTACGTCACCAGGAACGCCGCTTCGATTGCCGCGGACCTCGGCGAAACCAGCGGCGAACGGATCGCCAGTTCCGCCATCGCCTTCGGCCTGCTCGTGCTCATCGTGTGGTTCGTATATTTCATCGCGATGCTGGGTCAGCTGGCCACGCACGAGCTGTCGCGACGAACGACGCTTTCTTCGAGCAGGCGGCGGGCGTCCGTCGAGCGGGTGACGTCACGTGCCCCGGAGCCAAGTCGGCCGGCCCAGCTCGAGGTGGACTTGGACGTCTCTCTCGCAGACGGCGCCCGCTGCCGCGGCACGGCTTGGCTACCCGCCACCGGCCATCACGTGAGCTGGCTTCGTCCGGGGGCTTGCGTGGTCGTGCAGCGCGACGCCCAGGAGGGAGACACCTTCTCCGTGAGCCCGGGATGAACGCCCTCCGAGGCAGAAGCGGAGGCCAGGGCGACCGGGCGCCGGGTCACCCACGAGGCACCTGTTGCTAAACGAAGGCGTTCGGCGCGTCGATCTGGGCGCGTCGAAACGGTGACCGCGTCTGCCAGGTCAACAACCGGCGAGGGCGCGAGTCCTCCCCCGTCTTCACAAGCGCTTCCTGATGTCGTCGACGAGCGTATCCGCTGCACGAACCCCCTCGTGGTGATCGCCACCCGGGGGACGCAGACTGGCGGCGATGGTCAGCGCGGCCGCATCAGCTCGTGCTCGACTCCTGTTCGGGCGGCGTGACCTTCGGCGGCACGGTGAGTCCCCCGATGGGCACGTCGAGCTCGCGAGGGTCGAGGCGAGCGCGGGTGGCAGCCCAGTATCGTGGCGCCAGCTCGAGGTACCGGTCGCTGGGCCACTGAGCGAGCACGCGCACGAGGTCGCGGAGGTAGGCCTCGGGGTCGAGTCCGTGGAGCCGAGAGGAGGCGATCAGGGAGAAGAGGTTGGCGGCAGCCTCGGCGTGGTCGTCGCTGCCGACAAAGAGCCATGCCTTGCGGCCGACGGCGATCTGCCTGAGCTCGCGCTCGCTGGCGTTGTTGTCCAGGCGCAGCCGGCCATCGTCGAGAAACCTGCGGAGGGCTTCGCGCTGGCGCACGATGTAGCCGAGCGCCGAGCGCAGCAGCCCGCGCTGCCCCTTGACCTCGTTGTAGCGGAGGTCGGCCCATTCGAAGAGCGCATCGAGCTCGGGGCCGATGTGGCGGCGCCGCAGGTCGGCCCGGGCCGCCGGTGGCGCGTCGGCCCAGGTGCGCTCGTGATCGAAGATGCGCTTGATGCGGTAGAGGGCCTCGCGGGCGATCTTGTCCTTGGCAATGGCCGCCTCGTAGAAGCGGCGTCTCGCGTGCGCCTTATGGTGCGTGCCAGATAAGGCGCATTATCCGGCATCGCGCCTTATCCGGAGCCGCCTCGCGGCGCGGCAGAGA
>JBBJMR010000476.1:0-4696 GCA_037720395.1 Polyangiaceae bacterium
GGCCGGCCTTCTTCTCCTTGTTGGCCTCGGTCCACGAGGCGTCGGCGGTCATGCCCCCGCAGGCCGCCAGGGTGACCAGGCTGGCGACGAACGGCGCAAGCACGCACCAGGTGCGCTTGCCGCCTTCCCCGCTCCCCGAGGGCATCCATGCTTTCACGGAGATGGAGGATCGCAGATGCGCCGCGCCCGTGCCCAGAAAGTCGCGGAGCTCGGGCGGCGAGCGGACTTGGAGGGGCGGCACACCGCCTGCCGGCGGGGTCTCAGGGGCGGCACGCCCCTGCTGTTCCGAAAGTCCCGGTCAGACGAAGGGGTTGAGGTGCAGGGCGACCTTGGCCTCGCGCAGGTTGAACTGAACCCGCCGGACGAAGTGGACCATCAGCACACCCCAGACCACGAAGGTCACCACGCTGATGGCCAGGGTGACACCCTTGCTCGGGCCGACCACCATCCACACCGCCGTCAGGATGAAGGCGCCGAAGGACAGCGGCACGAACCACTTCCAGCACAGGTTCATCATCTGGTCGATGCGGACGCGCGGCAGCGTCCAGCGGATCCAGATGACCACAAAGATCAGGATCCAGCTCTTGGTGAGGAAGACGAACGCCCCCAGCAGCTGCAGGGCAAAGCTCGCCTCCTGCTGCGCCGGCGAGACGCCGGGGACCTGCCAGCCACCCAGGAACAGCGCGCTGGCGATGCCGCACATCACGAAGACGTTCGCCCACTCGGCGAAGAAGAAGAACAGGTACCGCATGCCCGAGTACTCGGTGGAGTACCCGGCCACGAGCTCGCTCTCCGCCTCGGGCAGGTCGAACGGGGCGCGGTTGCCCTCGGCCAGCGCGGTGGTGAAGTAGAGGAAGAAGAGCGCGAAGGTCAGCGGGTTGCGGAAGACGAACCAGTACCAGGGCCAGCCGCCGACATCGATGACCGAGGCGCCCATCCCGCCCTGCGCGGCGATGATGTCCTGCATGCGCAGCGAGCCGGTCATCATCACGATGCAGACGATGGCCACCGCACCCGGGATCTCGTAGCTGATGATCTGTGCCGCGGAGCGGATGCCGCCGAGCAGCGACCACTTGTTGTTCGACGCCCAGCCGCCGGTCATCAGGCCGATGGTCACCAGCGAGGTGACGGCGACCACGAAGAGGATGCCGATGTCGAGGTCGGCGGCGATGAGGTACTGCCCGAAGGGCATGACCACGAACGTCGCCGAGACGCCGATGAACACCAGGTACGGAGCCAGACGGAAGAGCAGCTGATCGCTGTCCGTGGGGACCACGTCCTCCTTCATGATCGACTTGATGCCGTCGGCCAGCCACACCAGGAAGCCCTGCGGGCCGGCGCGGTTCGGTCCCACGCGCGACTGCATGCGCGCCGAGACGCGCCGCTCGACCCAGGTGATGATCCCCGCGGTCGGGGCCATGAAGAGCAGGATGATGGCCGCGGCCACGCCGAGGATGATGCCCACGCCGAGCAGGTCGGTGGGCGCGCTGGCCTTGAAGCCCTCGATGGAGACCTGACGCGCCACCGGCGCGGCGTCGCCGCGCTTGACGCCGACCAGCGGGAAGCGGTCGCCCCCGCTCGGCGACACGTCGCCGACCGACTGGATCTTCACGCCCTCGAAGCTGACCAGCATGTCGCCAGGCAGGATCTGGGCGCGGTTGGCGGGGCTGGCCGGCCGCACCGACTCGACGAGCAGCCCGCCGGCGGCCGGCGACTCGCCCAGGGCGATGCCCAGGAAGTCGAGCGCGCGCTGCCCTTCCTTCTCGCGGGCCTCGATGACCGCGCGGCGCGGCGTGGGCGGGATGAAGTCGACGGTGACGCCCTTGACGCGACCCTCGATCACCGTGTCCGCGGTGGCACCGGCGAGCTGCACCACCACGTCGCCATGGAAGGTGGTGTGCACGGCATCGTCGCCGCGGCCACAGAAGCGCGCCTGCAGGCCCTCGGTGAAGACCATCGACACCTTGTCGGTGGAGACCTGCGCGTCCTCGACGCGCACTTCCTGGTCCTCGAGGGGCTGCTGGCCAGGCCGGCGCAGGTCGCCGCGGAAGATGACCACCGCGGTGCGGCCCTCGCGGGTGGGGTGTTTGGTGCCCAGGACCTCGATGCGTTCGCCGACGTCGACGTCGGGCGGGGCGACTTCCATGACGTCGAGCTGGGGCCCGAGCCGCGCCTGCCGGCAGCCGACGAGCCCGGCAGCCGACGAGAGGCAGAGGGCGAGCGTGAGGCCGATGAGGAGGTGGGTGAGGAAAGCGAGCGCGCCGCGCCGGATCATGGCCCGCCGCTTATAGACCGCGGCCGCCGGAAGGTCGAGATCGAGAGGGTCCGGGGCCGGCGGGCAGGAAGGCGGGGCGGCCACCCACGTCGGCGACCCGCATCTCCGCGCCGAAGACCTCGGCCAGGCGCGGCGCCGTCATCACCTCCTCCGGCGGGCCGGCGGCGATGCGCTTGCCAGCCTGCAGGAGCACCACCTGGTCGGCCCAGCGCGCGGCCGCGTTGAGGTCGTGCATCACCGCCAGACACGCCAGCCGCCGGGCCCGCGCCTCCGCTTGCACCAGCGCGTACATCGCCTCGGCGTGGCGGATGTCGAGGTGCGCGCCGGCCTCGTCCAGCAGCAGCACGCGCGCGCCCTGCGCCAGCGCGCGCGCGATGGCCACACGCTTCGCCTCCCCGCCCGACAGCTGGTCGGCGCGTCGATCCGCGAGGTCGCCGAGCCCGCAGGCGTCGAGCGCGTGCGCCACCGCCCGGTGGTCGGCGGGCGAGGCCGCCAGCCAGGCGCCCTGGTGCGGCGAGCGGCCCATGGCCACCACCTCGCGCACCGTGAACCCCACCGCCGGGTGCACGACCTGGGGCACGAGCGCGACCAGCCGGGCCAGCGCCCGCCGATCGAGGCCGGAAATGTCGGCGCCATCGATGCGCACCGAGCCACGCCGCACCGGCATCAGGCCGGCGACCGCTCGCAGCAGGGTGGACTTCCCAGCCCCGTTCGGCCCCAGCAGAACGGCCACCTCGCCGGCGCGGACCCCCAGGTCCACGCCGACCACCACGTCCACGTCCCCGTATCCGGCCGAGACGCCAAGCACGGCCAGGCTCGGCCCGGAGACCTCGTTGTGGTCGAGGCCATCACCGTTGCTTGCCTGGCCTCGATAATGCTGGTCCAATGTCGTCTACGCGCGCGCCGCCAGCCGAGCGCGCCGCCGCCTCCGCTGTCGAACGTTCGTGCGGCCGCTGAACCCGCCCGACTGGATTTCGCCTGGAACCAAGGACATGGCCAATCCCTCTCCCACCCCCGGTAGCGAAAAGCCGCGGCGCGTCATCAAGCGCTACTCCAATCGCAAGCTCTACGACACGCAGGACAGCCGCTACGTCACGCTGCAGCAGATCGGCGAGATGGTGCGCGCCGGCGAAGAAGTCCAGATCATCGACAACGCGACCAAGGAAGACAAGACGGACGTCACCCTGGCGCTGATCATCTCCGAGGATCTGAAGACGACGCCGCGCTCGGTGCCCCTCGGCACCCTCCGCGACCTCATCCAGGAGCGCGGCGAACGCCTGATCAACACCCTGCGCGAGGGCCCGATCGGCCGCCTCATCCCCGGCATCGAGGGGGAGGGCGGAGAGGATCCGGCTGCGACGGACACCTCCCCGCAGCCTGCTGCGGCCGCGGGAGATGCCGACAAGCCGCGCGGCCGCCTGAGCGAGATCGTGGAGACGTCCAAGCAGACGCTCGACCAGTGGCAGCAACAGCTCGACGAGCGCGTTGGCGCAATCCTGCCTGGTGTCGCGCACTTCCGTGAACTGCAGGCCGACGTGAAGCGATTGACGCAGCGCGTGAACGACCTCGAGGCCAAGCTTGCGGAGAAGCAGAGCACGCCGCAGGAATAGTTGTCGGGTCCGTCCTGTTCGAGCCCCCAGACCATGCCGTTCTTCTTTGCGAAACGTCGAGCCACGGTTGCTGACGGAGACGTAGGCGCCGAGGGCGCCGCCCCCGTTGCCCAGCTGCCGCACACCCCGCAGGCTGGCCAGACGATGGGGGGGCGCGGCAGGGCCGTGGACACCTTCGAGGTCGAGATGCTCAGCCACCTCGACACGCTGTACAGCGTGAGCTGTCGCATGACGAAGAGCTCGGTCGAGGCCGAGGACCTGGTCCAGGACAGCATCGTCAAGGCCATGCGGGCGCGCGCCCAGTACCAGCCCGGCACCAACATCAAGGCCTGGCTGCTGCGCATCCTGACCAACACCTTCATCAACCGCTACCGCCGCGGCGGCCTGGAGCGCGACGTGCTCGAGGGCCCGGACGCCGATTCGCTCACCGACGGCTGGGTCGGCGCCACCACCATGCGCGCCATGCGCGATCCGGAGACGCAGGCGCTCAAGCCGATCATCGAGGCCGAGGTCTCGCGCGCGCTCGAGGCGCTCCCCGAGGACTTCCGCCTGGCGGTGGTGCTCAGCGACATCGAGGAGCTGTCCTACAAGGAGATCGCCGAGGCCATGGGCTGCCCCATCGGCACGGTGATGTCCCGCCTCCACCGCGGCCGCCGCCTGCTGCAGAAGACGCTGCGCGATCACGCGGTGGCGCTGGGCATCGTGCCCGACCTCCCCGACGAGCAGCACGACGCCGTCCCCGCCCAGGCCACCGCCGCCCCCCTCGACCTCGCCGTTTATCGCACGCGCCGGGCGGGGCCCGGCGACCGCA
>JBBJMR010000198.1:0-16489 GCA_037720395.1 Polyangiaceae bacterium
CCGCGCCCCGCAATCAACCTGATCGCGCTCCCCTCATGCCTCGTGGTGACGCTCATCGTGGCCACCATGAACACCTGGGACAAGACCTCGCTCTTCCGGCTCTCGTACGCCGTGCAGCGCCGCTTCGCGATGGTTCACGTGGGCATCCCCGACGACGCCACCTACGCGCGCCTCATCGAGCGCTTCGGCGCAGCCCCGGGCATCGATCCGCCGCTCGATCCCGGAGCCGCCCGGCCCATCGCCGATCTGTTCAGCACCACGGGCCTCCTCGGTCACCGCGCCATCGGGCCGGCGGTCCTGCTCGATATCGTCCGCTACATGCGTCGCCGTCGCATGTCCGGCGACGGGTTCGCCGAGGCGATGGCCATGTACCTCTTCCCGCAGCTCGAAGGCCTCGATGCCGACGGAGCCGCCGCAGTGTTCGGCAAGCTCGACGGCGCCCTCCGCGACTGGACGACCACCGAAGCGCATGCCGGCCTTCGCCTCCGGTACCAGGAGCTCTTCCCGCACGTCAAGCTGCCGGAAGCATGAACGCCGAGGCCGGCTGGGAGCGCTTCATCGAGGAGCACTTCCCGGGCTACCTCCTGCCGGACTCCGCCGCCCAGGCGCTCTCGGAAGACGCGGCGGCACGGTTCCTGGAACGCATCAGCGGTCGTCCCGACCAGCTCACCCTCCTGCGCGGGGTGAGCACGCTGGCCCCCCGCGTCCCGGAGCTGCGCGCCTTCGCCCTTCGCGACCTGCCCGACCTCGTGCGCCGCCTTCCGTCTCGCACCGAGACGAAACGACGGGAATGGGAGGGCGGCTTCCAGGGTCGGCTCGACGTCCGCGGGACGCTCGCCTACCACCTCGCTGGCCAGTCGACCCGCTTTGTCACTCGTGCTCGGCACAGACGCTTCGACCTACCCGAGAACGTCCTGGTGCGTTGCATCAGCGCGCGCCTCCTGGAGTTGCTTGCACGCCTGCGTCACGCGGGCCTGCTCGGAACGAGCGGGTGGGGCGCCGAGCTGCAGGAGTGCGAAGGTGCAATTCGTCACGCGACGCTGGCCACGGTCCTGCGCGAGGTTCCGGAGGAGCCGCTCACCTCGTTCCACGAGCAAGCCGCACGCGAAGGCCGGATTCCCTGCTACGCCCGCGCGCTCGAGTGGCATCGAGCGCTGGTCGACGGCCTCGACAGCCGTGACGAACGAACCATCGCGCGCGTCGTGGCCGAGGGCGCGCTCGGCCCCCTCGCGCCGCCCACACGCTTCGAGCTCGCCGTCCTCGTGCGCCTGCTCCAGGCGCTGTGGGATCACCTCCAGCGCTCGCAGCCCGCGCGCTGGCGCCTGCGTCGCACGCTCGTGGCGGCCCACCGCCGCCAGGTGGCAAGCCTCCAGCGCGACGACGGCGCGCAGGTCGACGTCTACTACAACCAGGCGCACCTCGAGCCCGGGCCGAGCGACAGGGGCGCCCACCACTACCTGGCCCAGCGCGGTCGCATGCGCCCCGACATCACGGTCGTCATCCGCCTCCCGTCCGGCGAGACGCGCGCGGTCGTCATCGAGGTCAAGCTCTCGTCCGATCCGGCCTACCTCCTGGAGGGCTACCACGAGGCGCAGCTGTACCGCGCAGAGTACGCGCCGGCGCTGACAGGCTGGCCAAAGGCAATCCTGGTCGCTTCGGGTGCAGTGCCAGGCGCGCCCCGCCGGGAGGATGACGTCGTGGCGGTATCCTGGGACCGCTGGGTGCCTCCCGAAGTGACCGCGGGCATCCTCGCGGGCCTCTGAATGCCGCCCTCACGGATCCCCTGCCTTGTTTTCTTGCCGCGTGAATTGTCTTCGCGCGTCCTTCCGCCCGACTTGATGGATAGAATCGAGGGATGCGTGAGCAGCTCCAGTACATCGTCACCACCACGTCTCGGCCGCCGGACGACTTGGTGGACGACGAGCGCATGCGCCTCGAGTTGAGCGGCGCGCCCTCTGCGTCTCGACTCCTGGAACGCGACCCATGACGAAGCGCTCGACCAGGAAGCCTCCGAGGGCGGGGGCGAGGAAGGCTTCGCTGGCCGCCAGCCCCATCGCGGACACGCCGGCCTCGCTCGGCCGCGCGCCCGAGGACTACGCGAAGTGGCTCGCGGACGTGAAGGCGAGGATCCATGCGGCGCAGCAGCGCGCCGCGCTCGCGGTCAACCGCGAGCTCCTCCTGCTCTACTGGCAGCTCGGCCGCGACATCTTGGAGCGGCAGGCCGCTGGAGCCTGGGGCGATGGAATCCTCGACAAGGTGTCGGTTGACCTTCGCGCGGCCTTTCCCCTGATGAAGGGCTTCTCGCGGTCGAACCTCAAGTACATGCGCGCCTTCGCGGAAGCCTGGCCCGAAGGCGACTTTGGCCAACAGCCTGTTGGCCAATTACCCTGGGGCCACAACCTGGTCCTCCTGACCCGACTCAAAGATCGCGCCGCCCGTCTGGCGTACGCGGCGCGCGCCCTCGAGCACGGCTGGTCTCGCGCCGTCCTCGTGCACCATCTGGAGGCCCAGACCGTCGAGCGCCAGGGCAAGGCGCTGACCAACTTCGCCGACCGCCTTCCCAAGCCGCAGTCCGACCTGGCGCGCGAGAGCCTGAAGGACCCGTACCGCTTCGACTTCCTCGGCATCGGCGACGAAGCCAGCGAGCTCGAGCTCGAAGGAGCCCTCGTCAAGCACATCACCCGCTTCCTGCTCGAGCTCGGCGCCGGCTTCGCCTTCGTGGGACGGCAGGTGCACCTCGAGGTCGGCGGGGAGGACTTCTTCCTCGACCTTCTCTTCTACCACTTGAAGCTCCGCGCCTACGTCGTCGTAGAGCTCAAGGCGACCGACTTCAAACCGGCACACCTCGGGCAGCTCGGCTTCTACCTCACGGCGGTCGACGCCCAGATCAAGGCACCGGAGGACGCACCGACCATCGGCCTCTTGCTCTGCAAGAGCAAGAACAAGGTCGTCGCCGAGTACGCGCTGCGTGACGGAAGCAAGCCAATGGGTGTCGCCGAGTACCAGCTCGTTCACGCGCTCCCCGCCCAGCTCGAGACGAGCCTCCCGAGCATCGAGCGGATCGAGGCCGAGCTGAAGGAGTCTCGGATAGCTCCTTCCAGGGCTCTTGGCGCCCGATCGAGCAGCAGACCCACGCCCGCAAAGCCAGCGCCGAAGCGCAAGAGGCAGCGTCGATGACCAGCGCTCTCTCGCCCGTCATCGACGCGCGCTGGCACCGGGGCTTCGCTGGTCACGTGCTGCAGCGCGAGCTCATGGACTGGGCAATGCTGGCACCCACGCGGGCAGCAGAGCGCCGCGCCCGGATCCGCCGCCACGAAGGGGACGAACTGCCCACGGCCGCCGTACTGACCACCGCCGAACACGTCTGGGAGACGCTCTACAAGGCACAGATGGCGCGTGCCTGGCTCAGGCACTTCGGCATGGTCCAGCCTCGGGCTGGCGACGACGCCCCCGCGCTGGCGTCCCTGCGATGACTCCGAGGCTCCGCGGTTGGTTGCTGGCGTCGCTGAGCATGGCTGCATGCGCTGGCACATGGGCGGCCGTGGCTCGCGCCGATGAGGGCATCGGCCGCGCCCTCCACATCTACATGCGCCCGGCCCGCACCGGCGCGTGTCCTGCGGTCCTCACCGTCACCTGGAACACGCTGCGCGATGAAGTGCCGCGCCAGGCCACTCGCGGGTTCTTCTTTCCGAGCAAAGGACAGCGGCTGCTGAGCCTGGACACGTGCGGAGCGCTGCCCCTCCTGCAGCCCAATCCGCCGGAGCAGGCAGAGCGGCTCTACGGGCACCCGGAACGGGCCCACTGGATGCGGCCGCCCCCCGACCGTTGACGCGCGAACGCCGGCGCCGGGCGAATCGAACAGGGCGCACTTGTCGCCGCTCGCGCACCTGCTCGCGACGGCGCACCTCTGCCCACCGACAAGGCGCTCGCAACCACCTGGAACGTGCGTGCCGCGGCCTACAGGGTGGAGCGCGTGGCCTCGTGGACCGACCGCTTCGGCCCGTTCGAGCTGGCGCCGACCGACCCCGACGAGGGCAAGCTGGCCCTGCACTGACGGCACCGCCACCGGCCTCCGCGCACCGACGCCGTCGCGCGCTGCTGCTCGAGAAGAAGCTGTATCCATCGATGACCGCAGGCGGCGCTCAGGATTCCGCCACCATGGCCGCGACCGAAGGCTCGGCCGGTCCGCGCCCCCGCTGCCAGGGCTGTCGGTCGCCTCACGTCCAGGCCCTTATTCTCCAGCGCTTCTTCCCCTGCTCCGACATCGAGACGTTCTTCTTGGGCCTGGACGAGTCATGCCGTGGCCTCGAGGTACGGACGGATGACAACCGCCACGCGGTCGACCGCGGCGGCCCTCATGATGGAGTCCACGGAGCCGCGCGTCCTGCGGTACTCCGTCAGCGCTTCGAGTGCCAGGTCGAGCCCGATCTTGTTCCGGTACTTGAAGCAGTCAGCCACCGTCTTCGCGGGCGACGTGATCTTCACCTTCACGCCTTCGAGCGTGTGTGTCTCGACACCATGAATCAGCGCCGCGCCCGAGAAGCGGACGATGCGAAGCGGCGGCCAGTCGACGACCGGTTTCCAGGCGCGGGTGCTCAGGGCCATCCAGACCTCGTGGGGCGACCGGGTGGACAGCGCGTGGAACTGCAGTGCCGAGAGCAGGCACACGATGCCCTTGGGCACTCGCAGAGACGCTTGCACCAGCGCATGGTGCTCGGTGACCTTGCCCCTCGGAAGCGCGTACAAGCCCCGTCCAACGTGTTCGAGTGTGCCCGCCTTCACCAGGCGGCGCAGGGCCGTCCGATCGATTCCTGCCCCCTCGAAGTCTCGGCTCCGGAGCACGCCCTGTTGCCGAGTAAGGCGTTGTAGACGAGCGTCGAGTGAAGCTGGATGGGGCACGTTACGAATCCTAGGTACTTAGTAACATTTACCAATGTTTTGTAAACACCGCACCGCCGTGCGTGACGGGGCTCGCGTTCGCAGACGGCGACGCCTGCACCGCCACCCTCCTCGGAACCCGCTGCCGTCCACGTCCTGCCTTCCGTCGCCGGCGGCGGTTGTAGGATGCGCAGCGGCCGCTCGTCGAGGGTGGGGCGCACCTCGCTGCGCGCGCGCCACGAAGACGCAGATGTCCGACCAGACCCTCTTGCGGATCGCGCTCCGCGTCTCGGCAGCCGCTACCTGCCTGCTGATCCCTGCGTGCACGACGACCCGCCTGCCGGCCACCCCCACGCACCCGGCCACCGCAGCGCCCCCAGCCACCGCAGCGCCCCTAGCCGCCGCGGCCCCTTCGCCCACCCCACGACCCGGCTCCCCCGCTCACGCTCGCCGCCTCGCCGTCGGCGGCGTCCACACCGGCGCCCTCACCCCCGCAGGCGGCGTCCGCTGCTGGGGCGACAACCACTACGGCCAGCTCGGCAACGGCACCACCACCCGCAGCCCGGCGCCCGTCGACGTCACCAATCTGAGCACCGGCGTCATGGCCATCACCTCGGGCGCCCTCCACACCTGCGCCCTGACCGCGGCCGGCCGCGTCCTCTCCTGGGGCAACAACGAGCCCGGTCACCTCGGTGACGGCACCACGGTCGACCGCCATAGCCCGGTCGAGGTCACCGGCCTCACCGGCGTCGCGGCCATCAGCGCCGGAGAGTACGCCACCTGCGCGCTCACGGCCGCCGGCGCACGTCATTGCTGGGGCACCGACTTCAGCCGCCCGCGCAGCATCGGGTGCACACCAGGCCCGTCGAGGTCCCCGGAGCCTCCTCGGGCATCGCCGCCGTCAGCGCGGGTTACAAGCACATCTGCGTCGTCACCACGGGCGGAGCGGCGCGCTGCTGGGGCGTCAACGACCACGGCCAGCTCGGGGACGGCACCACCGAGGAACGCCCGACCCCCGTCGACGTCACCGGCCTCGGCTCCGGCGTCGCCGCCATCACCGCCGGCGACGGATACACCTGCGCGCTCCTGACAACCGGCGCCGCCCGCTGCTGGGGCAACAACGCAGACGGCCAGCTCGGCGACGGCACCACCGATCAGCGCCTCGCCCCCGTCGCCGTCTCCGCCCTCGGCTCCACCGTCACCTCCATCGCCGCCGCCTGGTGGCACGCCTGCGCCATCACCACCCAGGGCGCGGTCCATTGCTGGGGCCAGAACAAGTACGGCGAGCTCGGCGGCGAACCGACGGCCCCCAAGCTCGCCCCATCTGCCGTCCCCGGCCTCGAAGCCGGATACACATCCGTCCGCCCCGGCAAGCGATACACCTGCGCCCTCGGGCCCCATCCGCTGCTGGAGCAGCAACGAATTCGGCTCCCTCGGGGACCCCGCCGGCCGCGCGGACATCCAGGGCCAATGAGCCTTGCCGCCAGGTCACAACCGCCAGGTGTGCGCACGGCACCGCTCGTGGAGGTCATTCGGCGTCGCTACCCGAGCAACCTCGCTACCGCGTGCTCGCCGGGTTCGGCATTGCCACGAGGCGATGGCTTGAATCCTCCCCACACCGCAGGTTGAAGTACACCCAGCAGTCGGAGGCCACGAGCCCGTCCGACGCCCAGCTGATCACCGCCGCCCCGACGGTCAGGTCGCTGTCGGCGATGGGCTCGACGGTGCCGTCCGGAGCCACGCGGACGATGGCGCCATGTGCCTCCTCCCCCGAGACCGGCACGGCGAGGTCGGCGAAGAGCGCGCCGGCGTGGATGGCCATGCGAGCCGCGAACCCATCCGCGGCACTGTCCACCGTGTGCGGCGCTGCCTTCGTCGCTCGCAGAATCCGCGGCCCGTGGCCCTCCGACCCGTCCGGCTGGGGGCCCGGGCCGCTGCCGGCGAAGTACACGTGCTCGTTCGTGAGCTCCAGGATCCCGCGCACCACCTGCGGCGTTGGCCCGAGCGCGCCGCCGTACGCCGACAGCACCTCGGTCGCTCCACCCTCGAGCGGGATTCGCACCAAGTCCGTGGTGAGCGCCATGTACACGTGCTCCCCGTCGGTCGCTGCGCCCCGGATGCCCTGGTCGGCTGGGCTGCTCCACAGGTCCGTCGTCTCCCCGGTGGAGATGCGGAAGCGCCGCAGCGGCTCCGCCTCGCCGGCGTATCGCCACCACAGGATGGCATCGGGCACCACGGACCACCCCACCTCCTCCGGCAGCTCCAGCAGCGTCTCCACGTCGCCGCCCTCCGCGGGCATCCGCGACACCACCCGATCCTTGGTCCAGTACAGCCAACCGTCCGCAAGCCCGAACGACCCACCCGCCGAGCCGCTCGCGGTCAGCGCCTCCGGCTCACCGCCGCCCACGGCCAGCCGAAAGACGCGCGATTCGGATACGTAGTAGAGGAACGCACCGTCCGATGCCACGTGGAACCCGTTGGCTCCCGAGTCCTCGCCGGGAAGCGGCGCGATGCGCGCCAGCACGACCGCCTCGGGCGCCACGAGATCGCAGCTCGCCACCCCGGACGGCTTCAGCGCGTCGCACTGCAGGGCGGGGCCGCTCGGAGCCGGGTCCCGGTCGAGACCGCCGCAGCCTGCGCACCCAGCCAGCACCGCGGCGACCATCCACGTGGCCTTCATTCATTCATCCTATCGAGCGTCGGGGCAGCGCGGCAGATGCTCGGGACAAGGGCGTGCTTGTCTCCGGTCGGGGGTCGGCACTCAACACCCAGGTGCACTCGCCGTAGAGGTCAACGGCCGCTCTGTCGCAAGAGGCCTCAGGGACTCGCCACCGCGTCGTCGCAGGGAATCATCAGGCAATCCGAAAGGTCTTTGGCCCACCACGGACAGAAATACCCGCACCCACCACCGCCGGTCGGGTTGGCCGGCCTGAGCGCTTCTTCGGACTCGCCGACCGCATCATCGGTCTCCGCGACCTCGTCATCGAAGCCCTCCTCGCCGTGCTCGCCGCTCTCCACGGGAGCGCCGCAGCCCACAAGCATCGCCGCAGCGAAGAGCGAGGCAGCGATGGACGAAAGGAACGTAGAGCGAGGGTTGGTCATGTCGTCTTCTCCGAGGCAAGAGGGGCGCGGCATGGTTCGCCAGCGCCACGTTGTCGCTGCCAGAGGGTCCGGCAGCACCGCTCGAGAGCAGAGCAACACGTGTTCCACCTCCTCGGCCCGTCGCAACGGCGGCGTTCGCGCGCAAAGAGGCGCCTCCGCAGGAGGTGCAACACGTGGCGCCACCGTGGCGCTACACGGCGCATCTCGGGTACCCGCCGAGCCACGCGGTCCAGCCAGACAAGCGCGTCCCTGAATCTTCATCGCGCTCCGCATGCATCCATGGTCCCGGACCTTCGTCCTGAACCGGCCGTCGTCGCCTTACAGCCAGGCGTCGCCTTCCAGACAGGCGGTGCGCGACCCGGTATGACCGTTGAGCCCTCCTCTGCTGCCCGATGCCGGTGAATCCCGACCGTGTTTGCACGTCGAGGCGGTTCGTGATCACTACTGCGTATTCCGGCCAACCTGGGCACCGGGTCCGAGCGCATCTGGCCACGCGTTCCGGACACCTGGGCGCCACCGGAGGGCAGCGACGGGTCCGGCTTGATCCGCCGGAGCGCAGCGACGCAGGGATGATCAGTTCTTTTCCTTGGTCTCCGTCTCGGTTCCGAGTCCCTTCTTCTTCCTGCCCGACGGCCCTCGGAGGGCGAGCAGGTGGGCGTTGTGCACGAGGCGGTCGCAGATTGCGTCAGCGAGCGTCGGGTCCGCAAACGAGGTCGACAGCCAGCGCAACCCCGGTGAAGTCTACGCCGTCAGCGCGTTGACCTGCGTCCGGTCGTCTACCGCGACGCAGAACGGCGTTACCAGGAGGAGTCGGAACCCGCTGGAGTCGAGACCAGCGAGTCCCCGAGCGACGACGTCGTTCGTCCAGCGGGGACCCAGCTTCAGGCCAACATCCTTACCCACAGCGCAGCGAGCGCGGCGTCATCAGCACGTGCAGGAGAGCCGGTCGTCGCACGGTCCGCACATGCGGTCGAATGTCCCGTCAGCTCGGTAGTAGAGGTACCAGGCCTGGTGCACCGCCTGATCCTGCGAGAGGCGGTATACGAGCACGCTGTGCGTCGCCGGCTCATCGAGAGACAACGCGCAGCCGAGCGCCTCGTCGAAGAAGTAGTTTGTGTAGCCACCCTCGATTCGGTCGACCGCAGCCAGGCGCTTCGCCGCATCGGGGACGATGGTCGCGCTGTCGAGGATGTTCAGCGTCTCACCCTGGCAGTCGATCGCTCTCACGTACCTCGATTTCCACGACGCCGTACACAACGTCTGCGTTGAACACGCGCCCAGGCGATCCGGCGCCTGTCCCCGGCTCCGGCGCACATGGTGCTCGCGTGCTCGACGACGGATGACGAGGTGGGGCTGGTCTGGTCGCTTCCGCCAGCCGCCGGGTGAGGACCTCGCCCCGCCCGCCACCGCCGGGCTGCCATCGGATCATCGACATCCCCTTTCGGCTTCGCCTCGCTCACCGCGCAGGCGGAGGAGAGCTTCTACGTGCCGAGCTCCGGGCCGACCGAAACACGCCATCGCTCTCGTGCGCGGACCGCGCACCTGCAGGCCGGCGCATCGCCTCTCGCGAATCGAGCAGACGGGTGCCAAGCCGCGGTTGGCGCGACGCGCCTGTCCGGGAGTGCCGCGTCCCGGCCGGTGTGCCACGCCATTGACGCGACCACTGCGGGCTCGCCCACCGGCCTCGCTCTTGCAGCGCATCTCGGCATGCACCACGCCTCTTCGCAGCGCGTTCCACGACCTTCTTCGCGCCGGCTGACGGCGGCCGCGCAAGCCGCCATCGTCGCCTCGACGCTGCTGCTCGTCGCTTGCGGGGAAGATCGCGCCAAGCCGAACGGCAGCAGCAGCGCTGGCGTCGGAGGCGGCGGTGGCTTCGAGCAGGCCGGCGGCGCGAGCAGCGTCGGCTCGTCCAGCGCGACCTCGACGGGAAGCGGAGGAGCCGGCGGGGAGGGCGCGGCGGGGAGCGGTGGTTCGGGCGGCGCGCCCCCACCGGACTGCTCCGGCGTCGCGAGCGCACCGGTCACGCCGACGCCGATGTTCCAGCTCCCCGCGCAGTACGCGTTCTGGCGCGACCTCGCCTTCGATGCGCAGGGTCGAATGGTGGTCCACGTCGGAAACGGGCTCGCGTTCGTCGATTCGCTCGGTGCGGTGACGCCGTTCGTCGACCTTCCCCTCCCGCCGGAGTTCGAGGTGCGCGCCATCGACATCGCGGCGAACGGCGACGTCTACGTGTTCTCCTACCCGACGATCTTCCGCATCACCCCCGCGGCCGAGCTGGAGGCCTGGTACGAGCTCGACGCAGGATCCGGTTCGTCGGGCATGCGCTTCGCGCCGAACGGCGACCTCGTCGTCCTCCGGGACACGTACATCCAGCGGATCCACCCCGACAAGACCGTCGAGACCGTGACCCCGACGAGCGGCGGCTGGAGCATCGCCAGCGGCGCAGCGGCGCTCGACAACGCCAATGGCGCGCTCTACTTCGCCGACTGGGGCTCGCCGAGCCGCGTGCTGCACGTCGGCGCCGCCGGCGAGACGCTGGCGTCCGTGGACCTCTTCGAGTGGAGCAGCCCGTCCGGCTCGGTGCGCGGGGCCTGCGACCACCTCTTCGTCGCCGAGGAGGGCTACCTCGTGCGGGTGACGCTCGACGCCGCGGGGGCCTTCGTCGGCCAGCCCGAGGGCATGGGTCAGGCCCCGGGCATCCGCTGGAACCATCGCTTCGGGAAGACCGGCGCGGGCTTCTCCGACAAGGCCCTCTACAGCGTCGATCTCGGCGGCGCGGTGAGCGAACACGCCGTCGGCGAGGCGGCGGCGCCGTAGCGCCCCAGGCTGCGACGCCTCTTCCGACCCGCCTCACACGCGGGAAGGCTTCGGTCAGGGCAGGGCCGCGATCTTGCCGTCGCTGGTCTGCGACGGGTCGCCTTCGCCGAAGCGCTCCAGCCAACGCGCATAGTTCGCGGCGTTGCTGGTGGCCGCCCAGACGATCCCGCGCGGGTCGAACGCGTGGTCGTTGCCGCGCGGAAGGGCCAGAGCGTCGTCCGCGCGCCATCGCGCCCGCTGCGGCGCCTGCGCCGCCCAGCGCATGAGCTGCGACGTCTCCTCGTCCGCGTCTGCCCACAGCACGCCGGCCACCTCGTCCTCCGCGCTGGCGGCGAGCCTCTCAGCATGACCATGGGCGTCGATCCACAACCCGTCGAGCTCTGCTTCGGCGGCCCAGTTGCAGGCCCACAGTGGCGCCCGCCAATCCCACTGCCACCAGAACTGAGCCGGGCTCTGCCAACCGAGCTCGATCTTCTCGTCTACATGAGGGCCATTCAGGATCCGTGCGCGATAGCTGCCGCGACCGCGCGTCGACATGACGCCCTCGAGAACGGTGCCGGCGCCGAGCTCTACCCGCTTGCCGTCGAGGCGCAGAGCCGTCAGCCCGCTGTGTCCCACGACCGCGCAGTCGGGCGGACCGAGCGAAACGGGCACGCGCTCCACCCGAGGCACCGGCGGGTCGGCCGGCTCGGGCATCGCGCCCCGCCACAGGTTGTCGACATGCTCGGGCACCACGAGCACGAACGCCGACACCGCGATCAACGGCAGGCACAGCGCGCCGATGCCCCACGTAACGAACCTGCCCTGCATGTTGGCAAGGATCGCAGGCTGCGCGCCGCGGTCAACGGGCAGCGCGCAGCGCGCGCTCATCACAGCGTCCTTCTACCGGACGGTCCCCGTCCCACTGGCTGCGAGCTACCAGGCGACCACCTCGTCCGACCCACCGCGCGCCCCTGGCGCACTCGACTCGCGCGAGCTCGGCGCGGACTCGTCGGCGGGCGGCTACCTGGGTGTCCGCCGAGGCGTGAAGGCAGCGCGCGTTGACCGCCGCCCCCAGCCCCGGCGACGATGCAACGATGCGGGGTAGGTTCGCGACAGGGGCAATCGTGACTGTGTGCGTCGCGCTACTGGGCGCATCGAGTTTCGTGCTCGCTGCGCCGGAGCGCGCGGATAGGTACGTCTTCCACTCCGGGTTGGGGCCGGAGTGGAAGGGTGCGCCCCCGGTTGTCCAACGGCTACCCGTGTCGCGGCCCGACAGGTCGACGCGGGAGACGTGCGCCGTGGTTCCGTTCGACGGATACC
The DNA here is from genome assembly GCA_037720395.1 of Polyangiaceae bacterium. Lineage (GTDB taxonomy): Bacteria > Myxococcota_A > Polyangia > Polyangiales > Polyangiaceae > JBBJMR01. The sequence continues at coordinate 12,100 of JBBJMR010000198.1, forward strand.
GCGCGAAGGCTCTCGACGGCGCCGACGTGTGGCTCGGTGCAGGGACGGTGCTGGAGAGCCGCACGTCCGTGCGCGGCAGTCGCGCCAACGCGGCCTCGGTCCTGAACGGCGAGCACGCCGGGAAGATCGTCGAGCACGCGACCCTGAGCGGCCGGATGCAGACCCTCTGGCCGTGCGACGCGCTCGCCGAGGCAATGCTGACGGGGCTCCTGGACGATGCCGACTACCGCACCGGCGAGATCATGCGGCGGGCCTCTTACCTGAGAGGGCTCCTCCACGCGCGGGAATATTGGGAGGTACATCTGGCCGAGCTGAGCGGACGCGCCGCGTACCGACTGGGATCCGCTCCGCACATCTCCAGCAGGCTGGAGCAACGGCGGAAGGCCGTGGCCGAGTGGACCGCTTGGTTCGACGAGCCGGCCACTGGCCAGATCCACCGCATCGAGCCCGGTTCCGGGGAGCTCCTCGATCGCTGAGCGCCGGGCTCAGCGCATCAGGATGAGCACCAACAAGAGAGTTGACGGACCGGAGCCCCTTCTCAGCGTACTCGCGGGGGAAGAGACGCTCGACACCGACGGTTGCTCACGCGCCCCGGTCACCGCGGCCCTCGATGGAAATCGTTCTCGCAGTCATCTCGATTCTACTGGCGGTCGCCGGCCTCGTCAGCGCCGTGGTGGTCCGAGTCGCCGCCACGGTCGCCAACCACCGCCTCGCCACGCGCGGAGAGGACGGCCACGTCTCGAGTACGCCACTCGTCGGCAGCATCCTCGGGTTCGTCGCCATCCTGCTGGCGCCCGTCGGAACGATCTCTCAGCGAATCCGCTGGGCCTGGGTACCGCTGGCGCTGGAGGTCACGGTTGCGCTGGGCTGCGGCCTCGCCTTCTGGCTAGCCGGTCGCCTTTCGTCCCGGTGACCACCCGCCCGCGGGCGACGTGGGTCCCGACTGCAGCTGGCTTCGAGACCCGGTGTTTCCGAGCACTGGAATCGTCGACGTGGTCGGGCGTGCCGTCGAGGTCCACCGGCAGCGCTCCGGCGATCGCTACGCCGTCCACGACCGGGTCACCGCGGGCAGCGTACGCCCCGAGGCGTTTCCGGACGTCGAGCTCCGGCTCGCCGAGCTGTTCCCCTGAGCACCTGATGCGCCCGGCGCGCTCTACCATCGCCTTGTCTCCGACGCGCGGCGCGGCGCTGGCCTGAGGGTCGCGCAACGAGACGCGCCCGCAGCCATCCGTCCTCCCGGCGGGATTTGCCGTGACGTTCTGCTCGCGGTAGCCCCGCCTGCATGCCCGATCCGACACCGGCGAAGCTCGGCTTCGACATCGTGCGGCGAGCCGCCGAGCAACTGGCCGGCTCGCTCTCGTCGCTGCAACCCCTGAGCCCGACCACGGCCGTCGCCAGCAAGGCACGCTGGAGCATGACGGCGACCATACGCGACGCGCGCGCCCCTGGTCAGCCGCCCAGCAGAGAATGGGCGAGGATGCTTCCTCCCTGGCCACCTGGTTCCGCTCGCTCATCTGGCCTTCGCGCTCAGCTGCACAGGGGTCATCTCCATGAGTCGCGAATCACCGAGCCTCGCCCCCTCCGGCGTCGGACGCCACTGGATGAGCGCGTACCGCCCATGCGAGGCTTCGTCCCATGCCCGCCGTGCCTGCCCCGCTGCCACCGCTCCCGCGCACGCCCACCTTTCGCTTCTCGGGCAAGACCACCGAGGTGGTCATGCCGGGTGGGCGCGTGGCGAATCGGCAGGATGTTCCGTCGATCGTGCGCTGGACGAGCTTGAAGCTGGCCGTCCACGTAGAGCGCTACCCCTTCGAGTGGGCCGAGGACCGGGAGCCGAGGGTCCCGGCGGCGCGCGCGCTGGTCGCGACGCTCGGCCGTGCGGCGCCTTGGACGTTTGCCCACACCTCGATGAAAGCAACTGCCTGGGGAGGGACCGCAGTCAGCGCCAAGCCATTCTCGAAGCGCGACTTCGAGGCGTTCACCAGGAAGGTCACCCTGCAGCGGTTCAACGCCAACGTCCCCGCGCCGTGTATGGTCGTCCGGACTGGCAAAGAGCTCGACGTGCAATACGAGTGGTCGCTGGAAGTGAGCGATCTGACGCTCACCCTCTACGCGTGGGACACACCGAAGAACCGCGTGAAGATGGAGAAGATCTTCGACGTGGTACGGCGCGCCCGCGTCGGAGCGGTGTTCGCGAGCCTCGGCTTCGGCTACGCGGGCGCGCAGTCGACGCTGCTCGCGGGCGTCCGCTATCAGTGGGGCCCCGCCTCGGCGTTCTACAGGCACGAGCAGAAGCAGCTCTGCCCGCCCTGGCACCGGCACATCGGGCGTCTCTGGGTGGACATCCCCGCTGCGGCAGCGAAAGCGGCGGCGTTCGCGAAGACGCGCGGCAAGCACGCCCACGTCGATGACCATGGGCTCGAGATGCTTGCCCCGGCTCCCAGGTCGGCGACGGATCGTCCCGCCGCCCTCACCGGCGCAGCCAGGAAGTTCTCGAGCATTCAGAACGCGCTCTCGAAGATCGTGAGCGCCGCGCTCCACGATCGAAAACAGCGCCAGGAAATCCTCGGGCAGAAGCGACGCGGGCACGGGCCGGTGACGCGAGCGCCCGGGACTCGGTCTCGCTGACCTGCGGGCCCACCAGGACCGGGTGCTTCCCTGCGGGCTCGTGGAGCGCGGCGAGGAGCTCGCCGATTCGGTCTGCCCACAGCTCCGGGTGCGCCTGGGTGAAGTGCCCGAACGACCGGGGCGTGCCGGGCTGCAGAACATACGTGTTCCGCGCCACGCGGCGCATGCTCGACTCGAGGACCCCGAGCGACACGGGGTTGGAGCTGGAGCCGCACCGTCACCTCCACCGTCCCTCGTCTTCGCGCGCCGAGCCTGGGGCGCCGCAGCTCAGCGGTACATTCCCCCCGTCTCCTGACGCCGTTCCATCGCTCGCAGAGCGCGTGGGCGGGCCGGTCGGTGAGCTGGCCGTCGGCGGTCGCGCAAGGCCGGCGCTGCGGCCTCTGTACCGAGCGGCGCCCACTGCCTGCGCGCGGAAACGCGTGCCTTGCGTGTCGGCGCACCGTTTGCGCCTCGCGGGGGCGCCCAGGCACACGGGGAGGCGCAATGCGCGCGCCCCGCGCGTTGGCCCGCATGGTGCAGCGCGTCGCGCCGTGCGTCCGTCGAATGGCACGGCTCCGGCGGCCGACGAGCCCCGCGGTGACGACGGGTATCTCGGCACGGGGCTACGCGGCAGCTCGATCGCTGCGGTGCTCACCGTGTCCGTGGTCGTCTTCCTCGTCTGGGGCGGCCCGCTCTGGAGCGCGGCTGCCGGGTCGTCGCACGTGCCGCGGATCGCGATCTCGTACCTGCTGGTCATCCCCCTCGCCGCTGGCATGCTCGCGCTCGCGGGACGACCGCAGCGGGGGCACCTCGTCAGCGCGGTCGCCCTTCTCTGGGGCGCGAAGCTCGTCATCACGGCGTCGCTCTATTCGCTGCTGACCCTGGGGGCCGGCACGGCCTACCACCCCGTCACCGTCAGCACCACGGCGACGGCGCGCGCCACCGCCGCTCCGGCGGGGTACGCGCCCGCCGCGCAGCCGGGAGCACTGGCAACCCTGTCCGGGGTGGTGCTGGCTCACGGTGAACCGATCGCCGGCGTGGTCGTCTTCCTCGAGGCCCCGCCTCCGGGGTTGCCGCTGGCACCGGGACGCGAGGTGCGCTTCACGGTCGGGTCCGAGCATGGCGAGACGCTCGTCGCGTCGACGCGCGACCGGCTCCTTGCCACCAACGGCGGCGCCGCGCTCCACACGGTGCGGGTCTCTCGGGACGGCCAGCCCACGTCCAACGTCCCGCTGCAACCCGGCGCTCGCGCGGTCGAGATCTCCGCGTCCGAGCCCGGGACGTACGCATGGTCATGCACGGTCCACGCAGGCGAGGTCGGCGGCACCATCGTCGTCGTCGACCACCCCTACGCCACGACATCGGACGCGTCCGGGCGCTTCGCCCTCGAGGGCGTTCCGGTGGGCGACCGCGAGGTCGCCGTCGCGCGCCACGGCCACGCGGTCCGGCGCCGCACGGCGCACGTCGTCGGCACGGCCATCGAGATCACGATCGAAACCGAGGCGTCGGAATGAGAGCAGCCTTCTCACTGTGGATTGCGCTCTGTGCGGTCGCCTGCACGGGTGACGTGTGGGACCCCGCGGAGCTCGGGGAAGGCCAGGCGTCGAGCAACGCCCGGACGGTGGCGCTAGGCCGCGAGCTGTACGGGCAGTACTGCGTCGGGTGCCACGGCGACTCCGGTGACGGCAATGGCCTCGCAGCCCGCTTCCTCGACCCCAAGCCCCGCGACCTGCGCCTGGGCAAGCTCAAGTTCGCCGGCGTCGCGTCCGGCGATCCCCCGCGG
>JBBJMR010000024.1:0-47707 GCA_037720395.1 Polyangiaceae bacterium
TCGCCCAGGCGCAGCTTGGTGTTGGTGAGCAGGAAGATGTCGCCCACCCGCACCCCGCCGACGAAGGTGCCGTTGCGGCTGCCGAGGTCGCGCACCCGCACCCCGTGCTCGGTGGCCACGAACTCGGCGTGCACCGCGCTCACCTTGCCGTCGTCGAGCACCACCTGACAGGCGGCGTTGCGGCCAACGATGACCGGGTCGGTGCCGACCTCGACCCATTTCTCCGACTTCAGGGCCCGGATGCGGCCGCCGCGTACCTCGACGCGGTTCTTCGTTCCTACGGTGGCGTCGAGCACCTAGCTTCTCCGTCGAGCGGGGGATCCGCTCGCAAGCCCGAAGGCGGGGGACGGCACGGGCATCGGCTAGATCCTCTTCTTTCGCCGGGCGCCGCCGCCTGGCGATGTGGGCGAAAATTCACCGTACCCGCGCGCGCCGGTGCCGGTGAGGTAGGTCGGCTCGCCGCTCTCGGTTCGCGGCTCATCGATCTCGGTGGGGTGATCCTCGGCGGGTCGTTCGCCGGGATCGCTGGGGGGATGGACGCTGCGCGTGCGGGCCGCCTGGCGCTGCACGCTGGTGATGTTGGCCGGCTGGATGGAGCGCCAGGCCTCCAGGGCCTCGGCGGCGCCGCCGTAACGCTTCTCGCGCTTGCGCTCCAGGGCGCGCTCGAGGAAGCGCTCGATGCCCGATGGCCACCTCTCGCCGGTGGCCTCGGCCAGCGAAGGCGCGGAGCGGTCGAGCTTGAGCGAGACGAGCACCGCCGCGGTGGTGCCCTCGAAGGGCAGCCTCCCCGAGAGGGCACGGAAGGCGACGGCACCGACGGCGTAGATGTCGGCGCGCTCGTCGGCGCGCGCGGCACCGCGCACCTGCTCCGGTGCCATGTAGGCGAAGGAGCCAAGCGTGGCGTCGAAGGCGGTGAGCGTCGGCTCCTCCTTCTCGCGGCGGGTGAGCTTGGAGATGCCGAAGTCCAGGACCTTGGCGCGCTCGCGTTGATCGGGCAGGCCGAGGTGTTCGAGGAAGATGTTGCCGGGCTTCAGATCGCGGTGCACGACTCCCGCAGCGTGCGCGGCGGCCAGGCCCTGGAGCACGTCGTCGATGATCGGACCCACCTCGCTGAAGGGCAGGTACTGCTCGCGCTTGAGGCGATCGGCGAGCGACTCGCCGGTGAGCTGCTCGAAGACCAGCAGGTGCGAGCCGTCGTCCGTCGCGCCGACCTCGAGCAGCTGGCAGACGAAGGGCGAGGTGATCGCAGATGCGATCTTCGCCTCGCGCTCGAAGCGACGCACCAGATCGGGCTTCAACGCCGCACGCGCCAGCAGCACCTTGATGGCCACCTCGGGGTTGCGACCGGTTTCACCGCCTTGCGCGGCCCACACTTCGCCCATGCCGCCTCGCCCGAGCAATCGAGTCACCCGGTAGCCCGCAAGGATGTCGCCGGGGTGGATCGCCACGGAACCTGGATCAGGAGTGTACCAATCTTCCCTTCGGAAAGGGAACGAGAAATCGACGAACGCCTGTTCAGGGTGCGCGAGCCGACCCGGTGACGGCCATGACGCGCACGTGCGCGCGACCCGACCGCAGCCGCGCACGAGGTGCAGCACGAGGCGCGCGCTTGCCGATTCCTGCGCGCCACCGCCGCGGTTCGCGCGATGGCGCGTCGTCGCGGGCGCTCGTCGCGCACGTCGCTCCGCGCGCGCCGCCTGACAGAGCCACGGCGGAGTGGGGAGACTGTGCTTTGGCCCCTTGGCCGGTCCCCTCGCGGTGGCTACCCTCCCATGCTCGATGCCCAAAACCGCAGAGGACGTGGAGAACTACTTGATCCAGCTGGACCGGCGCTACGAGAGCGACGCCGGAACGCTGCTCGTCCAGAGCGGTCCCGACAGGCCGCCCATCGCCATCCGCGTGGCGTCGCCCATCGTGGCCATCCGCGTCGACATCGGGGCGGTGCCCGGCGATGCACGCCATCAGATCGACGTCTTCAGGCGCCTGCTCGAGTACAACGTCACCGACCTGATGCACGCCAGCTACGGGCTGGAGCAAGACACCATCGTGCTGGCCGCCGCGCTCGAGCTGGAGAACCTGGACAAGAACGAGCTCGAGGCCACGCTCAGCGACATGGACCTGGCTCTCTCGCGACACGTGGGGGCTCTCAAGGAAGCCGCCCAGGCGTAGCCGTCACCAGCCGCCGGAGGACGAACCCGACATGGGAATCTTTGCGCGCCTCGCGACTCTCATCAAATCGAACCTGAACGACCTCATCAGCCGCTCGGAAGATCCCGAGAAGATGCTGAACCAGGTGGTCGTCGACATGGCGAACCAGCTGATCGAGGCGAAGAAGCAGGTCGCCGTGTCGATCGCCGACGAGAAGCGTCTCGCCAAGCAGGCCGAGCAGGAAGCCGCCAACGCCGCCGAGTGGGAGCGGCGCGCCATGCTGGCCATCAAGAGCGGCGACGACAACCTCGCCAAGGAAGCGCTGGCCCGCAAGAAGGAGCACGACACCCTTTCGGTCACCTACAAGGACCAGTGGACGAAGCAGAAGCAGGCCGTCGACCAGCTGAAGACGGCCCTCAAGCTCCTCAACAACAAGATCGAGGAGGCCAAGCGCAAGAAGCACGTCCTCATCGCCCGCAAGAAGCGTGCGGAGGCGCAGAAGGCCATCCAGGAGACCATGAGCGGTCTCAACAACGCCTCGGCGTTCGAGACCTTCGAGCGCATGTCGACCAAGATCGACCAGATCGAGGCCGAGGCCGAGGCGGCCAGCGAGATCGCCGAGGAGTATTCGGGCGACACGCTGGCCCACAAGTTTGGCCAGCTGGAGCAGACCGTCGGCGGCGACGACGACCTCCTGGCGCTGAAGCGCAAGATGGGTGTCGCCCCACCCGAGGCGCCGAAGGCCGACGCGCCGGCGCAGCAGGTGCGCGTCGCCGGTCCGGTGCCCGACCCTCGCCGAGCCGCGCGGAGCAGGACGAGCTGGCCGCGGCCATCGCCGAGCTGGAGGCCGAGGAGCAGCGCGATCAGGCGCGGATGAAGCGTTGAGCCGGCGGGGGCGCCGCCGCGGCTGCGCCCTCGGCGCGCTCGCCGCATCCGGCGAGGCGCGCGCCGAGGGCACCTCGCTGCGCGCCGACCTCATCGACGCCACCACCCTGAAGATCGACGGCCTGCCGAAGGAGTGGCCCTCACCGCTCGTCGGCCTGAAGTATGGCGCCGGCGGCGCCAAGGTGCCCAGGCGCGACCTCGATGCGCGCGCGCTGCTGGCCTACGACGCCACCCAGCTCTTCGTCGCCGCCGACGTGCTCGACGACAAGCTGCGCCCGGGCGACGCCGTCGAGCTGGTGCTCGGCTTCCCGGGGGGCGCGCTGGTACGCGTGCGCATCGTCCCCGGCGAGCCGGGCAAGAGCGCGGGCAGCGCCACCGTCGACGGCGCCGCGGTGACCGGCGCCAAGGTGGTCGAGGCGCCGAGCAAGGCCGGCTGGACCATCGAGGCCAGCATCCCCTGGGCGGCGATCCCGGCGGCCAGGACGGCGCGCGTCGGGCTGCGCGCCGCCATCCTGGTGCACGACGCCGACGAATCGGACGCGGTGGAGTCGACGGTGGGCACCGCACCCTCGACAGGAGCGAGCTCTCCTGGCGGAGGTTCGATCACCTTCGCCGCGTTGCCCCCGCTCTCCACCGAGAGCGAGCAGGCCTATTACGACGGCCTCTACAAGGAGAAGAAGCTCTCCGGACCGGCTCGCCTCAACGTCCTCACCGACGTGGTGGGCGACGGCATGAAGGAGCGGGTCATCGTCCACGACCGCTACCTGGTGGTGCTCGGCCCGACCTTCCGCGGCGGCACCGAGTACTACTGGAGCGACCTGCTCGGCGAGGCGGGCGGCGCCATCACCCTGGCCGAGGTGCGCGAGCTCACCGGCGACGCGCGGAACGAGATCGTCATCCGCAAGCGCGTCGGCAAGGACAAGGACAAGAAGTCGCGCGAGCTCTACCAGGTGCTGTCCTTCGCCGGCGCCGAGGTGCCGGCGCCCATCTTCCAGCACGAGGTGGGCATCACCACCGAGGAAGGCACCATCCAGAACGAGGTGAGCACGGCGCGCGAGGCCGCCAACCCGACCATCACCGTCAAGCCCGGCACCGCCAAGGGGCTCGACGCCAGCAACTACCGCGAGCCCATCGAGACCTCGGTGTTCCCCATGCTCTTCCCGTGGGGGAACATCGCCTCGCAGACCTACCGCTGGTCGGGTGGCAAGTACGACAAGGCCAGCGAGCAGAAGCAGGCCGGCATCGCCGCGCCCACCGTCTCGGCCTCGACCTCGCCGGCTTCGACGTCGAGTGGAACGACGTCGGCGCCGACCCCCACGCCGGCCAGCCCGCTGGCCAGGGCGCCCGGCGATCAGACGGGCAAGGTCTACGCGCAGTTCAAGAAGGACCGCGGCCTCAGCGGTGCGGCGCGCTTCGACATCCAGGCCGACGTGGCCGGCGACCGGATCGCCGAGCGGGTCATCTTCCAGGGCCGGGAGCTGATGGTCTTCGGCCGCGCCTACCGGTCGGGCACCGAGTACTCGTTCCTGACGCTGCCGCAGTTCGCCGATCCGGCCGACGTGCTCGAGGTCAGCGCCCGCGACCTCACCGGTGACGGCAAGACGGAGATCGTGGTGCGCGGCGTGCAGCGGCAGCCAGCACCGCCGGAGGTGGGCACCGGGACGGTGGAGCGCGAGCTGTTCCTGGTGTTCCAGGTGCAGGGCGACGTCATCAAGCGCATCTTCGCCGCGGAGACGTCGCGCGCCCTCGGCAAGAAGCGCGTCTTCGCCTCGGTGGCCTTCGTGCCCAGCGGCAAGCAGGTGGACATCGAGCTGCCCGTGGCCAAGGCCACCGAGTGGACCGACAAGACGTATCCCTTCGCGCCGGAGACGGGCGCCGTCGGCGGCGTCGAGCAGCTGGTGCTTCCGTGGAGCGGGCAGAAGGCGGCGCGCTTCCGGTGGAACGGGACGGCGTTCGCGCGCTGACCGGGGCGTCGCAGCGAGGCGGCTCGAGCGGCCGCGGGGCCGGCGGGACCCTTCGTCGCTGCTGCAGGCGGCGGTCGCGAGCCCCACCCCACCAGCAGCGATCGCACGCGCGTGCAGACATCGCGCGCCAGGGCAGCAACTCGTCGAGCGCCGGCACCGGCTGGCGACGACTGATCGCCGTGCCCCCAGCCCACCGCCACGCAGCGCGTCGCCGATCGAATGCCACGCGCCCGCCGACGCGCTCGAAGGCACCGCGTACCGCGCGGTGTGCGTGGTAGGGCGCGGCGGGATGGGGGAGGTGATCGAGGCCGAGCACCGGCGCCTCGGCAAGCGCGTGGTTGTGAAGCTGCTGCATCGCCACTACAGCGATCGCCGCGACCTCGAGGACCGCCTCCGTCTCGAGGCGCAGACGCTGGCTCGCCTCGCCCACCCCAACCTGGTCGCGGTCCACGACATGGGACGCACGCCGGCGGGGCGCTCGTACCTGGTCATGGAGCGCCTCCAGGGCTGCACGCTCGGGGCCGAGCTGCGGCGGCGCGGCGCGCTGCCCTGGGCAGAGGCGGTGGACATCACCTGTCAGCTCCTGGCCGGGCTGGAGGCGGCGCACGACGCCGGCGTGGTGTATCGCGACGTGAAGCTCGACAACGCCTTCGTCTGCCAGGCTCTGGAGGGGGCCGGCGCGCGCCGGCTGGTCAAGCTGCTCGACTTCGGTATCGCCAAGGTCCTGTCACCCGGCGCCGCCGGGCTCGAGCCGGTGGCCTTCCCGACCGACGACGAGGTGGCCGTCGGCACACCGCGCTTCTTCTCGCCGGAGCAGGCGCTCGGCAACCGCGTCGACGCGCGCACCGACATCTATGCAGCGGCAGTGCTGCTCTATTCGCTCCTGGCCGGGCGCGGGCCGTTCGATCATCTGGCCGACGTCGCCGCGCTGGTGCGCGCCCACGCCACCGAGAAGCCATCGCCACCTTCACGCTGGGCTGCGGCGTCGCTGCCGCCGGAGCTGGACCGGGCGGTGCTGCGCGCCCTCGCCAAGCAGCCGGCGCACCGGCCTCCCAGCGCGGCCTCGTTCGCGCGGGAGCTGGCGCGCATCGCTGCCGCGCACGGCTGCGGGGTCGCCCCAGGGGAGGGCCCCGCCATGCGTGCCGGCCCCCAGGAGCACGGTATCGCAGCCGTCCCGCGCCGCCGGGCGAGCTCCGGGGCCGCGAATCTTCGCCGGACGGGGCCGCGCCTGGCGGTTGCTGTTTGTCTCGTGATCCTCGGTGCTTCCATTGCTGCCACCGCCACCCGCGCCGGCCTGGCCAGGCTCGATTCGAACCGGGAGCGCGATTTCGTCGAGCGCTCGCGCGCCGCCCTCACGATGGACGGCGGTCCCCGCAACGCACCGTAGAAAGGCGGTCCCCCATGAGCGACCTTCCGCAGGCCCAGGCCGACCCGCACCTCGAGGCGGCCATCGACGATGCGCTGGACGCCTACCGGGAGGCCCTGCCGCCGGCGCTGCTCGCGGCCATGGCCGCGCTGCTGCGCGAGGAGCTCGCGCGCCACCCGGTCTGCGCCCGCCTCCTGCGCCAGCTCGCACCGCCACCGGTGGTCGCGCAGAGTGCCGACGTGGCGTGCAACGAGGAGGCTGCCGAGAAGGACGTCAGAGACACGCGCCATCGACGCGGCCGCGTCTGAGGCACGCCTCGCCGCGCTGGCACGCGGCCTCCGCGGAGCCTTGCTCGCTGCACGCGCAGAGCGTCCGGTCGACAGCGCCGAAGTGCACCGCCGAGGTCATGGTCACCGGGTCGCCTCCTCCGAAATTCCGCGGGCGTTCGCCGCCAGCCCGTGGGACCGCAGCAGCGCCTCGACCAGAGCCAGCGGCCAGCGCTCCACGGAGCCGAGGTCCGCGTTCGCCACGCCGCCAGCGCCCACCGCGGCGAGGGGCAACGCCACCATGGCGCGCGCCACCAGCAGGCGCGCCGCGCGATCTCGCAATGCCGTGGCCACGTCGAGCTGCCCCGGCAGCTGGTGACCATGGAGCAACGCGCGGGCGTAGAAGGCCTCCGCGCGCCGAGTACGCGCGTCGGCCTCCGGGCAGGTCTCCCCACTGAGCGTGATCTCCGCGAGGCGCGCGCTGCCGCGCGCCATCCAGTCGACGCCGAGCAACGCCAGGTCGCCCGGCGCGCGCCAGCTGCGGTCTTCGCGCGCGCGCCTCGGCCCGCCGGCCGAGCGCAGCGGCCCAGCGCCCGACGGCGCGGAGGTCGAGCGCGGCGTCGCCGCCATCCAGGTCGGCGGCGAGCGCCCACAACGACGCCGGAACGTCGTCGCCGAGGCGCGCCTCGGCCGCGTCCGACCACGCGCACCACGCCGCGCGCGCGACGGTGCGGCCGGCAGAGACCCGATCTCGGCGGCCAGCGCCTCCACCCAGATCCCGGCGGCGAGATCGGCGCGCGTCGCCCAGGTGGTGGGCAGCAGCGGGTCGCCGCCCTCGGCCCCGTCCTCGCAGGCGCTGGCCAGCACGCAGGCGCACTCGACGAGCGGCGCCACGCGGACCACCTGGCCATCGTCGACGAAGCGTGCCGGGTAGGTGCGGCAACCGAGCGGCTTGGCCGCGGCGCCGCCGGCGACGTGCAAGGCGCAGCGCCCGTCGCGATCGAGGTAGCTGCAGCGACCATCGCGCTGCGCGACCACCCAGGTGCGAGGCTCGCCGCGGTCGACGCCGCGCTCCGGCGTGAAGAGGCGCGCCGGGTCCATGCCCACATCCTCGAGCTCCGGCAGCAGCGCGCGGGCTCGGACCACCTCGGGAGGCGTGAAGACCACCGATGGATAGAGGCGACAGCAGCTGCCGGAGCCGTCGCATCGCAGACCGAATCCGGGCAAGGGCACGAGCGGCCTGCTCGAGCCCGCATCGCTCGACGCCGCGTCGCTCGACGCCACATCGCTCGACGCCGAGGGCGTGGGCAGGGCGTCCGCGCCGCGGCTCGCTCCGCCGTCCGCGGCCCCGTGCTCGCCGCCTGGCTCAGTGCCCTCTGCGTCGCCAGGGCCGTCCACCACCAGGCCAGCCCCGGCCAGCTGTCCGAGGAAGGTCTCCAGGTGCTCCGGCGAGACGCGCGCGCCGCGACGTCGCGCGGCCTCGATCATCCCCGGCAGATCCCGGGTCCCGTCGGCCACGCCGAGGAGCGTCCACTCCCGCTCGCCGACGACCACGCGACCGCCGGTCTCCAGATCGTGGAGCACGACGTGCTCCGCATCACCCGAGCGGTGCCGGCGCGCCGCCACCCGCTCCGCCAGGCGCGGCCGTGCCGGGACGCCGCGCGGCGCGTCCACGCCGCGACCTCGTTCGCCGTCGTCCCCGGGCACGCTCCGTTAGATAGCCGACTTGGCTGCCGGGACGGGCGCCACGTGCGGCGCGACGACACGGATCCAGCGAGATGGTCGTGGAGTTCCTCTTCAACATCGATGACGCCACCAACCCCACCCGCGTCGTGCAGATCGACACCGCGGCCAAGACCATCGACGCCTATGTCTACGGCCCGGCCACGGACCAGACCTACGACGACCCCGGCGCCACGATCAGCCTGACCGACGTCGACTTCGTGGACTGACCCCCGCCGGCGGCGCGGCACCCGGCCTGGGTCGCCCGCGGCGACGGCTCCGGGTCGGGCACCCCGCGCGGCCATCGTCGTAGCGGGCGACGAGAAGGCGGCGCGCTTGGCTCGCCCCTGGGCGAAGCGCACCTGTCTGTCCAAGGGCTACCTGTGTGCTGCAGGCACACCGCGGCGCGGCGTAATCCGACGCCGCGAACGCGTAGGGCACTGCACGCTTGTCCGCCTGACGGTGACGAAAGTTCGACGCACACAGCTGTCGGATTTCCGTCTCGACGCTGGCATGACCCCGTAAACACTTGAAACGCGGCGGAAATGGGCTTTTTAATTGACCTGGCCCAGGATTCGCTTACTTCTGCCGTTCGCGGTCGACGTATGCCCGGCGTCGGGCCTGCCCCCACCGAAGGTCTGGAGAAGAGGAACCCCCCCGCCGATGCGCACGTTCATCGACGTCCTTCGCGAGAACGCCGGCCAGGTCGACCGGGCGGTGACCTTCGTCCGCAGCAACGGCACCGAGCGGGTCGTCTCCTACCCCGATCTCTGGCTGGAAGCACGGCGCCGGGCGCACGCGCTGCTGGCGCTGGGGCTCGTGAAGGGCGACCGCGTCGCCCTCGTCCTGCCGGAGCCGGACGAGTTCGTGCTGACGTTCGTGGCCGCGCTCACCGCGGGCATCGTCGCCGTCCCCATCTACCCGCCGCAGACCATGGCCAAGCTCGAGGCCTACGGCGACACGGTCCGCCACGTCCTGTCCGCCTCCGGTGCGCGCGTGCTCATCACCAACGACGCCCTGCGCCCCATGATCGAGGAGCACCTCACCGGCGCCAGCCAGGCGCGGCTGGTCTCCGAGCGCGAGGTCCACGACGCGCCGGGCTTCACCGGGCAGGCGCCGGAGCCGGTGGCCCTCGCCGACCTGGCGTTCCTCCAGTTCACCTCGGGCAGCACCTCGCGCCCCAAGGGGGTGATGGTCACCCACGAGAACCTGAGCGTGAACAGCCACGCCATCATGTTCGACGGGCTGAAGTCGACGCCGGCCGATCGCGGCGTCAGCTGGCTGCCGCTCTATCACGACATGGGCCTCATCGGCTTCGTCATCGCCCCGCTCTACGCGCTCGTGCAGGTGATGTTCCTGCCGACCCTGTCCTTCATCCGTCGCCCCTCGCAGTGGCTCGAAGCCATCCACAAGTTCCGCGGCACCATCACCTTCGCGCCGAACTTCGCCTTCGCCCTGGCCACCCGCGCGGTCACCGACGCGCAGGCGCAGAGCTGGGACCTGTCCTGCATGCGCGCCCTGGGCTGCGGCGCCGAGCCCATCCAGGCCGACGTCCTCCGCAACTTCATGGATCGATTCGCCGGCAACGGCCTGCGCGCCGAGAGCATCCTGCCGTCGTACGGCATGGCCGAGGCCACCCTGGCCATCACCTTCCATGACGTGACCGCGCCGCTCGTCACGCAGAGCTTCGACGTCGAGGGCATGCGGCAGGGCAAGGCCAAAATCGTCAATGGCGGCGGCGCCATGGAGCTCGTCTCCTGCGGGCGCCCCTTCCCCGGCCACGAGATCGCCATCGTCAGCGCCTCGGGCGAGGCCCTCGGTGATCGGGCCATCGGCGAGATCTGGCTGCGCGGCCCGAGCGTCACCGGCGGGTACTTCGGCAACGCCGAGGCCACCGCCGAGACCTACATCGACCAGAACCCGCGCGGCTGGAAGGAGACGGGGCAGAGCCAGGGTCACTGGCTGCGCACCGGGGACCTCGGCTTCTTCGCCGACGACAACCTCTACCTCTGCGGCCGCTCCAAGGACCTCATCATCCTCAACGGCAAGAACTACTACCCGCAGGACATCGAGCGCGTCGTCTCCAAGATCGACGCCATCCGCGACGGGCAGTGCGTGGCCTTCTCGCGGCTCGACGCCTCCGGCGCCGAGCAGGCGGTGGTGGTCGCCGAGTCGCGCAAGCGCGCCTCGGCCTCTCCGGAGATCATCGCCGCCATCCTGCAGCTGGTGCGCGCCGAGCTCGGCGTCTCGCGGGCCGAGGTGCACCTCATCAAGCGCGGCACCCTGCCCAAGACCTCGAGCGGCAAGGTTCGCCGCCGCGAGGCCAAGCGCCGCCTGGAGCTGGACGAGCTCGAGCTTCTGCGAGCAGACCAGCCGCTCGACTTGCTCACCGACCGCGACGACACGGACAGCGCGCCCATCTCCGACCTGCCCCCGCCGCCCGCGCGTCTGGTGCCGCGCCCGCCGGCGTCCAGCCCCGCTCTCTTCGCCAACACTGCACGGAACGAGGCCGTCTGATGGGTTCCAGCAAGGCAGACGTCGAGGTCAGCTACGACGTCTCGAACGAGTTCTTCCGGCTCTGGCTGGACGAGCGCATGAACTACACCTGCGCCGTCTACGAGACGCCGGACCAGTCGCTGGAGGCCGCCCAGCTCAACAAGCTGAAGATCCTCTCCGACTTCGCCAAGGTGACCCCGGGGAAGAAGGTCCTGGACATCGGCTGCGGCTGGGGCGCCTGCCTGGAGTACGTGGCCAGCGCCCGCCAGGTGAAGCGCGCCGTGGGCGTGACGCTCTCCAGCGCCATGGCCGACGAGGTCAACGCCCGCAAGATCCCAGGCGTGGAGTGCGTCGGCGCCGATTTCATGAAGTGGAAGACCGAGGAGAAGTTCGACTCGATCATCTCCATCTGCATGATGGACCACCTCTGCTCGCCGCAGGAGGCGCGCGAGGGCAAGGCCGTCGACATCTACCGCGCGTACTTCAAGAAGTGCTGGGAGATGACGAACGAGGGCGCCTGGTTCGGCCTGCAGACCATCCTGCGAAACAAGACGCCACGCATCAAGAAGGACCTCGAGGACGTCTACTTCTGCACCCACGTCATCTTCCCGGGCGGCCTCAACCCGCGCCTCGAGGACATCATCCAGGCGGTCAACCCGTACTGGGAGGTGATGCAGGTCAACTCGCGGCGCGTCGACTACCAGCGAACCACCGCCGAGTGGCTGCGGCGCATGAAGCTGCACGAGAAGACCATCCGCCAGAAGTGGGGCGACAAGGTGTTCGACGATTACGATCGCTACCTGTCCACCTGCGTGCGCGCCTTCAACCAGCACTACAGCTCGCTGGCTCAGTACGAGCTCCGCCGCATCTAGTCCCAGGAAGGGGCTCGCAGCCCCTTCCCCCCACGGAAGCAAGTTCCGTGGGGCCCCCCAACCCTCGGCAACGCGAACCATCGCCCGCCACCAAGGCCGACCGTCGTCTAGACCGTAGCCTTCTAGCCCCATCACCGGTACTGACCCCCCGGACGACCATGAGCGACAAGAAGAACCTGCTGGAGATGTTCAAGACCGTGGCGGCCCGCGTCGACAAGCGCGAGTTCCCCCAGGTCACCAGCGACTCGGTGATCACCGAGCTGGGCATCGACTCGCTCTCGATGATGCAGATCGTCGGCGAGATGGAGACCGAGCTGGGGATCATGATCCCCGACGAGGACCTGGTGGAGATCATCACCGTCGGCGACCTGTGCAAGAAGGTCGAGACCCGGCTGTGAGCGACCGAGGATGATGCGATGAAGACCCGACTCGAGGAGAAGCTCTACCACGAGTACCTGCAGTTCTTCGAGAAGGCGGAGCGCGAGCGGCGCTGGAACGTCTTCGAGGACATCCCGTGGTCGCGCATCAACAAGGAGGCCAGCGAGGAGCTGGCCCTCTGCGCCGAGACCTTCTGCTCGGTGGAGATGTACCTGCCGGACTACGTGGCCGGCGGCATCAACGTGGTTCGCGACTACTTCGGCACCGCCTGGTTCCAGGCCAACTGGGGCTACGAGGAGTCCAAGCACTCGCTGGCGCTGATGCAGTACCTGCTGCGCTCCGGCAAGCGCAGCGAGGAGCAGATGTTCGATCTGCACAACAAGATCTTCGCCAAGAAGTGGGAGCTGCCCTTCCACACCGCGCGGCAGATGACCTTCTACGGCTGCGTGCAGGAGCAGGCCACCTTCGTCATCTACGTGAAGCACCGCGAGCGTGCCGCCAAGGAGAACGACGAGTGCCTGCGCACCATCTACGACTTCGTGGCGCGTGACGAGATCGCCCACACCCGCTTCTACCAGGGCGTGATCAAGGTCCTGCTCGACGAGGATCGCCCGGGCACCCTGGCCGACATGGCGCACGTCTTCGCCAATTTCGAGATGCCCGGCGTGGGCATCGTCCCCGAGTACGACGAGCGCATCCTCAAGATGCGCGAGGCCGGCATCGACCGCAGCGTCTTCATCCAGAAGGTGTATCTGCCCATCCTCAAGTACCTGGGCGTCGGCCGGCACGAGATGCTGGCAGCGCAGCGCGAAGCCATCGCCAGGCGCGCCGAGCTGCGGGACGCCGACCCCGCCGCACCGGCCACGCTGGCCGCCACGGCGAAGGCGGCCGAGGCCACCGCGCCGGGCGCCAAGCTGGTCGAAGTGGAGCGACGAGAGCAGCTCGTCGACGTGGAGCGACGAGAGCAGCTCGTCGACGGCAACGGGGCGCCTCTGCTCGCACACGCCGGCTCGCTGTAGGGTCGGGCGCCATGCGCCGGCGCGTCGTCATCACCGGGGTCGGAGTGATCTCCCCCGTCGGCAACGACGTGGAGACCTTCTGGCGGAGCCTCCTCGCCGGCCGCTCCGGTGTCGACTTCATCACCGAGTTCTCGACGGAGAAGCTGCGCAGCGACATCGCCGCCTCGGTGAAGGGCTTCGATGCCACCAGGTACCTGACCCCGAAGGAGGCCGACATCTACGGCCGGGTGACGCACTTCTCCGTCGCCGCCGCCGACGAGGCCATGGCCATGGCCGGGCTCGGAGCGCTGCGGCGCGAGCGCGGGCGCGGCGCCAGCGCCGACACCGACACGAGCGACGCCGGCGACCCCACCGCGGAGGCCGGTGCCAGCGCCGCCGACGTGGCCGCGCGGACCGCCGCCATTGGCCGCGACCCCGAGGCCACCCCGTGGCTGGGGTTGACGGTCACCCCGCGCATCAAGCGCGAGCGCATCGGTTGTCTGATGTCCACGGGCATGGGCTCGGTGGACATCTTCGAGCAGCAGATCGCGCGCGCCAACGAGCGCGGCCCTCGCGCCGTCTCCCCGTTCTTCGTTCCCGCGGTCATGCCCAACGCCGCCGGTGGCCTCATCGCCATCCGCTACGGGCTGATGGGCCCCTCGTACAGCATGGCCAGCGCCTGCGCGACCGGCACGCACTCCATCGCCACCGCGGCGCTGATGATCGAGGCCGGCGAGGCGGACGTCATGCTCGCTGGCAGCGCCGAGGCGGCCACGCGCCAGAACACCGTGGCCGGGTTCGGCAATGCGCGCGCCCTGGCCCGCGCCAAGGACGGCGACCCGACCCGCGCCAGCCGGCCCTTCGACAAGAACCGCTCCGGGTTCGTGATGGGCGAGGGTGCGGGCGCGCTGGTGCTCGAGGACGAAAAGCACGCGCGCGCGCGCGGCGCCAGGCCGCTCTGCTACGTGGCCGGCTTCGGCATGACCACCGACGCCTACCACGTCACCGGCCCGCACCCCGAGGGCCTGGGCGTGGTGCTGGCGCTGGAGCGGGCGCTGGAGCGGGCAGGCATCGCCGCCGAACGCGTGGACTACATCAACCCGCACGCCACCTCCACGCTGCAGGGCGACATCGCCGAGTACCGCGCGCTGCACCGGGTCTTCGGCGACCGGCTGGCGACCATCCCGGTGTCGGCCACCAAGTCGATGATCGGTCACGTGCTCGGCGGCGCCGGCGCAGTGGAGTCGGTCGCCGTGGTCTGCACGCTCCGCGATCAGATGATCCACCCCTCGATCAACGTCGACGAGCTCGATCCGGAGCTCCACCTCGACGTGGTGCGCGAGGCGCGCCGGGCCGACGTGCGCTGGGCGGCCAAGGTCTCCGCCGGTTTCGGCGGGCACAACTGCGCGCTGGTCCTCGAGCGCGCCTGAACGACGTCGTCGCGGCGCTGTGGGTGCCCCCGGCAGCGGCGGCGGGGATCGGGCCGCTGGGCGTGCGGCGGAGCTGGTACCATCGGGTCATGGCGCGGTGGGGCTGGCGTGTGCGTCCGCGCGGCGGCACTGCACCCGCGTTGCTCCTGCTCCTGCCCACCGCCCTCGCCGGCTGCCAGGTCTTCTTCGGCGTCGACGAGCCGCCCGCGGCGGCGGTCGCGGCCTCGAGCGGCGATGGCGGCAGCCCCGGCGCGTCGTCGTCCTCGTCCAGTGGAGGCGCCGGCGGTGAGCCCATCGACGGATGCTTGCCAGCGGAGGAGCGGCCTGCCGGCAGCGGCATGTGCCGGGCGCGGCGCCTCTCCTCGCTGGATGGGAACGGCGCCTCGAAGAAGTCGCCGAACGCCGCATGTCAGGGCAACTCGTGCTTCGTCTACTACCAGGCCGTCGACGACACGGTGATGTGCGCGGCCTGCGTCGACCTCGGGGCGGACAAGTGCGGCACGCCGAGCAGCACCCAGGTCGTCGGCCTCAACCCCTACGTGCGCGCGCTGGCGCGCGACATGTGGGTGGCGCGCAACGCCGACGACGACAACCAGAACATCTTCGTCGCCGACCTGACGCGGCCCTGCGAGGCAGCCGTTCCGGTCGACGTCGGGCCACCGGTGAACACCGCCAGCAGCGAGGTCTATCCGGCCATCTCACCCGACGCGAAGCTCCTCTACTTCACTCGCTGCGTCGCCGAGGCCTGCCGCCTCTGGGTGGCCTACCGCGACGACGCCAGCAGTGCCTTCGAGGAGGCCAAGCTGGTCGCCGGCATCCGCGACGGCGTGAAGCCCAGCGCCGACGACATCCGCGCCATGCCGCACTGGGTCGGCCTGGAGCACGACCTCGATGCCATCTGGTTCTCGTCGCAGCGCGGGTTCCCGGGCGACAAGCCGACCGCCGACGAGCACGATGTCTTCGTCGCCGAGCGCGGCGCGGGCGCGGACTGGGACGCGGCCTTCGAGACGCCGCAGCGCGTGGTCGAGCTGTCCGGCCCCGTCTTCGACGCCGCGCCGCTGCCGGTGTCCAACGAGCTCTGGTTGGGCTCGTGGATCACCGCGGTCGACGGCCCGGCCAGCCTCTACCTGCTGGACATGGGCTGCGGCCGCCGCTTCGGCAATCCGGCCGACGCTCCGTACGCCAAGCTCTCCCTGGGCACCAGCGACGAGATGGCGCCGACGCTCACCGGCGACGGCCGTATCCTCTTCGCCCGGCAACAAGTGGCCCAGCCCGGCCCGGCCCGCCTCTTCTCTGCGGCGCTCGCGGGCGACGGGACCGCCGCCGCGGCCAAGGCGATCACCGAGCCGGATCCGGCCCCGGTCGCCGGCACCTCGGACCTCGACCCGTTCCTGCTCGCCGACGGCCGTCTCCTCTTCGCCTCGGACAGGGACGGCGCCTTCCGGCTCTGGGTCACCGGCGACGCCGGGCCGGAGCGTGTCTTCGGCGGATCGGGCTGGGAGCGCCACCCCTACGTCGATGACCAGGGCGACCTCTGGCTCACGCGCGGCGCGGACGCGATCGACCCGGGCACCCTCGCGCTGGCCACGCACAACGGCGACGGGTGGAGCGAGCCGGTGCCCATCGCCATCGGTCACGTCGCGGGCACGGCGGACAGCGCCCCGCGCCCGAGCACCGACCGTCTCCGGCTGCTCTTCACCTCCACCCGCGAGGGAGGCTTCTTCCCGGACCAGGCCACGCCATGGCTCGCCATCCGAGCCGACCCCACCGCTGTCTGGCAGGCGCCGTTCGCGCTCACCGAGCTGTCCACCGTCGCCGGCACCGTCGACGCCGCCTGGCTGGCGTCCGGCGAGTGCTCGATCATCGCCGCCGGCCTGCGGCGCCAGCCGATGGCGGTGGGCTGGACGCGCGACCTGCTCCTCTTCCCGTTCTGAGCGTCCGCCCGCGCGGGATGCGGCGCGCGCACGCTTTCGCTTCTCCACCAGGGGCGCTACGTAGCCGCATGGCTCGTCACGACAACCGCCTGGCGCGCGAGGCCTCGCCCTACCTGCTGCAGCACGCGCACAACCCGGTCGACTGGTTCCCGTGGGGCGAGGAGGCGCGGGAGCGCGCTCGTCGCGACGACAAACCGATCCTGCTGAGCATCGGCTACGCGGCCTGCCACTGGTGCCACGTCATGGAGCGCGAGAGCTTCGAGGACGAGGCCATCGCCGCGAAGATGAACGAGCTCTTCGTCAACGTGAAGGTCGACCGCGAGGAGCGCCCCGATCTCGATCACGTCTACCAGCTGGTGGTGCAGCTCATGGGCCGCTCCGGCGGCTGGCCGCTCACCGTCTTCCTGACCCCCGAGCAGCGCCCCTTCTACGCCGGCACCTACTTCCCGCCCGCGCAGCGGCACGGGATGGCCGGCTTCCCGACGGTGCTCGATGCCGTGATCGATGCCTACCGCGCGCGCCGCGGCGAGGTGGAGACCCAGGCCCAGGAGATCACCCGGGCCATCGGCAGGGTGGCGCGCCTGCGCGTCGGAGCGGACGCCAGCGCCATCGGACCGGGCATGCTCCACCGCGCCACCCGACGCCTGCTGTCGCGCTTCGACGACACCCATGGCGGCTTCGGCTCGCGCCCCAAGTTCCCGAACACCATGTCGCTGGAGGTGCTGCTGCGCCGCGGCGAGCTGGAGGGCGATCCGGCCTCCAAGGCGGCGGTGAAGAAGGCGCTCGACGGCATGCAGCAGGGCGGCATCCACGACCACCTCCGCGGCGGCTTCGCGCGCTACTCCACCGACGAGCGCTGGCTGGTGCCGCACTTCGAGAAGATGCTCTACGACAACGCCCTGCTCCTGCGCCTGTACGTGGACGGGTGGCGCGTCTTCGGCGACGAGGCGTACGCGACGACGGCGCGCGGCATCGTCACCTGGCTGCTGGCCGAGATGGTCGACGACCAGGGCGGCTTCTTCGCCTCGCAGGACGCCGACTCCGAGGGCGTGGAGGGCAAGTACTTCGTGTGGACCGAGGCCGAGGTGCGCGCCGCGCTCGGCGACGACACCCGGGCCGCCGACGTGGCCGTGGCCCATTTCGGGATCAGCGCCGAGGGGAACTTCGAGCACACCGGCGCCAGCGTGCTGTCGGCGGCGCGGCCGCTCGAGGAGGTGGCCACCGCGCTGGGAATCGATGCCGCCGAGGCAACCGGCGCGCTCTGTCGCGCGCGCGCCGGGCTGCTCGCCGCGCGCTACCGCCGCGTTCCGCCGGCTCGCGACGACACGGTGCTCGCCTCCTGGAACGCGCTGATGATCGATGCGGTCGCCGACGCCGGGCGGGCCCTGGCCGAGCCGGGCTGGGTCGCCGCCGCGGTGCGGGCCTTCGCGGCCATCGAGGCGCGGCTGGTGGAAGGCGGGCGCGTCCGGCGCTTCTACCACCCCACCCGCCCGCGGACGCCGGGCACGCCAGGCACGCCCGAGCGCTGGGGCTTCCTCGACGATCACGCTTACCTCGGCAACGCCGCCCTGGGCCTGTACGAGGCCACCGGCGAGCCGCGCTACGTGGCCACGGCGCGCGCCGTCGCCGATCGGATGATCGCCCACCACCAGGACCCGGCGGGCGGCTTCTTCCAGACGGCCGACGACGCCGAGGACCTCATCCATCGAGCGCACGACATCTTCGACCACGCCGTCCCCTCGGGTGGCGCCATGGCCGCGCTGCTCTGCCTGCGCCTCGGCGGCCTCTGCGACGAGAGCTATACCCGGCACGCAGAGCGGGCCCTGGAGGCGATTGCCCCCGCGGCGGCCGACGACGCCTTCGCGCTCGGGCAATGGGTATGCGTCCTCGACCGGCTGGTGCGGGGGCCGGTGGACGTGGTGATCGTGGGTGATGCTGCAGGGATGAGCGGCCTCGGCGACGCGGTATTCCGGGCCTGGCTCCCGAATCGCGCGCTGGTCGCGGTGCGGCCCGAGGACGCGGCCAGCGCCGCCGCTGCGCCACTGCTCGCCGAGGGCAAGGCGCCGCCGAGCGGCGGCGACGCGGTGGCCTACGTGTGCCGCGGGAGCACCTGCTCGGCCCCCATCGGCGGCGCCGCCGAGCTGACGCGCGAGCTGCACGGCGCCGCGCGCGTCGCGCTCGAGGGCAGCGACGAGGCCAGCTGATCGGCCCGGTGGGGGCGGGCCACCGGCGAAGGTGCTTGCGCCGCGGCCCGCCGTTGGGGAGAGTCGTCGCAGGGAGCGGATGAAGAAGCGCGTCGTCACCTGGGTGGTGGGGCTGGTCGCCCTGGGCGCGCTCGTCGCCGCCGGCCTCTGGTGGTGGTCGCGCCCCGAGGCACCGGAGATCAAGTACGAGACCACCGCCGTCGATCGCGGGCGCATCGCTTCACAAGTAACCGCCAGCGGCACGCTCTCGGCGCTGGTCACCGTGCAGGTCGGCAGCCAGGTCTCGGGGCGGGTGGAGTCGCTCTTCGTCGACTTCAACTCCACCGTGAAGAAGGGCGACGTCATCGCCAAGATCGACGCCCAGACCTTCCAGGCCGAGGTGCAGAAGGCGCGCGCCAACCTGCTCGCCGCCAACGGCAACCTGGCACGGACCAACGCCGAGGCGCAGCTCGCCGACCGCCAGGCGGCGCGCGTGCGCCAGCTCAACGCCGAGGGGCTGAGCTCCAAGATCGACCTCGACACGGCCGAGTCCGGGGCGCTGGCCGCCAAGGGGCAGATCGAGGCCAGCAAGGGCGCGGTGGAGCAGGCACGCGCCGCCCTGCACCAGGCGGAGATCAACCTCGCCTACACCACCATCAAGAGCCCCATCGACGGCGTGGTCATCTCGCGCAGCGTCGACGTCGGCCAGACGGTGGCCGCCTCGCTCTCGGCGCCGACGCTGTTCACCATCGCCGAGGACCTGCGCAAGATGCAGGTCGACACCTTCGTCGCCGAGGCCGACGTCGGCAAGCTGGAGGCCAAGATGGCGACCCAGTTCACGGTCGACGCCTTCCCCACTCGGCGCTTCAAGGGCACCTTGCGCGAGATCCGCAACGCGCCGACGACGGTGCAGAACGTGGTCACCTACGACGCGGTGATCGACGTCGACAACGAGGCCTTGGCGCTCAAGCCGGGCATGACCGCCAACGTGACCATCGCCGTCTCCGACAAGGCCGACGTGCTGCGCGTACCGAACGCGGCGCTGCGCTACCGACCACCGCCGGAGGCGCTCGGCTCGGCGGCAGCTTCGGCCGGCGCCTCGGCCTCCGCCGCCGGCCCCGGGGGAGGCCGCGGAGGTGGCCGGCGCGGGCCACGCCCGGCGGGCCCGCCCATCGCCGCATCCGGCGCCGCGCCGGGTGCGACCGGCGGCGCCAAGGCCGGCGCCTCGGCCGACGCGCCGGTGGTGCCGAACAGCGACGCGCCCACGCCGCGCGCCGGCGACGGCGACGGCGACGAGGGTGGCGGCCCGCGCCCCGATCGCAAGACGGTGTGGGTGCTGGACGGCGGCAAGCCGCGCTCGGTGCGCATCCGCGTCGGCATCACCGACGGCGCCTTCACCGAGGTGCTGGAGGGCGAGCTGCGCGACGGTGACCAGGTGATCACCACCTCCAGCGGCGGCACGTCGCCCACTGGCTCCGGCGCGCCAGGCGGCAATCGCCCCGGCGGCGGCAGCTTCCGTCGCATGTTCTAGGCGCCGGAATGGTCGCCACCTCCAGCGTCAGCAGCGAAAGCGGCACCTCGCCGAGCGCGGGCGCTGGCGGCCCACCGATCGTCGTCGAGGGGGTGGAGAAGATCTATCGCATGGGCGACGTCGAGGTGCGCGCCCTGCGCGGCGTCTCGTTGACCGTCGAGCCCGGGTCGTTCACCGCCATCATGGGCGCGTCCGGCTCCGGCAAGTCGACCCTGATGAACATCCTCGGCTGCCTCGATCGCCCGAGCAGCGGCCGCTACCTGCTCGACGGCCGCGACGTCTCCGGCCTGGACGCCAACGAGCTGGCCGAGGTTCGCAACCGCTCGCTGGGCTTCGTCTTCCAGAACTTCAGCCTGCTGGCGCGCACCTCGGCGCTGGAGAACGTCGAGCTGCCGCTCATCTACGCCGGCGTGCCTGCCCGCCGCCGACACGAGGCCGCGCTGCGCGCCTGGCACGCGTCGGCCTCGCCGACCGCGCCGATCACACCCCGAACCAGCTCTCCGGCGGCCAGCAGCAGCGCGTGGCCATCGCCCGCGCTCTGGTCAACGAGCCGCGCATCCTCCTCGCCGACGAGCCCACCGGCGCGCTCGACTCGCGCACCAGCATCGAGATCCTGGCCCTCATCCAGGCGCTCGGCGCCTCGGGGATCACCGTGGTGCTGGTCACCCACGAGCCGGAGATCGCCGCGTTCGCCGAGCGGGTCATCGTGGTCAAGGACGGCAAGATCCTCAGCGACGAGCGCCAGACCCCCGTCGAGGCCGTGGTGCCGCCGGAGCCAGTCTCATGAGCCGTAGACGAGCTGCGAGCGCAGCGAGCACCGAGGCGCAAGCCCAGCGAGGGCCGACGGAGGCGCGGGCCGCAGGCCCGCGCCGCACGAGGCCCGCAGCATGAATCCATTTGCGACCCTGCTCATCGCCGTACGCGCGCTGCTCCGCAACAAGATGCGCAGCTTCTTGACCACCCTGGGCGTGGTCATCGGCGTGGGCGCGGTCATCGCCATGGTTGCCATCGGCGAAGGCGCCAAGGCCAGCGTCTCGGCGCAGTTCGCGGCCATGGGCACCGACCTGCTCATCGTCACCTCCGGCTCGAGCACGCAGAGCGGCGCGCGCGGCGGCTCCGGCTCGGCGCCGACCCTGACCTGGGACGACGTCAAGGCCATCAAGGCCCAGCTGCGCTCGGTGCGCTACGTGGCCCCCAACCTGCGCGCCACCGCCCAGCTGGTGAGCGAGGAGCAGAACTGGTCGACCAGCGTCACCGGCACCAACGACGAGTACTTCCTGGTGCGCAACTGGGCCATGCAGCGCGGCCACGACTTCTCGCAGAGCGACGTGGAGACCGGCAACAAGG
Source organism: Polyangiaceae bacterium (assembly GCA_037720395.1). GTDB lineage: Bacteria > Myxococcota_A > Polyangia > Polyangiales > Polyangiaceae > JBBJMR01. Next base: position 21,521 of record JBBJMR010000024.1, read on the forward strand.
TCGTCGTCCTGGGCAAGACGGTGGCCGATAGCCTCTTCGGCCCGGACACCGACCCGGTGGGACAGGTCGTGCGCATCAAGAACACGCCCTTCGTCGTGGTCGGCGTGGCAGCCACCAAGGGACAGTCACCGACCGGGCAGGACTACGACGACGGCGCCTTCATCCCCTACTCCACCTTCCAGGCCAAGATTCAAGGCGGGCTCTCGAAGTTCATGGCTGGCGCGCTCTTCGTCGGCGCCGACCCGGTGGTGGGCACGGGCGCGGCGCAGCGCGACATCGGCGAGCTGCTCCGCGAACGCCATCAGCTGCGCAGCGGCGTCGAGGACGACTTCTCCATTCGCAACCTGGCGGAGATGGCCAGCGCCCAGGAGGAGGGCACGCGCACCATGACCACGCTGCTGGCCAGCATCGCGGCGGTGTCGCTGCTGGTTGGTGGCATCGGCATCATGAACATCATGCTGGTCAGCGTCACCGAGCGCACCCGCGAGATCGGGGTGCGGATGGCGGTGGGGGCCAAGCCGCGCCACATCCTGGCGCAGTTCCTGGTGGAGGCGCTGACGCTGTCGCTCCTCGGCGGCCTGCTGGGGGTCATCCTGGGCACCGTCTCGGCGCGGCAGCTGGCCGACAGCTTCGGCTGGACGATGATCATCCGCCCCGACGTGGTGATCATCGCCGTGGGCTTCAGCGCGCTGGTGGGGGTGGTCTTCGGCCTCTACCCGGCGCACAAGGCGTCGCGGCTCGACCCCATCCAGGCGCTGCGCTTCGAGTAACGCTGGCCGTCGCCTCGGCAGCCGTCGGTCCCGCGTCTCGCGACGCTACTTCTTCTCGGGCTTCTTGCACTCGCCGAGCTTGCACTGCCCGCCCTCCACGGCGATGCACTGGCAGCGCTGGATGGGCGCCGGCGAGTCGGCGGCGCAGTCCTTGGCCTTGCCGAGCGCGTCCTCCGCGGACTTGGCGCAGACCTCGACCTTGACCTGGTACTCGTCGTCCCGGTCGGTGAGATACGTGCATGTGCAGACGAATCCCGAGCCCTGGCGGCCGCAGGACAGGCCAGCGCTCGCCAGCAGCGCAGCCGCCAGCGCCAGCGCCAGCAGCGCCGCCGCCGGCGCGGTCCAAACCCGCGCGAGCCCCCGGGGGTGGGCCCGGGCGGCGCTCAAGGCTGCCGGGGGGGGGTCTGCCGCCTTGAGGGCGCCCCGCCTTGCCCGCGGATGTGGAACTCCACGCGACGGTTCTTCTGGCGCCCGTCGGCGGTGTTGTTGTCGGCGATGGGCCGCTGCGGACCGAAGCCCGCCGACGAGAGGCGCCCGGTGTCGATGCCCTTGTCGATGAGGTACTGCCGCACGCTGTTGGCGCGGTCGTTGGAGAGCCGGTTGTTCAGCTCGTCGGGGCCCTTGTTGTCGGTGTGACCCTCGATGGCCATCTGCTTGATCTCCGGGTTCACCTGGAGCAGACGCACCACCTCGTCGACGATCTTGAAGCTGTTGGGCCGGATCTTGGCGCTGTTGGTCTCGAACTCGATCTGCTTGAGGACCTGGATCTCGCTCGAGCCGCTGATGCGGCGGATGAACTGCGGGCAGCCGTTCTTGGCCGGCTCCGGGCTCGGCTCGCCGGGCTCCTTGGGGCAGGCGTCCTTGGCGTCGGCGATGCCGTCCTTGTCTGCGTCGTCCTCCGGGCAGCCGTCCTGATCGTCGATCTTGTCGAAGTCCTCGGGCTGGTCCGGGCACTTGTCGCTGATGTCGGGGATGCCGTCGCCGTCGCGATCGGGCAGCGCCGGACAACCGTCGGAGGTGTTCGGCGGCTTGCCGTCCTCGGGGTCGGTCGGGCAGAGGTCGACGTCGTCGGGCAGGCCGTCCTTGTCGGTGTCGGCGCCGCGGTCGTTGAAGCGCTCGGCCTTGTACCGCCTGCCCGGGGAGGGCGGCGCGGTGTCGAAGATGTTGAACCAGGTGCCGACCACGCCGACGAGGCGGAAGTCAGGCGCATAGCCGGCGCTGAGCCGCGTGCCGCCACCGGCACCGGCGTAGAACTGGTTGATGCGGCCCCAGGTGTAGCGGCCCTCGACCATCCACTCCACCGGCGTGTTGTCGCCGGTGAAGGTGGTCCCGCGGCCGAGCCCGGTGGACCCGAAGATCTGGCCGCCGAGCCGGAGGGCGCCGCCGCGCAGCGGCACGAAGCCGCCGACCGCCCAGCGCCACTCGTTCTGGAGGTCGAAGTCGTTGAGGTCGGCCGAGGGGCGGAACTGCACGCCGGTGTTGGCGACCAGGAAGAACTTGCGGAAGTCGTACTCCGCGCTGGCGAAGAACCCACCCGAGGTGGAGGTGTCGCCGCCGAAGGAGAACTGGTTGCCGGTGGGGATCCAGACGGCGGCGTTGAAGCCGAGCTTGAAGTCGCGCTCCGCGGTGCGGAAGGCGATGGCGCGCAGGTCGAGGCGCATGTCCATCGCCGCCACCGTCGCCGTGTCGCTGGCGTCGTTGGCGCCACCCTCCGGGAAGCTGGTGCTGTTGCTGCTCTGCCCGAAGATGACCGGGAACGAGACCTGGAATCCGAAGCGATCCAGGAATTCGGTGCCAGCGGTGAAATAGCCGATGACCTGGTCACCGACAGGGTTCCCGCCCCTCTCCGTGTCGTCGAACAGCGCGGCGGCCGTCGGGTCGTTGATGTGGTTCTCGGTCCGGAACGGGTTCAGCGAGTAGCCGAGCCCGAACTGCCCGTAGATCCGCGTCTTGTCCGACATCTCCGGACGCCACATGGCGATGGTGTCGTCCGGCGCGCCGGCCATGTAGAGCCGGTCGAGATAGAAGTTCTTGTCCTGAGCCGCCGCGGGTGCCGCGTGGAGCAGCACCCAGAGGAAGAGCGCGGCGCAAACAACGGAAAAAACGCCCTTCCACGTCATCCGTCCACCCATCCGTCGGCCTCCTGGGAGGTGCTGCGGGGACTGCCGTAATTGCGGGCCGAGGCTACACGATGGTGTAAAAAGTGTCGGAGTTATCGGCGAGTCCAGTGTAGGCACTTGACCCCCAAGGTAGCGCGTGGTTAATAGCCGCCCCCGCCATGAAGCGCACGTACCAGCCGCACAACACCCGCCGCGCACGCACCCACGGCTTCCGGGCCCGCATGGCGACCGCCGGTGGCCGCAAGGTCATCAACAACCGCCGCCGCAAGGGCCGCAAGCGCCTCGCCGTCTCCATCTGGCAGAAGTAGCCGCGCGCCCGTCCGCCGCGTTCCGGCGCAGCCAGCGGATCCAGAAACGCCGGGACTTCCTGCGCATCCAGGAGGGCGGCGCACGTGCGTCTGCCGGGCCGATGCTCCTTCTCGGCGAGCTGCGTGGCGACGACGCGCCCGCGCGCCTGGGCGTCGTCGCGTCGCGCAAGGTCGGCAACGCGGTGATGCGCAACCGCGCCAAGCGCCTGGTCCGCGAGGCGTTACGCCAGAACGCGTCCTGGGCGCTGGCTGGGCTCGAGCTGTTGGTGATCGTGCGCCCGGGGCTGGAGAAGCTCGGCGCGGCCGAGGTGGCGCGTGAGCTGCTCGCCGGTCTGCCCCGGCTGCTGCGCCGCTTGCGGACGCCCGGGGGCAGCACCAGACTGCCCTGACTCGCCTCCGCCGCACGCCAAGAGCTCGCATGGCCAAGCTGTTGCTCGCGCTCATCGCGCTCTACCAGGCGACTCTGTCGCGGCTCATCCTCGCCGTGGTCGGCCCTGTGTGCCGGTTCACGCCCTCCTGCTCGCGCTACGCGGCGGCCTGTATTTCCAGCCACGGCGCGCTCCGCGGGAGCTTGCTTTCGGTTCGGCGCCTGTGTAAGTGCCACCCATTCCATCCCGGCGGATTCGATCCGCCTCCGGCGCCCCCGCACCGCCCGCACCAGGGCCGCCCGGCCCCATTCGACACAACCTCCTCCCCGGCGGCCTCCGCCCGCCCTTCCACCCCGCCGCCCGCGAGCGACCCGTGATATCGACAGGCGTCCGAGTGGCACGCCGCTCGACAGGCGTCCGAGCGGAACACCGCTCGACAGGAGTGCGAGCGGAACACCGCTCGACGTCGCGAGGCCCAGCCGCCGTCATGCGGCGCGTTGCCGGATCCAGGCACGTTCGCGCTCCCCACCCGGGACGCTCCGAATTTCTCGGCGAAGGACTCTGAATGGAACGCGGCAGCCTCCTCAAATGGGCCTTCCTCGGGCTGGCCATCTTCCTGTTCATCACCCAGGGGCTGCCGCTCATCCGCGGCGGTACGCCGAAGCGACAGCCGCTCGGCGCCAGGGACGACACCGCGGCCGAGCAGCGCGCCGAGGCGCAGACCTGCCGCATCGACGGCACGCGCTTCACCGCGGAGCTCTCCACCCAGGGCGGCTCGCTGCGCAGCCTCCGCTTCACCGACGAGAAGTACCGCGAGTACCGCAACGCCAAGGTCATCGAGAAGCTGCCCGCCGGCCGCGGCACGGCCATCGAGCTGGTGAGCACCACCCGCGAGGGCCGCAGCCCGCTGCGCACCAGCCTGCGGGTCCCGAGCGCCGCCACCGGCGCGCCCGGCACCCCAGGTGACAAGCAGCAGGTCGCCTTCGACGACCTCGACTGGAAGCTCGACGCGCAGGACGGCAAGAGCTGCACCTTCGTCTACAAGGACGACAGGACGGAGCTGACCAAGGTCGTCGCCGCCAACGAGCGCCCCTTCGAGCTCGACATCACCCTGACGGTGACCAACAAGGCCGCCGAGCCTCTCAAGCACCGCCTGGCGATGGAGCAGACCTCGTGGCGCACCGTCCACGAGATGGACAGCAGCCTGGGCATGCAGTCCGAGCTCATCACCAAGGCGGTGAGCGGCGTCCCCGGCGACCACTTCACCCACGACCCCGGCTCCTTCGATCCGGACGACTTCGCCGGTGAGAAGTTCACCGCGGAGAAGTGGCTCCGCGACGGCCCGGCGCGCTACGCGGGCGTGAGCAACGCGTACTTCGCGCAGCTCGTCGTCCCCATCGACGGTCCCGGCAAGCCCTTCGCCGAGACGCAGGTCGAGGAGTACTGGGACGCTACCCGCTACCCCGACAAGAAGGACCCGCAGCACGGCTACGTCTTCCGTGGCCGCCTCGCCTACCCGGAGCTCGAGCTCGCGCCCGGCGCCTCCGCCACCTACAAGGCGATGGCCTTCACCGGCCCCAAGGAGCGCGACGTGCTCGCCCACGCCGGCGCCCAGAACCACGGCCTGTCCGACGTCATCGAGCTCGGCTGGTTCGGGGTCATCGGCAAGGTCCTCGTCGCCTACATCTACTGGCTCCACCGCGTGGTCGGCAGCTGGGGCTGGGCCATCTGCCTGCTCACCATCTCGGTGAAGTTCCTGCTCTTCCCGCTGAGCATCGCGCAGATCAAGAGCACCGCGGGCATGCGCCGGCTCAAGCCGGAGATGGATGCCATCAACGCCAAGTACAAGGACGACGCCACCCAGCGCGGCCTGGCCACCCAGGAGCTGTGGCGCAAGAACGGGGTCACCAATCCGTTCCTCGGTTGCATCCCGGTGATGCTGCAGATGCCGGTGTGGTTCGCGCTCTACTCCGCCCTGCAGACGGCGGTGGAGCTCTACCACACGCCCTTCGGGCCCTTCATCCCCGACCTGTCGTCGCCGGGGAAGTACTTCATCATCCCCATCATCCTCGGCGCCTCCAGCTTCCTGCAGCAGAAGATCATGCCGCCGCAGGGGGACCCGGCTCAGCAGAAGATGATGATGTACATGATGCCGGGCATCTTCACGGTGATGATGCTCTTCCTCCCCGCGGGGCTCGGCGTCTACATGCTCACCAACACCTGGCTGGGCATCCTGCAGCAGGTCAGCGTGGAGAAGTACCTCAAGGCCAAGACCGGCGGCGTCATCGTCGTGAAAGAGAAGCAGGGTCCGTCGGACACGGGTGGTAGCGAGCCAAAGGCGTCGACAAGCTCTGCGACGACTTCGCCCTCGACCAAGCGCGGCGAAGCGCTGAGGAGCGCGGCGCTGCTCGACCCCAAGAAGTCCGCGACCGCCAGAGACTAGGGACCGCGCTCGACCAACAACGGCGGGACCGGCCCGTCGACGAGGCGGTTCGTTCGAAAGGGAATGCACGTGTCCGTGGATAGCGAAGGCTTGGATGTGGGCGAAGCCCGTGACAAGGGCGACGAGGCGGTGGACGACGGCGTGACGGCGGAGGCGTCCGGTCAGCGCGAGGCGAGGCGGGGCGAGGCCTCCCTGGACGGCGACGGGAACAACCCGGCGCCCAGAGGCGAAGGGGCGGGCCCCGCGGTCTCCGACGAGCCGTTCGAGGAGGACGGCCGCGCCGATACCGCGCTCGACTTCGTGATCGACCTCCTGGCGGCGATGGGCATGCACTGCCGCGTCGACCTCCTGGAGAACGAGCCCGAGGACCCTCCGGAGGAGATCCGCCTGGAGATCGAGGGCCGCGACGCGGCGCGCATCATCGGCAAGAAGGGGCAGACCCTGGCCGCGCTGCAGTTCATCACCAACCGCGTCGTCAACCGGCCGGGGCGCAAGCGCCGGCACGTGGTCATCGACGCCGAGGGTTACCGCGCGCGGCGCGAGGACACGCTGTCGTCCATGGCGCGGCGCCTCGGCAAGCAGGCCGTCGACGAGGGCAAGATCATCACCTTCGAGCCCATGAACCCGCAGGACCGGCGGGTGGTGCACCTGGCCCTGGCCAAGTTTCCCGGCGTGGTCACCAAGAGCGACGGCGAAGGCGAGGGCCGCCGCGTCCAGATCATCCCCGTTCGTCGCTGATCCCTACGCATTCCGGGCGCTCTGGGCCCCTCCCCGGCTGGCGCCCGGCTCGGCCCCGATGGGCCGGGCACGCCGAACGCGAGCGCTCCTCCCGAGCGCCGCGTTGACACGCCCCCATCGCCATGCATAATCCGCCGCCCTCGTAGCTCGGAGCCCGCCGCCATGGTCAGCAACAGCATCGTCGCGAAGATCGAAGCCTCCCAGACCCGCGAGGGCCTCACGGAGTTCCGTGTCGGCGACACGGTGCGCGTCCACTACCGCATCATCGAGGGCGAGAAGGAGCGCATCCAGGTCTTCCAGGGTGTCGTCCTCAAGCGCCATCGCGCCGGTGTGCGCAGCACCTTCACCGTCCGCAAGGTGAGCTTCAACGTCGGCGTGGAACGCATCTTCCTGCTCCACAGCCCGCGCGTGGACAAGGTCGAGGTCGTCTCCCGCGGCATCGTCCGCCGCTCGCGCCTCTTCTACTTGCGTGGGCTGGCCGGCAAGGCCGCCCGCGTCCAGAACCAGACGGACTGATCCCGCCGGCCCCTGGGCCCCAACGGCGCCGCCCGCGAAGAGCGTGCGGCGCCGAACGCATTTCGGGGAATCGGTACCCGGAGCTTCGGGCCGGAGCGCGGTCGGACGAAGTTGCTGCGTTCGGTTCTCGAGACGTCGAGATCGGGCACGGGCACAGGCACGGCGCCTCCCGGTACCGTCGGAAGGTGTCGCTTCGACGGTGCGGGAACGTGAACGACCGCCCGGAGCGCAGGCGTCGCAGTTCCACCGGGACGTGCCCGTGCCCGTGCCCGAGCCCGATCGTGACGAGCCGAGAACCCACCGGTCGCGATCCGTCGATCGGCTCCACCGCTCCTCTCCGATGTTCGCTCGGGGCTTTCCCCCCTTGCGTGTCCGGCTGATATGCTCCGCCGCGGCGCCCCGGGAGGGGGAGCCTCGATGGATGGCGAGGTCTCCGTGCCGGAGCCTCGATCGGAACTCTCCGAGTAAGGAAGCCCATGATTTGCCCGCGTTGTGGTGCGCCCACGACCCCCGCCGACAAGTTCTGTGCGATCTGCGCGTCGCCCATAGCGCCGCCGCCGGCCTTCGGATCTCCTCCTGGTTTCGGGCCCCCACCCGCCGGTCCCCCTGGCTTCGGCGCGCCGCCCCCTCCCGCTCCGCAGCAGGGCGGCTTCGGTCCTCCTCCGGGCTTTGGCCCTCCCCCTGGCGGCCCGCCGGGCTTCGGCCCTCCCCCCGGTCCCGGCTTCGGCCCGCCGCCTTCCCCGTACGGTGCCCCGCCCGAGCCGCCGCCGCCGTATCCCCAGCAGGGCGGTGGCGCGTTCGGCGCACCCCCGCCCTTCGGGGCGCCGCCCGGCCCTCCCCCGCCGCAGCCGGGGTTCGGTGACGGCAGCTACCCGGCACCACCGCCGCAGCCGCCCGGCTTCGGGCCACCCGGCCAGGGCTTCGGCCCGCCGCCTCAGCAAGGCGGCGGCGCGCGCTGCGTCCAGGGCCACGCCATCCCGCCCGGCGGGTCGTTCTGCATGGAGGGCGGCCATCCCATCGCCCTGGAGGGCATGCAGATCAACAGCGGCGACGCCTTCGGCGCGACGGCCTTCGCCCCACCCGGCGGGCCCGGGCAGCAGCATGGCGGCCCGATGCCACCGACCAGCGCCATGTCGGGCTTCGGCGGCGAGCACGCGCAGCAGCCCCAGCCGGGCGGGCACCAGGCCGGCGGCGCTCGCCCTGGCGGCGCCGCCGAGAAGCGACGCGCCCTGGCCGGCTTCCTGGTGAGCTTCCAGGACGACGCCATGGGGCGCTTCTGGTCGCTCTATCAGGGCCCCAACACCGTCGGTCGCGCCGAGACCGGGCAGGAGGTCGACGTGGCCATCGGTCACGGGACCACCTCCACGCACCACGCGTCCATCGAGTGCGATGGCTCGCGCTTCACCCTCGTCGACTCGGGCTCGACGAACGGCACCTTCCACAACGAGGAGGCCATCGGCTTCCAGGGGCGCCGCGAAGTACGCGACGGCGACAAGATTCGCTTCGGCGGTTACACCGTGGCGTTGATCAACGTCGTCGGTCGCGCATGAGACGAGGATGCTGGCCGCCGCGCGGCGGTGCTCTTGGAGACAATCGGACATGACTTGGTTCAAGCACGTGCTCTCGTCGGCCGTCGCCGCGGCGTTCGTCGCGGTCGCCGGAGCAGCCAGCGCCGCACCCGAGGCGCACATCCTCCGCATCGACCCGCGCGCATCGACCACCGACGGCTCGCCGGTGCTGACCACGGTCATCGAGCTCGTCCAGAACAAGCGCATGAGCGAGCTGACCGGTGAGTGCGCCACGCTCTCGGGCAACGCCAACCTGGCCTGCGTCGCCAACAAGCTGGAGGCTCCCGGCGCCCTCTATTCGTCGTTCCCCTTCCCGAAGGACAACGCCGTCCTCACGGTGACCGTCGACGGCTCCGACCTCCCGGCGAAGTTCGTCGACACCATCCGCTGGCAGGAAGCCGCCGCGCAGCCCGGAGTGGGAACGGCCTGGCTCATCGTCATCGACGCCGCCTCGACCATGGGCACGCGCTTCGACGAGGCCAAGGCGGTGGGCACGGCGTTCGTCAACGCCATGGGGCCGAACGACATCGTGGACGTCATGTTCTTCAACGACCGCGCCGTCGTGAAGGACAGCAAGTGGCTGAACAACAAGGCGGCCGCCGCGGGCTTCATCGGCGCCGAGGCGCGCACCTACCCGACCCAGGGCCGCACCCGCCCGCTCTTCAACATCATCAAGAGCGCGGCCACCGATGGCTTCAAGGAGCTGGGCAACGCGGGGCAGGCGATCACCGTGCCGCTCCACCAGGCGATGGTGGTGCTCTCCAACGGCTCGGCCGGCGGCGACCCGAGCTCGGTGGCCGCCACCGCCACCCTGCTCAAGGAGTACCTGACCAAGGGCCGCTTCCCGGAGGACAACCCCGTCCTGCCGAAGACGCCGGTGCCGGTGATCTCGGTCTTCTTCCCCAGCGTGCTCATCGAGGAGTTTGGCGCCAACGCCCGCGAGTTCATGGAGGGCATGGCCAACCCCGAGATCGGGGGCTTCTACAGCATCGTGCAGAACGGCGAGTCGCAGCGGGCGGTGAACATCGTCAACTCCGTGCGCACGCGCTTCAACAAGATGCATGTTGTCAAGTGGCGCGTCTCCTGCGTGGCGCCGACGGTGACCCAGACCTTCAAGCTCTTCTTCGCCAACACCAACCCGCCCATCGCCGGGGACGCGACGTTCAAGGACGTCCCGGTGGGCATCGATCCCACCACCTGGCCGCTCGACGTCGACCGTGAGGCGACGGAGAAGGAGGCCAAGAAGAACCCCATCTACCCGGGCGGCACGGCGAAGATCTTCGGCAACTTCTGCTGGGGAGGCAACCAGCAGCGCGCCGAGATCTACATGGTGCCCAAGACGCAGGCCGCGCCGGCCAGCCTGCAGGGCGGCAGCATCGAGGACGCCAAGAAGGCGCAGCGCTCGCTCATCGAGCAGGGCATGCGCGGCAAGGCCAGCAGCGCCGGCGACAGCGTGGTCGAGTTCGAGCTGCCCAACAGCGACAAGTTCCTGGTCGGCAAGGGCGACGCCATGACCGGCCGCTTGATCGTCTACGACAATGCCGCGCGCCGCACGAGCGCGGTCACCGCCGACAAGATCGTCACCCTCGCCGCGCGCGGCGCGCCGCTGCCCTACCTGCTCATCGCCGGCATCACCTTCGGCGGAGTGGTGCTGGTGCTGCTGGTGGTCAACCTGGTGCGCGGCGGCGGCAGCAAGCGCCGCGGCGGCGGCGGGGCGGCGCAGCCTCCCAAGCCGATCATCGCCGGTGCCGCACCGCCGCCGATGGGCGGCGGCATGGGCGGCGGCATGGGCGGCCCCTCGCCTTATTACGGCGGCGGTCCCCCACCCGGCCCACCCGCGGGCGACTACGGCTACGGAGGGGGCCCACCCGTCCACACCGGCCCGGCGCCGGCCTATGCCACGCGCGCCACCATCTCCGGCGGGCCAGGCATCTTCACCGTCATGCCAGGCAGCGAGATGCGCGCCGGCCGCGACGGCGCCCCCTGCCAGATCCTGCTCAGCGAGCCGCGCGTATCCGGCGTGCACGCCACCCTGAAGTTCGACAGCGGCCAGCTGTTCGTGCGAGACGAGAACTCCAACAACGGAACGAGCATCAACAACCAGCGCATCCAGGGCTCGATCTGGACGCCGGTCCCTCATGGCGCCGCTCTGCGCTTCGGACCGGTCGAGTTCTCGGTGCGGCTCGAGTAGGTCTGCTGTGTACGCATTCAGCGGACGAATGGAGGGTCGCGGTTAGCCAACATGAGCCAGGAGTCGTCGACCAGCAGCGACGGGGGCAGCCCGTCGACCAGCAGCGACGGGAGCAGCTCGTCCACGCGCAGCGACGGGACCCGTTCGTCGACGCGGGTGCGCATCGAGTTCGCTCAGGGGAGCGACCCTGGCCGCGACCCGAACAAGCAGGTCAACGAGGACTCCTGCGGGTACGCCGAGACACGCTTCGGGCACCTGTGCGTGCTCTGCGACGGCATGGGTGGGCACTACGGCGGCAAGGAAGCGAGCCGCCTGGCCATCAGCACCATCTTCGAGGTCTTCGACCAGACGCCGTCGGGCACCCACCCGGCCGTCGCGCTCAAGGCATCGATCGAGGAGGCGGCGCGGCGCGTCTACCGCCTCGGCGGCCCGCCCGAGAACCGCACGCGTCCCGGGTCCACCGCGGTGGCCATGGTGCTGCACGACCGCGGCGTGGACGTGGCGCACGTCGGCGACAGCCGCGCCTACGTGGTGCGCTCGCAGCAGATCTACCCGCTCACCCGCGACCACTCCATGGTCCAGGGCATGATCGACGCCGGCCTGCTCACCGAGGCGCAGGCCATCGGCCACCCGGACGCCAACAAGATCACGCGCGCGCTGGGGATGAAGCCGGATGTCGACGTCGAGGTGCGCCCCGAGCCGATGGAGCTCTTCCCAGGGGACATCCTGCTGCTCGCCAGCGACGGCCTCACCGATCTCGCCCTGGCCGCCGACATCCTCGCCGCCCTCAAGCTGGCCCTCTCTCAGGTCGGAGGGCAGGCCTCGGTCTCGCACGCGTGCACCGAGCTCATCCGCATGGCCAACGAGCGCGGCGGCCACGACAACATCACCGTGCAGATCGCGCGGGTGACCGAGGTCGGACCGAAGGTCAGCAACACCATTCCCCAGGGGCCCTCGGGTGCCACGCACCACGGCGGCGGCGCGGTGCAGTCCGGGCAGGCCGTGGCGCGCCGCGATCAGGCGCCGGCGCCCACGATCCAGGACGCGGTGGCCAAGACGGCACCCGATGCCCTGCACGTCGCTGCCGGGCCGGCACACGCCGCCCCCGCGCATGCCGCCCCCGCGCACGCCGCCCCCGCGCACGCCGCCGGCGACAAGGCCTGGGGCATGGTGGCGCCGACCGCTGTCGGCCAGACGCCGGCGCCGACCATCATCGAGGCCGGCCCGGCCAGCAGCCCGAGCTTCAGCTCCGGGATGTACCAGCCAACCGGCGCCGGCCACGACAGCGCGGCGCGGGTGGCCATGTCGCCTCCTTACTCGGAGGCCGCGGGCGCCCCCGGCCACGCGCCCGGCGTCACGGTGATGGCGGCGCCCGGGCCGACACCCCCGATGACGCCCCCGCCGGCCCCGGCGCGCCCCTCGCCGGACGACCCGCGCGCCTGGCAGATGGCGCCGGCGCCGCCGTCCGTCCCCTTCGCCGACGCCCAGCCCTCGCGCGGTGGCGTGGTGGTGGTGCTGATGATGGTCAGCGCGGTCATCGCCGTGCTCATCGTCCTCCTGCTCTGGGCGTTCCTGCTGCGCTGACCGCGGCCCCACCATCGGTCAGCGAGTTGACGCACCCGGCGTCGCCCGGCGATCCTGCCCATCGCCATGCGTCGCCTTCTTCCGCGCCTGGCGATCGGCCTCGGTGCCATGGCCGCCGGCTGCGCGCTCGACAGCAGCGGCGCCCTGGGCACCGGCGGCACGGGCGGCGCCGGGGGGGACACCGGGAGCGATGGCGGGACGTGCCTGCCCGGTGAGAGCGCCACCTGCTACAGCGGCCCGGCCGACACGCTGCGCGGCTCGTGTCGATCGGGGACGCGCTCCTGCATCGCCGGCGCGTGGGGCGCGTGCGAGGGCGAGGTGCTGCCGGCCAGCGAGGACTGCGTCGCGCCCGCCGACGAGGACTGCGACGGCCTGGCGCCACCGTGCCAGAGCTGGGCACGCGTCCTCGCCGATCCCGGCGCCGGCGCCGTGCACGCCACGGCCATCGACGCGCGCGGCCGGGCTCTGATCACCGGCTGGGTGCAGGGGCAGTTCGACTTCGGCGGCGGCCCGCAGGCGACCAGCGGCGTCGACGCGCTGCTGCTTCGCCTCGACGCGGCCGGCGTGTTCGCGGCCGTCCAGAGCTTCGGCGACGGCAAGGTGCAGCTCGGACAATCGGTGGCGGTCGGCGCCGACGGCGCGGTGATCCTCGGCGGGCGCTTCCGCGGCGCCATCTTCGGCGACGCCAACCAGCTCGTCTCCGAGGGCCAGTCGAACCTCTTCGTGGCGCGCTTCGGCAGCGACGGCGTGCTGGCCTGGACGCGGGCCATCGGCAGCCTGTTCAACGACGACGGGATCGCCCTGGCCCTCGACTCCAGCAGTCGCACCGTGGTGGCCGCCAACGTCGCCGGGCCCTCGCTGGTCCACCTCACGCCGCTCGGCCACGCGGGCAGCATCGATGTGGTCCTGGCCTCGCTCGACGCCACGGGCGCCGTGCTCTGGGCGAATGTCTACGGCGATGTCGAGAACCAGACGATGAACGCCATGGCCGTCGCCCCGGGCGACGATGTGGTCGTCGTCGGCTCCATGCGGGGCACGCTGGACACCGGCAGCGGGCCGATGGTCGCCGTCGGCGGCAGCGACGGCTTCGTGGCGCGGGTGCGCAGCGACGGCATCGGGTACTGGAGCCACTCCTTCGGCGGCAGCGGCGACGAGGCGGCGACCGCGGTCGCGGTGGTGCCGGGCGGCGGGCTGTGCGTCGCCGGAAGCTTCGCCTCGGTCAGCGACTTCGGCGGCGGCTCGGTGGCGCCGGCCGGGCAGCGCGACGCCTTCGTGCTCAAGATGGGTGCCTCCGGCAAGCTGCACTGGGCGCGGCGCATCGGCGGCGAAGGCGTGGACGTCGGCGCCGCGGTGGCCGCCGGGCCGGACGGAGGCTGCATCGTCGGCGGCAGCTTCGAGGGCACCGCGCTCGCCGAGACGACGGAGCTGGTGAGCAGCGGCGCCAGCGATGGCTTCCTGGTGCGCTACGACGTCGCCGGAAAGCTGGTCTTCGCGCGGGCCTTCGGCGGCCGCGGCGATCAGGCCGTATCCACGTTGACCTCCGACGCCGCCGGCGGGCTCCTGGTGGGCGGGCAGGCCTCGGTCAGCGTCGATCTCGGCGACGGCACCGCGCCGACGATCATCAACGGCGAAAGCGATGCGTTCCTCGTGCGCCTGACGCCCCCGGGCTGAGCACCCGGCTCCGACGACACCTCTTCCGGGACTCGAGGTTGCTCTCCGATGCGCTTCGTGTTGAAACGTTCGCCCTGTATGATCCCTGGCTTCGGAAAGCAGACCATCACCATCGGTAGCGCCCCCGCGTGCGATGTCGTGCTCGCCGGCGCCGGGGTTCAGCCGGAGCACGCGCGCATCGTCCACCAGGGCGGCGGCCAGCTGATCTTCGTGTGTGGCGCCGGCGCGGCCACCGCCAACGGGCGGCCCCTGTCGCCCGGCGAGCAGGTGCCGTTCGACATGCGCACCCAGTTCACGGTTGGAGTCGGAGGGGGCTCGGCCACGGTGCCGCTCAACCACCCGGCCATCACCCTGTGCATGGTGGTGCGCGGCACGGTCCAGGCCGCGCCGGGGCAGCTGGTCATCGGGCGCGACCCGGGCCGCGCCTCGCTGGTCATCCAGCACCCGAGCGTCTCCAGCCAGCACGCCACCGTGATCCTCGACCGGATGATGGTCATCGACCACGGGTCGACCAGCGGCACCTACGTGGGCGCGCAGCGCATCCCGCAGGGGACGCCGACGCCCATCGATCCGCAAGGTGTCATCGCCTTCGGCCCAGTGCCGGTGCAGGTGTCGCTGCTCATGCAGCTGGCGCAGGCCATGCGCGGCGGCGACCCGAGCGCGCAGCACGCCCCGCAGCAGCACGCCCAGCCGCCCGCGCAGCACGTCCCGCAGCAGCACGCCCAGCCGCCCGCGCAGCACGTCCAGCCATCGGCGCAGCACGTCCAGCCGCCCGCGCAGCACGCCCCACCCGCGCAGCCCGGAACGCAGGCCCTGCTCGTTCCCCCCGGGCACGCGCCGCAAGGGCATCCGCAGGTGGCCATGCCGCAGGGAGGGCAGCCGATGACGTCCGCCATCCCGAGCACGCCCGCCGGCGCGCCGGTGCGCAAGAACAAGACCGTCCTCGGGCACCTCGAGTTCGAGCCCGGCGCGCAGCCGGTGAAGACCATCGGCCGCACGCCGGACAACGACATCGTCCTCAACCACCCGCAGGTCTCCAGCCACCACGCCCTGTTGCACCACATCCAGGGCCGCCTCTTCGTCGAGGACAAGGGCAGCGCCAACGGCACCTACGTGCGCGGCCAACGCATCGCGCCAGGCCAGAAGATCGCCATCGACAGCCGGGAGAAGATCTACATCGGCCCCATGCCGCTGCAGGTCGAGACCTCGGCCTCCGGCGCGGCCGACGTCGTCCAGGAGGACTACTCCGCCGACCGCTGGGCAGGCCGGCCGCTCTACGAGATCGAGGCCTGGAGCCTGTGCCTCCAGGTCCCGGACCGCGACAACCCGCGCGAGCAGAAGGTCATCCTCGACAACGTGTCGTTCAAGGCGCTGCCCGGCGACATGATCGCCCTCATGGGCCCGTCCGGCGCCGGCAAAACGACCTTGCTGCTGGCCCTCAACGGCTACCTGCCGCCCAGCAGCGGCGTGGTCCGCATCAACGGCGAGGACCTCTACAACATCTACGACACGCTGCGCGGCTCCATCGGCTACGTCCCGCAGGACGACCTGGTGCATCCGGAGCTGACCGTCTTCGAGGCGGTGCGCTACAGCGCCAAGTTCCGCCTCCCGCCGGACTACTCCGACGCCGAGGTCGACGCGCGCGTCGAGCAGACCATCAAGGACCTCGGCCTGGAGGGCGTCAAGAACCTGCAGATCGGCAAGCCGGAGAAGAAGATCCTCTCCGGCGGCCAGCGCAAGCGCGTCAACATCGCCCTCGAGCTGGTCACCGACCCGGTCATCCTCTTCCTCGACGAGCCGACGTCGGGCCTGGCCGCCGACGACACCACCGCCCTGATCACCTTGCTGCACGACCTGGCCAAGGCCACCGGCAAGACGATCATCATGACCATCCACCAGCCGGCCAAGGACGAGTTCGAGAAGTTCAACATGTGCCTGGTGATGGGGTACGGCGGCGTGCCCATGTACTTCGGGCCCACCACCCCGAACGCCTACAAGTTCTTCGGAACCTGGAAGCAACGCAGCGGCAAGCAGAACGACATCGACAACCCGCGCGACATGTTCGAGATGCTCGCCCAGCGCGAGCGACCGATCTTCGATCAGCTGCGCGCGCAGGACCCCAACGCCCAGCGCGGCACGGCGCGGCGGCTGGCGGCCATCGAGTGGCGCAAGGAGTTCTTCACCGACTCCAACCCCACCTACCGACAGATGTACTCCGGGCGCCGCGAGATCGGCACCGGGCAAGGGCAACGCGGCATCCCCCCGGGGCGCGCCACCACCAGCGGGCAGCTGCGCCTGCTGCTCTCGCGGTACTTCAAGGTCAAGGTGCGCGACGTCAGCGGCACGCTGATCATGCTGCTGCAGGCGCCGATCATCGGCATCCTGCTGGCGGTGGTCTTCGGCGGCCAGGAGCGGGCCGTCCCCGCCTGGTGCCTGGGCGCCCTCTCCGAGCTCGGGAAGAAGGCCGGCCGGCAGACCGGCGCCGACGTCATCAAGAACATGGAGCCGACGGCAGATCACACCGCGGCCATCTTCTTCCTGGTGGTGGCGGCCATCTGGTTCGGCACCTCCAATGCCGCGCGCGAGATCGTCAGCGAGCGCGCCATCTACCTGCGCGAGCGCATGGTCAACCTGGGCGTCGTCAACTACGTGCTCAGCAAGTACATCCTGCTGGCCGGCTTCTGCATCATCCAGTGCACCATCCTGCTGGCCATCGTCTTCCCGATCCTCGGCTTCCACGGCGGCCCGCAGGCCTTCGCCATGCAGCTCGCCGCGCTGGTGGCCACCTCGCTCTCCGCGGTGGCGCTCGGTCTCATGCTCTCGACGCTGGTCGTCTCTGCCGAGGCGGCCATGGCCCTGACCCCCATCGCCCTCATCCCGCAGGTCGTGCTCGGCGGGCTGATGGTGCCGATGACCACCATCCCGCACCTCAAGTGGCTGATGTACTTCATCCCCGCGCGCTGGGGCTTCGAGGGCTCCATCACCCCGGAGCGCCTGGCACTCGTGACGGACACCGCCTGGCTCATCAACCTCGGCGGCAGCGACTCCAGCCCGCCGGACTTCGTGGAGGCCGGGCGCTTCAAGTGCGCAGTGGCCCAGCTGGCCAGCGACACGCTGCCGGGGTCCTGGGGGTTCACCACCTACGACGAACGCTGGGTGCCGTTCGCGGTCCTCGGCGGCATGACCATCGGCCTGATGTTCCTGCTGCTCATCGTCCTCAAGCGTCGCGATCCGGTCTGAGCGGCCACTGGAGCCGCGCGGCCCGGCCAGCTGGGCGGGCGGCGTGGTAAGACGCGGGACGTGTCCGACGAGCCGATTGCGCCGTGGTCGATGCGGCCCTACCGCGACGACGACACGCAACACGCGGTCGAGCTGCTGCGAGCGGTGGCCGACGTCGACGGCGCCGCGCCCCCGGACGAGGCGAGCTGGCGCGCGTTCGTGGACAACGGGACCAATCGGGGCGGTGGCGGGTTCCGCTGCATCGAGCAGGGCGGGCGTCTGGTGGGCCTGCTCGTCTCCGGGTGGTTCGACGACCGGGAGGCGCCGGGCGGCGTGCAGCTCGGACGCGTGCTCGTGCATCCGGCGGCGCGCCGGCGTGGCCTCGGCCGAGCGCTGCTGCGCGAGCTCGAGGCCCATGCGGCGCGGCGCGGGGCCGGCGCCATCCAGGGGATCACCCGCCAGAAGGCGGCCGCCGGCGCCGCCTTCTGCGCGCAGGCCGGCTTCCGGCTGCTGGTCCACGACCTGCGCATGCGGCGGCCGATGGACCTCGCCATCCCGCCCGCTGCATGGCCGCAGGCGGTGACGCTGCGGCCCTATCGCGGCGCGGAGGACGATGAGCCCTGGGCGGAGCTGGCCAACGCCTGCTTCGCGCGCGACACCGTGGCGGTGCAGCTCACCGCGCAGAGCATGGAGGAGATGCGGGACGACCCGGGCTTCGAGATGCGCGCCGCCGAGCGCGACGGGCGGATGATCGGGTTCTGCTGGGTGAACCAGGGCGGTCCCGAGCTCGGCGTGCTGCAGGGCCTCGGGGTGGACGCGAACCATCGGCGCGGCGGCGTGGCGAGGGCACTGGTCGTCGAGGCGCTGCAGCTCCTCGCGGCCCAGGCGTGCACACGCGTGGAGCTGACCACCGAGGTCGACAACGAGGCAGCCATCACGCTCTACCGGAGCCTGGGCTTCTCGATCGTCGAGGAGATCGTCAGCTGGCGACGTGAGCTGCGTTAGGCGGTGCGACGGGAGTGCGACGGCGGCGCGCGGCCCATGCGCAGGTCCCAGACCTGGCGCGTCGCGCCGCTCGACGACGAACACAACTTCACTCGGCCGCGCGCAGCCCGTGGTAAGCCCCGCCTCCACGTGTCAGCCGCTCGCGAGCGCCGCCTGTGGGGGCACATCCAGCGCGCATCGGCGCTGACGCTCAGCCTCGCGTTGCTCGCCGGGGCCGCGCCGGCGTTCGCCCAGGGCAAGCCGCAGCCACAACAGCCGAGCCAGCCGCAGCCACCGCCGCCGGACCGTGGCGATGTCTCCGTCCCCAAGGGCGCGGACGGCGCCATCATCACTCCGCCAGCGCAGCCGCAGCAGCCCGCCGCCGACGCGCGCCTGCCGCGCCCGACCAACTATCAGGCGCCGCGCTATCCGCCGGAAGCGGAGAAGGCCGGGCTCGAGGCCACCGTCACGCTGCAGCTCGATCTCGACAGGACCGGCAAGGTCACCAAGGCGGTGGTCGTCGACCCCGCCGGGCACGGCTTCGACGAGGCCGCCGTCGAGGCCGCGCAGGCGCTCGGCGTCACCCCGGCCACGCGCGCCGACGGCACGGCTGTGGCCGCGCGCATCCTCTACCGGTACTCCTTCACGCTGAAGAAGGTCGAGCCGGCGGCCACGCCAGGCACGCAGCCGGCAGCAGCCACCACCGGCAACCTGAGCGGTCGCGTGCTCACCGCCGACGGCGACGCCGCCCTCGCCGGCGCCACGGTGGTCATGCAGACGGCGGAGGGGCCGCGGGTGGTGATCACCGACGACGAGGGTCGCTTCGCCTTCGTCGACGTGCCGCCCGGCAAGTACGGGGTGCGCATCCGATCGGCCGGCTTCGACGCGCTGGCGCTCGAGGAAGAGATCGCCGCCGGCGAGTCCACCGACGTCAAGTATCGCCTGGTGACCACCGGCGATGGGCTGGAGGTCACCGTGCGCGGGCAGCGCCCCCCGCGCGAGGTCACCAAGCGCACCCTGGAGCGGCGCGAGATCAGCCGCATCCCGGGCACCAACGGCGACGCGCTGCGCTCGCTGCAGAACCTCCCCGGCGTGGCGCGCCCGCCGGCCATCGCCGGCGTGCTGCTGGTGCGCGGCAGCGGCCCAGCCGACACGCAGACCTTCATCGACGGCACGCCGGTGCCGCTCATCTATCACTTCGGCGGGCTCTCCTCGACCGTGCCCACGGAGATGATCGACAAGATCGACTTCTACCCGGGCAACTTCAGCGCGCAGTACGGGCGGGTCATGGGCGGCATCGTCGACGTCGGCCTGCGCGCGCCGAACGACGACGGCAAGTACCACGGCCTGGCGCAGATCGATCTCATCGACGTCCGCGCGCTGCTCGGGGGCCCATCCCCTTCCTCGACGGCTGGACGTTTGCCGCCGCCGGTCGGCGCAGCTGGCTCGACACCTGGGCCGGACCGGTGCTGGAGGCTGCCGGCGCCGGGGTCACCCAGGCGCCCGTCTACTACGACTACCAGTTCCTGGCGCAGACCAGGCCCACGCGCGACTCCAGCTTCCGGTTGAGCTTCTTCGGCTCCGACGACTCGCTGGCGCTGCTGCTCCGCGAGGCCTCGCCGCAGGAGCCGGCGCTATCCGGCAACTTCGGGCTCCACACCTCATTCCAGCGGCTGCAGGCGCGCTACGAGCACGATCTCGACGCCGACACCAAGCTGGCCGCGGTGCTGGCGCTGGGGCGCGACAACATCGACGCCTCGTTCGGCCCCTTCTACTTCCTGCTCCAGCTGGACACGATCACCAACCGCATCGAGCTCAGCCGCAAGATCGGCAAGGGCGTCACGGTCAACTTCGGCACCGACATCTTCTGGGGCACCTACGACGTCTCCGTGCGCGCCCCGCCCGCGCCGCGCCCCGGGGAGCCGCCGAACCAGCCGTTTTCCACGCGCGCGGTGCAGGAGAACAGCTTCAGCGGCGGGGCCTTCTTCCCGGCGGCGTACATGGAGATGGAGCTCGTGCCCAGCGCACGCGCCCGCATCGTCCCTGGTCTGCGCGTCGATTACTGGAACATCAACGAGCGCGTCGACTTCAGCCCGCGGGTCAACGGCCGCTACGACCTGATGCAGGGCTTCCCGCGCACCACCGTCAAGGGCGGCGTCGGCCTCTTCCACCAGCCCCCGCAGTTCCAGCAGGTCGTGGAGCCCATCGGCAACCCCGAGCTGGAGTCCAACCGCGCCATCCACTACGCGCTCGGCCTGGAGCAGGAGCTGACGCGCCACGTGGAGGTCTCCGGCGAGGCCTTCTACAAGCAACTCGACCGGCAGGTGGTCGGCGCGCCCTCGGCGCAGGGCGGCCTGAACACCGACTACGGGAACACCGGCATCGGCTACGTCATCGGCGGCGAGTTCCTCCTCAAGTACAAGCCCGACGACCGCTTCTTCGGCTGGGCGGCGTACACCCTGTCGCGCAGCGCGCGGCAGGACGGGCCCGGCGAGGAAGAGTTCCTGGTCAGCTTCGACCAGACGCACATCCTGACCGTGCTCGGCAGCTACCAGCTCGGGCACGGCTGGGAGTTCGGCGCCCGCTTCCGCCTGGTCTCCGGCAACCTGGTGACACCCTTCGTCTGCAACCCGTCCGACAGCGGCTGCGACCCCACGCGCACCAACTCGCTCTTCCACGCGCCGTCCGGCGCCTACACCCCCATCCCCCTCACCGCGCGCTACAGCGAGCGGCTGCCGATGTTCCACGAGCTCGACATCCGCATCGACAAGCGGTGGAAATTCAAGAGCTGGCAGCTATCGGCCTACCTCGACCTGCAGAATGTCTACAACTACGGCAACTCCGAGGCCATCCAGTACAACTTCAACTACACCGGCCGCCAGTACGTCTCCGGGTTGCCCATCATCCCCAGCATCGGCCTGCGCGCGGACTTCTGACCATGGCTCGACGCACCGCACCCTCCGCTTCGCCGCCCCGCTCAGGAGGGAGAGCCTCGACGCTGCGCGGCGCGCGTCGCTGGCTGCTGGGCGCGCTGGCCGCGCTGGCGTGCTCGCCGTGGCTCGGCGGTGGCTGCTCGGCGCCGTTCGATCCCCCCAGCCTGGTCAACTCCATGCGCGTCTTCGCGGTGGTGCAGGACCGGTGCGACAACGGCGGGCACTGGAACCAGCCGCAGAACGACGAGTGCCTGCCGGCCGAGCCCACGGATCCGGAAGCGCAGCCTGCGCCCACGGCCATCGTCGGCGGCTCGTATGCACACCCCGGCGACGAGGTGCGCATGACGATGACCTTCCGCGACGGCTACGTCGACCCCGACGATCCGGACGCGCCGCCACGCGATCCGGAGATCGTCTGGCTGGGTGGCTGCTTCAACCCCGACGGCGACCAGTACTTCAACTGCTACGAGCAGCTGGCGTCGGTGCTCGAGGGCGGCATCAATCCCCTCGACCTCCCCCCGGAGCTCGGGCGGGGCGCCACCTACGTGCTCCCCATCCCCGAACGGGTGCTCGACGAGCGCCCGACGCCGACCTCGGGGCCGCGCTACGCGCTCGGGTACGTGTTCTTCGTGGTCTGCGCCGGCAGACTGAATGTCGTCCCGCCGGAGGGCGACGGCGCCGCCGGCTCCTTCCCGATAGGCTGCTTCGACCCGGAGACCAACCAGCGCCTCGGCCCGGAGAGCTTCATCGCCGGCTACACCCAGGTCTACGCGTTCGAGGACGAGCGGCAGAACGAGCACCCGCCGTTCCGGGACCTGCTCATCGACGGGCAGCTGGTCAGCGACGAGGCGCTGGACGAAGACGGCGTCCCCAGGCCACGCACGCGCGTGGAGCGTTGCGCCATCCTGGAGGAGGACCGGCGCGTCCAGGGTTGCGGAGCGGAGGATCTCGGAGACTGTCGCACCTACGACCTCTCCCTGGCCATCCCCGAGGGCGTCGATATCGCCGAGCCCGACCCCGGGGCCGAGGCGCTCGACGGCCAGCCGCTCACCGAAGCGGTGTGGGTCGACTACTACTCCGACGGCGGAGACCTCGGCTCTGCGGTCAAGCTCGTGAACGATGCCGTCGAGGGCTACAACCCCGAGCACGAGAGCGAGTGGACGCCGCCGAGCGAGCCCGGTGACTATTTCGTCTGGGCCGTGGTGCACGATGCCCGGGGCGGAGCCTCGGTGATCGAGCGCGTGCTCACTGTGGAGTAGCGGCACAGGGGGCAGCGCCCGACGCACGGACGCGGCGCGTCCCGACCGAGGCGTGGCTTGCCCCGGCCTCGGTTCCGCGTGACTCTCGAGGCTCGGTGCCGAGCGCCGCACCGGACTCGAGCGCGTGGTCGTCCACGTACCATCGGCCCGTCCGTAGCCCGCCGGACCCGCTCACCGAAAGACTCCATGAACACCCCTCGAGCCATGTACTGCGCCCACGACGACGAGAGCGGCCCCTCGTCGCGCTCCGACGTGCACACCAAGGACGACACGGACATCTTCGCCGGCAAGACGGTGCTCCTCGTCGAGGACGACGACGATGCACGGGAGATCCTCTCCATGCTCCTCGAGCACGCCGGCGCCCAGGTGCGACAGGCCGACAGCGTCGCCGGCGCCCTGGAAGCACTCGACCGTGCCGTACCGGACCTGGTGCTCTGCGACATCTCCATGCCCGATGCCGACGGTTACAGCTTCGCGCGCGCGCTGCGAGCTCGTCCGGCGCTGCGCGGCGGCGAGGTGGTGGCGGTGGCGCTGACCGCGCACGCGCGCGACGAGGACCGCCGCCGCTCGCTCGCGGCGGGCTTCTCCGGTCACGCGGTCAAGCCCATCGACCCGGCCAGACTCGCTGCGCTGGTGCGCGAGCTTTTCACGGCGCCGCCCGCCGCGACGCGCTGAAGAAGGCCGCGGCGCCGACTGGCCCAGCTTGTCGGAGACGGCGCCCCCGCGTCGCCGGCGCCGGCCAGGAGCGACGCCTACCGGCGGCCTCACCCGGCCGACGCGATGCCTACCGGCGACCTCACCCGGCCGACGCCCTCGCGCGGCGGCACTTCCTCGGTCGAGATCCATGGCGCGAGCAGCGAGGCAGCGCCGACGGCCACCCGGCCGCGGGCCAGCACGGCGTCGAGCGCCGGACGCGCGGCCAGCGCGCGCTCCACCCGGAGCAGCGCCGGCAGGTAGACGGCCTCGCGCGCCAGGCCACCGCCGCGGTGGGCGCGGGCGACGATGCGCAGCGCGTCGGGCAGGGTCGCGTCGTGCGCCAGAAGCCCGCGCGTCGTCTCCACGAAGCCCTCGCCGGCCTGCGTGCGGCGCGCCGCCAGGTGGCGCAGCGCCAGCTCGCGGCGCCGCCCGACGTCGAGGAAGCCGCCCTGCTTCTCCAGGAAGAGCGCGCGGCCCTCCTGGTCGTCGGCGCCGGCGGCGGTGCCGACCGCGAAGAGGCCGAGCCGTTCGCCGTCGGCGCGCTGGCGCGGCAGCACGTGGCCGAGCATCTCGTGACGGACGGTCCGCTCCACGTCCCGCTCGCTCAGCATCCGCCCGGCGACCACATGCACCACGCCGTCGCCCACCGCCGCCAGCGAGGCCAGGTGCCGCGAGACGACGACGCGCACCGGCAACCGCCACGCCCCCACCTCGTCGCGCAGGCGGCGCAGCAGGGAGCGCGGGTCGTCCGCGTCGTCGCTGCGCACCAGGGCAAGATGAAGCCCGGCGCCGGCTCGTCGAGCCACGACAGGGCCAGGTCGTCTGCGCGTCGATCGAAGGCGTCGCGGACCCCGAAGCGACGCAGCGCCGCGTCGCGGAGCGCGGTGGTGCCGGCGGCGGCGCAGATCTCCACCTCGACCGCGATCTCCCGGGCGCGCGCGGCGAACAGCCCGCCGAGGGCACCGCGCCCGTCCAGCGCCTCGGCCATCTCTCCCAGGGCTCGCCGCACCGTCTCGCGCGGCTCCGGCGGCTGGTAGGAGAACCGCGGCACGCGCACATCGCCGCGCTCCCAGTCCTCGGTCAGCCGCTCGAGCTCGTCGCGGAACTCGAGGGGCGTGCAGGAGGAGATGACCCGCGCCGTCTGGGCGGCCTGCGCCAGCGCACGCGTGGCCGGGGGAGCCCAGCTCGGCAGCGGCGGCGAGTCCATCAGGCGCATGGTAGCGCGCGGCCGGGCGGCCGGGCGCGCCGGCTACAGCAAATTGGCGGCCAGCTCGGCGAGCTCGCTGCGCTCGCCCTTGGCCAGCACCACGTGCCCGGCGATCTTCTCGCGCTTGAAGCGGTCGGCCAGGACGCTGAGTCCGTTGGAGGCGTGGTCGACGTAAGGGTTGTCGATCTGGTGTGGATCACCGGTGAGCACGATCTTCGTCCCCTCGCCGCAGCGGGTGATGATCGTCTTCACCTCGTGCGGCGTCAGGTTCTGCGCCTCGTCGACGATGAGGTACTGGTGCGGCAGGCTGCGGCCGCGGATGTAGGTCAGCGGCTCGACCTGGATGGTCCCGCTCTCCAGCAGGTCGAGGAAGCCGCGCGAGTCACCGCGCGTCTTGGTGCCGCCGTTGGAGAAGAGGAACTCCAGGTTGTCGAAGATGGGCTGCATCCATGGATTGAGCTTCTCGTCCACGTCGCCGGGCAAGAAGCCGAGGTCCCGCCCGAGCGGCATGATCGGGCGGCTGACCAGGAGGCGCGAATAGGCGTTGTCCTCCGTGGTGCGCTTGAGCCCGGCGGCGATGGCCAGCAGCGTCTTGCCGGTGCCGGCGTGACCGACCAGCGTCACCAGGCGGATGCTCTCGTCGAGCAGCAGGTCGAGCGCGAAGGTCTGCTCCTTGTTGCGCGGCCGCACCCCCATCACCCCCTCGCGCGAGACGCGCAGCGCGGTGACGATCCCCTTGGGCGCATCGTAGCGGCCGA
The DNA here is from genome assembly GCA_037720395.1 of Polyangiaceae bacterium. GTDB lineage: Bacteria > Myxococcota_A > Polyangia > Polyangiales > Polyangiaceae > JBBJMR01. The sequence continues at coordinate 46,854 of JBBJMR010000024.1, forward strand.
GGGCGGTGTGATTGGGCGCGCCCTCGTCGCGAAGCATGACCGCGGCGTTTGGGTAGAGGGCGGTCGACGGCGGCGCGGCCACCGACCCGTTCTGGAAGAAGGCGTCGACGACGTTGCCGGCGACCTCGATCTCGATGACCGAGTGCTCGACGTCCGAGTCGTCGACGCGCTGGTTCTCGTAGGTCTCGGCCATCACCCCCAGGGCGTCGGCGCGGATGCGCAGGTTGGTGTCCATGGTCACGAAGACCGTGGGCCGCCCCTTGTCGCGATCGCGCGCCTCGATGGCCACCTGGAGGATGGCGATGTCCTGCGACCCCGAGTCGAGCCCCACCAGCGCGCCGGGGCGGCGGTCGGGGATGGCGATGCGCAGCGAGCCACCGTGCTCCATTGCCACGCCCTGGGCCAGCGAGCCTCCGGCCAGGGAGGAGCTCTGCCGGAGCTCGTCGAGGAGCCGGGCGATGGTGCGCGCGTTACGGCCACGCTCCGACCCCTCGCGCTTGAACTGGTCGATCTCCTCGATCGCGTAGATCGGGATGATCAGGTCGTTGTCCTCGAACTTGAAGATGGCGTGCGGGTCGTGGAGCAGTACGTTCGCGTCGAGGACGTAGTTCTTCTTCATTGCCTTGCCCGGCAGGCAGCGACGGCCGCGGAGATCACTGCCTCAGCCGGTGCCTTCGACTGCTCGTGCAGTCGAGCGGGCGTAACCCTCGCCCAGCGCGGGCGCAAGCGCGCTCGGCCCCGGCGCGGCTGCCGAGAGGGACGTAGCTCCGGTCGAGGCTCCGCCAGGAGACCTCGCCCTGTCGAGGCTCCGCCAGGAGACCTCGCCCTGTCGAGGCTCCGCCAGGAGACCTCGC
>JBBJMR010000477.1:0-4670 GCA_037720395.1 Polyangiaceae bacterium
AGGTCCAGTCCGAAGGAGAGCACCAGCGGCCCGGCGAGGCGCAGGGCGAGGCGGTTGGGCAGCACGGCCTGCACGGCCAGCGTCTCGTCGGCGAGCTGGGTGTCGAAGCCCTGGCCGTTGCTGCGCATCGATCCGACCTCGACCGCGGCGCACACCCGGTACGAGACGCGCCACTCGGCGAAGCGGAGTGGGCACAGGCCAGCGCCAGCGTGCGCCAGGGTGACGTCCGCATGAGCGCCTCGCTCCGCCGCGGCCTCGGCACCGAGCCAGTACGCCCCGGAGACGAGGATGCCCCAGAAGTGCGGTGGGTCGACGATGGCCACCACCTGGGCCCCCAGCGATGGCGCCGGCAGGAGGCCGATGGACCCCGCCGCGCCGGCACCGACCTCGACACGCCAGGGATCCTTCGGTGCAGGTGCCGGCACCGGCACCAGCACCCGCTGGCGCTCGACGACGACCGTGGGCGGGGGCGGCGGCGCGGCAGGCCCCGGTTCGTCGGGCGGCGGCGTGGGTGCTGCGCTGGCTGCGTCGGGGTCGATGAGCAGGGACACCACCAGCACCACGCCCTCGTCGAGCGAGGAGCACGACTCGCCGTTGCTGTCGATGGCGCGCGTGCCGAGCTCCGCGCCCTTCGCGTCGCGGATGGTGAGCGTGGCGCGCCACCGCGGCGGCGACGAGGCGCGCGCCACGTGGCCCTCGACCGAGACGTCGGCCTGGGACGCGGAGACGAAGACCTTGCGGCCGAGTCGCTCCTCCACCGCCTGCGCCAGCGCTGGCGTGGAGATGCAACTTTCCGCCCCGTCCAGACGGATCCACCCGAGCGACGAGGTGCGCTGCGACGGATCGTCGGCGCGGGCCGAGGCCGGAACGGCGAAACAGGCGAACAGGCATGCTGCAAGAAGGGGCCGAAGGAAGCGACTCGTCGAATTCGTGCTCGGGCCTGGATGGAAGGCGAAGGTCATTTGGTGCGCGCCGACGGCTGCGCCGTGTGACGTGCCAACCAACGGGCTCCGAGGTCAATCTTGCACTTGCGCTCACTGGCATGCTGCGCGGCGCTCGCCGCATGCACGACGGACGCGGACGTCGGGGCATTCAACGGCCCCGGCTCCGGCTCCGGCGCGGGCGGCGGTGGCGGCGGGGGCGGCTCCGCGCCCATCGGCCCGCTTCCTGCCAGCGACGCGCGCGTCGCCGCCGGCTCGCGGACCACCTGCGCCATCCGCAGCAGCGGCGCCATCGAGTGCTGGGGCGACAACTCCGTCGGCCAGCTCGGCAACAACGACGACTTCCTCGATGGTCCTTTCGTCGAGACCACGGACACACCCGTCGACGTGTACGGGATGGATGACCACGTGCAGGCCGTGTTCGGCGGCGCGGTGGCGCAGTGCGCGCTCAAGACCGACGGCCGCGTGCATTGCTGGGGCGACAGCTTCTTCGGTGACGCCGGGCGCGGGTGGCCGAAGCACGGCATCGCGCCCTATCCGCTGGAGGCGCCCGGGCTTTCGAGCGTGGTGCAGTTCGCGGTGGGCCTGTACTTCCACTGCGCGCTCAACGTGGAGGGTTCGGTGAAGTGCTACGGGCTCAACGGCTCCGGCCAGCTGGGCAACGGCACGCTGCAGGATGGCTACGTGCCGGCCGGCGTCCTCGGCCTGGAGGGGCCGGCGGTGCAGGTGTCGGCCGCACAGTCGGGCTTCTCGGCGTGCGCCGTGCTCGCCAGCGGATCGGTGGCCTGCTGGGGCGCGAACAACGCCGGACAGCTGGGCACGGGCGACCTCGCCGACGCCACCACGGCCAGGCTGGTGGTCGGCCTGACGACGGCGCGCGCGGTGAGCCTGGGCGCGGAGCACGCGTGCGCGCTGCTCGAGGACGGGGTGCGATGCTGGGGCTCGAACGTCGAGGGCCAGCTCGGCGACGGCGCGCAGCTCAGCACCCTGCAGCCCGGCGAGCTCCTGGCCCTGCCGGACACCGTGGCGCTGGCCTCCGGCGTGGCGCACACCTGCGCGCTCGGGGGCGACGGCTCGGTGCGCTGCTGGGGCGGGGACTACGTGCCCGCCGTGCCCCAGGTGGTCATCGCCAGCGGCGCCGTGGAGATCGCCGCCGGCGGGCGCCACAGCTGCGCGCGGCTCGACGACGGCCGGCTGCGATGCTGGGGCCTGAACGATCATGGCCAGCTGGGGGTGTTCGACGGCGACGGCGCGCCGCTCTAGCGCTAGCTGCGGCGCCGGCGGGCGGCCGACCGCCCGCTCTGCCATGACAGGGGTCGGTTCTTTTTTCTCATAAGGGCCGGCGCGGCCGCGCACTCACCCGCTGTCCGTATCGATCGCTAGGAAGCGCCGCGCGTCGCGGCCTGGATCCCCTCGAGGGCGCTCTCTCCGGGCGCCCGGCGCCGCACGCCCGACGCGCGCGGCGACGACGCGTGAGCCCGCTCGGCTCACGCGCGCGTCGCCGTGCGTGCTGGACGCGTGGCGACGACGCGCAGCCCCTCGGCCCGCGCGACGAGGACGGTCCGGGTCCGCTGCGCACGGCGGGGCACGCCGCCCGGGTGGGCTCGGGCGGCGTGCCCGATTTTGTCTCGGGCCCCGCCGACCCGAGCGCTAGATGCACCAGTAGTTCTGGATCGACGCGCAGTTGGTGACGCAGGTGTCGCAGAGCGCGCACTTCATCATCGCCCGGTACGGCGCCTCGCCCAGCGGGCTCACGCGGATGCAGTAATCGGCGCAGTTGTAGTTCGAGAGGTCGCCGTTGCAACCGGTCGGGCCGTTGATGCAACCATCGAGGAGCTCGCAGAAGTCGTTGGCAAAGCAAAGGTCGCGCAGCGCCTGGCACGGTCCGCCAGCGTCGATCGAGCAGGCGTTGCAAGCGAGGCAGCTCGGCTGCGCGTCGCAGTCGACCGGCGCCGCGCCCCCTGCTCCGCCGCTGCCGCCCTCGCCGCCGGCACCGCCCGCGCCGCCGGCCGACGCGCTCGAAGCGCTGGAAGCACTCGAGGCCATGCTCGACGAGGAGACCGCCGCGCCGCCCTCCGCGCCACCCGAGGTCACCGAGGCGGGGCCCGAGCTGCCGGGGCCAGCGCCGCCGTCTCCCGCCGGCGCCTCGGGGGTCCAGTCGAGGCCGCAGGCGCCGAGCGCGACGAGCGCCGCTCCTCCGGAGAGCACGAGGAAGGTCCGGCTGGCGCGCATCGGCTGGTCGTCGCGATGCTACCAAGATGCCGCGCTCACCGCCCCTGCGGCGGCCGGCAGCGCGGCGGCGCGCGCTTCGACCATCGGCAACTACTGAGCCGCCTGCGCCGGCGCCGACCGGCCTGCGCCGCGACGCGCTCCGGGCACGTCAGCCGGCGGCCTTGGCGATCTTCGCCCAGGAGTCGGCGAGGCCGATGGTCCGGTTCAGCACCAGCCGCTCCGGCGTCGTGTCCGGGTCGACGCAGTAGTAGCCCATGCGCTCCAGCTGCCAGCGGCCTCCCGGCTCGGCGCCGGCCAGGCCGCGCTCGACCCGGCTCTCGCCGAGGACCTCGAGCGATGTCGGGTTCAGGTGACGCATGAAGTCTCCGTCGCCGCCCATCGGGTCCTCGGTGGTGAAGAGCCGATCGTAGAGGCGCACCTCCGCCGGGTGCGAGTGCGCGGCGCTGACCCAGTGCAGCGTCCCCTTCACCTTGCGGCCGTCCTTGGGCGTTCCGCCCAGCGAATCCGGGTCCCAGGTGCAGCGCAGCTCGGTGGGCACGCCGGCGGCGTCGCGGATCACCTCGCGGCAGGTGATGAGGCAGCCGGAGCGCAGGCGCACCTCGCGGTCGGGAGCGAGACGAAACCACTTCTTCGGCGGCTCGAGCATGAAGTCGTCGCGTTCGATGAGGAGCTCGCGCGTCAGCGGCAACTTGCGCGAGCCGGCTTCGGGGCGCTCCGGGTGCAGCGGCGCCTCGACATCCAGGACCTGACCCTCGGGAAAGTTCTCCAGGGTGACCTTGAGCGGGCGCAGCACCCCGAGCACGCGCGGCGAGCGGGCGTTGAGATCCTCGCGCAGCGCGTGCTCGAGCAGGGTGACGTCGACCACGCCGTCGCGCTTGGAGACGCCGATGCGCTCGCAGAAGGCGCGGATGGCCTCGGCGGTGTACCCGCGGCGGCGCAGGCCGGCGAGGGTCGGCATGCGCGGGTCGTCCCAGCCGTTGACGCGCTTCGAGGCCACCATCTCCTGCAGGAAGCGCTTGCTGAGCACGGTGAAGCTCAGGTTGAGCCGGCCGAACTCGATCTGGCGCGGGCGTGGGTCGATGCGCAGCGCCTCCAGGAACCACTCGTAGAGGCCACGGTGGTTCTGGAACTCCAGCGTGCAGATGGAGTGGGTGACGCCCTCGATGGCATCGGACTGCCCGTGTGCCCAGTCGTAGAGCGGATAGATGCACCACGCATCGCCGGTGCGCCAGTGATGCGCCTTGCGGATGCGGTACATGATCGGGTCGCGAAGCTTGAGGTCGGTGCTGGCCATGTCGATCTTGGCGCGCAGCACGTGCGACCCATCGGGCAGCTCGCCGGCGCGCATGCGACGCAGCAGGGCCAGGTTGTCGTCGGGCGAGCGGTTGCGGTCCGGGCTCTCCGCGCCCGGCTTGTGGAAGTCGCCGCGGCCCTTGCGGATGTCCTCCAGGCTCTGGCTGTCGACGTAGGCCTTGCCCTCGCGCACCAGCTGCTCGG
>JBBJMR010000025.1:0-47442 GCA_037720395.1 Polyangiaceae bacterium
CCGCCTGGACAGCGGCGCCACCGCCGCGGCGCCCGCCGTGGCGGGCGAGGTGCTGCTGGTGTCCTGCTACGAGCTCGGCCACCAGCCCTTCGCGGTGGCCTCGGCCTGGGCGCAGCTCGAGGCCGCCGGCTTCGGCGTCGAGGGCATCGACGCCTCGCTGGATACCGTGCCGGCCGAGGCCGTGGCGCGCGCGCGGCTGGTCGCCATCTCCGTGCCCATGCACACCGCGCTGCGGCTCGGCGTGCGCATCGCGGCGCGCGTTCGTGCCGCCAACCCTGCGGCGCACGTGTGCATGTTCGGCCTCTACGCGTCCATGAACGCCGAGTACCTGCTGCGCGAGGTGGCCCACTCGGTGATCGGCGGGGAGTTCGAGTCGGCGCTCGTCGCCCTGGCGTGCGCGCAGCGCGACGGCGCGCGTGGCCCGGACATCGTCGGGCCCGTCCCGGGGGTGGCGCTCCGCCCGGCCGCCGGCGAGCCGGTACCGGTGGCGGTGCCGGTGCGTGAGCGGCTGCCGTTCCTGGTGCCGCGACGCGATCGCCTGCCGCGGCTCGACCGCTACGCCGAGCTCATTGGCCCGACGCCGGGCGAGCGCCGCACCGTGGCCTACGCCGAGACCAGCCGCGGTTGCCTGCACCGCTGCACCCACTGCCCGGTGACGCCGGTCTATCAGGGCCGGTTCTTCGTCGTCCCGCGCGAGGTGGTGCTGGCCGACGTCGAGCAGCAGCTGGCCGCCGGGGCCGGCCATGTGACCTTCGGCGATCCCGACTTCTGGAACGGCATCGGCCACTCCATGGCCGTGCTGCGCGAGCTCGCCGCGCGCCACCCGGAGGTGAGCTTCGACGTGACCATCAAGGTCGAGCACCTGCTGCGTCACCGCCACCGGCTCGCCGAGCTGGCGGAGCTCGGCTGCGCCTTCGTCATCTCCGCGGTGGAGTCGCTGAGCGACGAGGTGCTGCGCCGCCTCGACAAGGGACACAGCGCGGCCGACGTGCGCGAGGTGGTGCGCCTCTGTCGAGAGGCGGGGCTGGCGCTGCGGCCGACGCTGGTGGCCTTCACCCCCTGGACCGGGCTCGATGACTACCGCGCGCTCTGCGACTTCGTGGTCGAGGAGGCGCTCGTCGATCACGTCGATCCCATCCAGCTTGCCATCCGGCTCCTCCTGCCGCCCGGTTCGGCGCTGCTGCCGCTGGTGCGCGGCGAGCCATGGCTCGGCGCGCTCGCTGCCGAGGACTTCGGCTACGCCTGGACCCACCCCGACCCGCGCGTCGACGCCCTGCACCAGGCGGTGACGCAGGCGGTGGAGGAGGGGACGGGGCGCGGCGACGACGCGGGCGTCATCCTCGCGGCCATCCGCGGACTGGCCCACGCGGCGAGCGGCCTGCCGCCGCCGGAGGCCTCGACCGGCGCGCGGGTCTTCGTCGCCAAGCTCACCGAGCCGTGGTTCTGCTGCGCGGAGCCGAGCGCGGCGCTGCTCGGGCAGGTCGCGCCCCAGGGCGGGGAGCTGTCGTCGTGCTGCGCGCCGGTCGCCCGCGACGCGCCAGGCACCGGCCAGGCGAGGACCGCGGGCGACGCGGGCAGCGTCGAGCGCCGCAGCGCCCGGTGAATGGGTGCGCCGGCGGTTGGCCGGCGCGCCGGCCGCGTCGGGCGCCTCAGAAGAAGTCCTGCACCATCCACACGCGACCATCGGGCAGGACCGAGAAGCCGCAGGCCACGCCGCTGTACTTCCCCTCGACCATGTTCGTGTAGTGGCCGTGCGCCGCTCCGGCGCCGGGCCCCTCGTCGAACATCATCTTCAGACACGGCCCGACCATGGAGTCGGGCGGCCCGGCCCAGCCCGGGCACTCGTTCTGGGCGCCCTCGTTGCAGCGCCCGAAGGCGGCGTGCGCGGCGCCTACCGAGCCATCGTGCGCCGCCTGCGAATCGAGGCACGGCTCGGCGGCCGCCACCCGCTGCAGCGGCCGCGCACCGACCGAGGCGCGGAGCTGGTTGGTGCGGTCGACGCACAGCTGCCGCGCGGACGCGAACGACCCGCTGCCCGCCGCCGGCGGGAAGCCGCCCGCCGGTGGCGGAGAGCCGGGTGGCGCCGGGCCAGGTGATGGCCCGGCGACGGCCGCTCCGGCAGGCAGGACATGCCGAGCGGGGTCCAGCCGCAATGCGCGGCGGCCTTGCAGTCGCCGTTGCCGGTGCAACCCCGCAGCGCCCACCGAGACAGCGCCCGAACGGGCACTGGAAGTCGAGGTCCCGGCGCAGGGCAAGCCCATCGACGGCGGCCCGGCCGGGGCCGGCGCCGGCGCGGCGGGCGTGGGCATGCCGGGCGCGGGCATCCCCGCCTGCGCGGCGCCGCAGAACTGACCGGGCGCGCATGGCCCGCTCGCCATCTGCCGCGGCTCGTCCGCGCGGCAGCCGGCCGCCAGCGCCGCCCAGGCGAGGAATGCCAGCGGGGCGAGCGCGAGCGTCGGCGCGCGGTGGCGGCGGAGCGGTCGAGGTCGGGGCACGCGGGCATGGTACGGCGCGCCGCTGGCGCGCGGTCAAGCGGCGTCCATGGGGTGTCGAGGTGCCCAGGGGCGTGGCGCGCTCCGATCAGGTGAGCAGCGGGCTCAGGTCGAGCTCGATGGCCGCGTGCGCCTCCCGCAGCGCCCGCTCCACCGCGGCCGGCGTCTCGCCGCGCGCGAAGACGAAGCCCAGGTAGCTGCCTCCCTCCGGCAGGGCGCGGATGGCGTCCCCCGGAGCGATGCTCATCTCCACGCCCTCCACCCCGGGCACGGCGCGCGCCCGGTCCACGCCGCGCACGCCGCGCAGCACGCCGCTCCGCGGGATGGGGAGCATCATCACGCCGGTCGCGCCGCGCGCGGCCTCCGCCGGCGGCGCTGGCTCGCCGATGGCAGCCGCGAGCAGCAGCTCCTCGAGCGAGCCCAGGCTCCCGTCGAAGGCGCGCGAGCACATCCCGCCGATCGATCGCGCCGCCACCTCGATGACCGTGGCGCGACCGTCGTGCACCCGCAGCTCGGCGTGCACCGGCCCGTGCGCCAGGCCCAGCGCGCGCGCCGCGTCGCGTGAGGCGGCCACCGCGGCGTGCTGCTCGTCCTCGCTGAGCCGGGACGGCGTCACGTACAGCGTCTCCTCGAAGTGCGGACCCACCAGGTCGTCCGGCTTGTCGAAGATGCACAGCACCCGCAGCGCACCGTCGACCATCACCGCCTCGACCGCCACCTCGCGACCGGGCAGGTAGTCCTCCACCAGCAGCGGATGGAACTCCGGCAGCGTGGCCAGCGCGCTCCCGTGACGTGCCACGATCCGGCGCGTCCGCTCGATGGCCCGCGCCAGCTGCGCCGCGTCGTCGGCGCGGATCACGCCCTGGCTGCCGCTGAGCATCGGCGGCTTCACCACGCACGGGAAGCGCACCCGTGCGGCGACCGCGCGCGCGTCCTCGCCCGGCTCGACCACCGTGAAGCGCGGCGCCGCCAGGCCTGCCGCCGCGAACCGCTCCCGCATCTTCCTCTTGTCGCGCGTGGCCAGCACGCCATCGGGAGACGAGTGCGGCAGCCCGAGCTCGGCGGCGACCATCGCCGCCACCACCGCGCTCGCCTCGTGCGTCCCCAGGGCGCCGCTCAGGCCCTGCCCGCGCAGCGCGCCGGCGAGCCGGTGCGCCGACGCGCTCGCATCGGCGAAGTCGACCCCGTGGACCGGCGCGCCCTTGCGCGCGAACGACCGTGGCAGATCGGTGGCCAGCACCAGCTCGACGCCGATGCGCCGGGCTGCATCCAGGAACGCGTCGAGACGGTACGTGCTCGCCGCGAACACCAGGAGCACGCGCCGCGGGGCCACGCGTCACCATAGCGCGGCGTGGAGCGAGCCGAGCGATCCGCTACCCTGTGGCGCGGCTGGCCATGCGCATCGTCCTCCTCGCGTGGTGTGCCGGAGCGGCCGCTGCCTGCATCCGCGGCGCGCGCGCCGGCGGCGCCGACCCCGTCGCCGTCTTCACCGAGCCCGGCGGCGCCCCTGCGCTCTGCCGCCCCGCCCTGGCCGGCGTGCCGGTCCAGCTCGTCGACGCCGGCCTGGTCCCCGCCGTCCGCAGGGCTCGCCCCGACCTGGTGCTGGTCACCGGCTGGCCACGCCGCCTCCCCGCGGCGCTGAACGATGCCGCGCCCCTCGGCGCCCTCAACGTCCACCCCTCGCTGCTCCCCCGCCATCGCGGTCGCGCGCCGGTCTTGTGGGCCATCGGCGCCGGCGCCGCGACCACCGGCGTCACCCTCCATCGCCTCGAGCCCGTCCTCGACGCCGGCCCCATCGTCCTGCAGCGCAGCGTGGCCATTCCGGCGCGCGCCACCTCGGCCTCGCTCGAGTCTCTCCTCGACACGCTCGCCGGCGACCTCGTCGAGCACCTCTGCCGGTTCGATGTGGCGACCCGCGCTGGCATCCCCCAGCAGGGTGCCCCGACCCGCGCTGCAGCACCGATGCCTGGCGACGGCGTCCTCCACTGGGGTGACTCCGCCGTGAATCTCGACCGTCGCATCCGCGCCTGCGACGGCGCGATCGAGGCGACCGCCTCGTATCAGGGCATGAAGCTGGTCATCCTGGCCGGCGAGCCGCGCACCGCCCCCTCCACCGCGCCGCCCGCCACCCTGCTCTCCATCGAGCCCGACGCGATCGTCGTCTCCACCGCCAGGGGGCAGCTCGCTCTGAGCCGCTTCGCGTTCCTGCGCCGCACCTGGTCCGCGGGCGAGCTCGCGCAGGAGCTCCGGCTCGAACCCGGGGCGCGCTTCGACGCCCTCTAGTCGCCCATGCGGCACGAGCGATCAGCCACAGAGCGCCTCCGCGAAGCGCAGGGCGCCGCCGCGCGCCCACTTGTCCGTGGACTGGGCGGAGTTCCACGCGGCCCCCGAGTGCAACCCCACGGTCCCGCGGCGCCCGGCGTAACCCCGGGGCCGCTGCGTGACGGCAGAGGGTCGCCGCGGCGGCTCGGCTCGGGCCGAGCCGCCCGGGCGCGCGCTGCCAGGGCGCGCGCTGCCAGGGCGCGCGCGCTGCCAGATCACGGTCGCCCGACCGGGTCACGCCGGCCCCGCGAGGGCGCGGTCAGTTCGGCGCGCTGGCGTCGTCGGGGCGCTCGATGCCCACCAGCTTGAAGCCGCGGCTCGGTCCGAGGTCGTAGAGGTGCGCGCGCAGCGGCCCTCGGCCTGCCCGTTGCCGAGATCGACGATGGCGTAGCGCGCCGCCGCATCGTCGGGCAGGCCGCCGTCGTCGGCGATGTGCGGCAAGGTCACGCACACCCCGCCGTCCGCGGCCGGGCGCGGCGTGAGCGGCTGGCGCGGGTCGAGGCCCGCGCCGGCGTACATGCGCGCCGAGTACCGGAAGGCGTTCGCCGGCCAGGCCGCCGACCCGCGCGCCAGGTCCTGGCCGCACAGCTCGGCGCCAGCGGCGGTGACGTCGGCGACCGGGGACAGGTCGGCGAAGTACGTGCGCAGGATGCGGTGCTGGCGGATGCGCAGGTGCTTGACCAGGAACGCCGTGTGCTGCGGGTCGGTGAAGTCGCCGGCGCGCACTGCGGCCTCGATGAGCTCGGGGGTGAAGCGGGCGATGGTCCGCGCCGCCCAGGCGCCGTCGCGCGCGCCCATGCGCCCGAAGGCCGGGTTGGGGTAGCCGCCCTTCCAGTCGTCGGGATCGAAGTCCCGCGAGTGGAAGTAGCCGAAGATGGTGCCGTCCTTGGCGCGCTGCGCCCGGTCCCAGGGGCGCGGGATGAGCCCCAGTGTCACGAAGTCCTCCGGGACGTAATGGAAGTCGAAGTAGTTGGCGTGGCCGAGGCGCCTGGAGATGCCGTCTTCTTCCCACTCGCTGCCGAAGCAGTCGCCGAGGTCGATGTACCAGTGCTGGATGTGCCCCGGCGACGAGTCGGGGTCGTCCCCGTCGGCCATCCAGGTATCCATGCTGTTCTGCTCGCGCGAGTCGAAGTGGTTGAGCCAGGCGGCGATGACCCGCGCCCCGCGCAGGTCGCGCCGGTCCTGGTGGTCGATGACGTCGTTCGGGTCGTCGTCGCGCGTGCCCTCGTAGCGGAAGGGGCCCAGGGTGCGCCCCGGCAGCCAGCGCGAAGCGACCATGCGCACCAGGTCGCCGCGCTTCGATGCCTTTTCGAGCAGGCCGTCGAGCGCCTTCTGGTCGAACGGCCGCTCCACGCCGGTGTTGTCGGCGAACTTGAGGCCCGGCTTGAGCTTGAGCAGGGAGCGCTTCACGTAGACCACCGAGTCGCACGGGGCGAACCAGCCGGCGGCGTGATAGAAGCGCGCGGCGATGCTGGTGGCGCCGGTGGCGCGCTCCGGCTGATCGGGCGGGTCGGCCTTGAGCAGGAACTTGCCGACGCCCTCGACCTTGACCCGGAAGCCAGGGTTGGCGCCATTGGGCTTGCCCTGGTCGACGAGCCAGGTTCCGTCGGCGGCGGTGCTCGCGTCGAGCACCTTGTCGCCGCACGGGCCGCGCGACAGCTCGGTGGGGCTCATCGGCTTCTTGCCGAGCCGGTTCGTGTACCAGCTGGAGTCGGCCACCTCGTCCATGCTGTTGACGTTGGCGCTCTCGCCCGCCGGGTCGACGGCCCAGAACCGGGTCACCGGCCGGAAGACCATGTTGTCGGCGCCGTCCCAGAGGAACGCCGACTCGTAGCTCTCCGGCATGCAGATCTTGTGCTTCGGATCTTCGTCGTCCGGCTTGCACGGCGCCATGAACGGCCGGCGGTCGGCGTCGACCCAGAGCGGATCTCTCAGGGGGAAACGGCGCACGTCGCTGCCGCAGCCGGTGGCCCCCAGCAGGGCGGCGGCCAGGAGCGGAGCGGTGACCAGGGAGGCGCGCATCGGCGGGATAGTCGCTCAGATGCCGGCGCAGATCCATTGCGCTCGCCCCGCGGGCGCGCCGTTCGCTCGTACCGGGTGCGGCGCTCAGCCCTCGCCGTCCGGACGGGAGGGCTTGGGCGCCGGCACGGCCAGCCCGCTGGCCGCCAGCTCGCGCATGACCTCCTTCATGCTCCGGCCACTGCGGCTGAGGGGCGGCGCCTCCTCGTCGTCGCCGACGAGCGGCCAGAGCGCCCGCTTCACGTCGGCCGGCAGGACGTTCTCCAGGTACTCGAGACCGATGGAGCGGAAGCTCGGGTCGTCCCCGCGCACGGCGCGGTAGGCCTGGGTCACCGGCTCGGTGTCCAGCACCAGCCCGAGGAGGCGGAAGACATGGCGCAAGCTGTGCGCCCCGCGGCGCTCGACCGCGCGCGCCAGGCCCGGGGTGGGAGGCGCCACCTCCTCGGGATCGTCGAGGAGCCGCTGGGCCTCCCACATCGATCGCGACTTCTTCACCTCCTCGCGGATGGCCGCCCACACCGGTTCGACGGTCACCCGCCGGCTGCTCGCCGCCGCCTGGATGCGCTCCAGCGCCTCGGCGCAGTAGAAGCGCACCTCGAAGCGCCGGTCGGCGAGCCCGCGCAGCAGGCCCTCGACGGCCACCGCGCTCTGGCAGGCAGCAAGCGCACGCGGAATGCGGCGGCGCACCGCGAAGGCCTCGTCCGGATCGTGCAGGTGATCGACCAGCGTGCCGACGATGCGATCGCCGGCGGTGGCCAGGGTGGAGATGACGTCGCGGTACAGCTCCTCGCGCGCCAGCAGGCGGATGAGGAAGGGCACGGCGCGCCTGTCCTTGCGGTCCCATCGCTCCAGGGCTGTGCGCGCCACCGAGGTCCTCGAGCTGGCCAGGTCGTGGACCAGCTCGAGCACCGGGTCCTCGAGCAGCGCCGCCGGGATGCCGCCGGCGCGCGTCCCGCTCTGCGAGGCCCGCTTGCTGGTCGGCGCCTTGGGAATGTCGAGGCGCAGCGACTTCATCAGCGACATCCCGAGCTGACTGCGCGACAGGGTGCGGCGCAGGTCGGCGTGCTGCTGGCCGAGCAGGGTGTTGCGCAGCGCATCGCGCGCGGTGGCGTCGTCGCCGGCGGCCCGGGTCACCTCGTCCAGCTCCACCGCGCGTGCCAGCAGGTTCGACGAGAGCGTCTCCACGTAACCGCGGCGCACGCGCCCCGCCAGCCACACCTGCCACAGCGCCAGGGCCATGATGACCCACACCAGTCTCTGCGCTGGGTGGCCGAGCCAGGTGACGAGGATGAGCACCACCGCGGCGCCGCCCGCGTCGGCGAGGCGCTCCACCAGCGCGTCGAGGACCGGCTTGGTGGCGCGCTTGACCGCCGCCGGCAAGGGGACGAAGAGCAGCTCGTAGCCGGAGCGGTAGAACGAGTTGCGCACCGCGTTCTCGCCGCCACGCAGCGCGGTCGCCGCCCAGAGCACCGGGGTGGCCAGCACCAGCGCCGAGGCGCCCAGGAGCCACAGCGGCAGCGCGGTCAGCGCCGCCGGCAGCCCCTTGCGGGCCAGCAGCGGCCGGCAGACGAGGATCTGGACCCCGAGCGTCACCGCGCCGACCGCGCCGCGAGCCAAGGAGAAGAAGGCGGCGATGTCCCGCTTGTCGGTGAGGCTGCGGGCGGTCAGGTCCTTGAGCAGGTAGTCGGCCAGGGTGCCAGCCACGGTCACCGCCACGACGAGCATGGCGATGTGGCGCAGGTAGCTGGTGGACAGCACCTGGCGCACGCCGTGCTTCAGGCCCGCGGCCTGCGCCGGGTCGGCCGGGGGCGGCACGGTGTTGCCCGGCTGGGCGTCGCCGACGCGGTTCGCGAGCGACACCACCGACACCGCCATGAGCAGGTTGACGGCGGCCAGCGCGAGCAGCAGCGACTCGGCGTCGGTGAGGCGCAGCAGTCCGTGCGCACCGAAGCCGCCGGCCAGGCCGCCGGCGGTGGTGGCCACCCCGACCAGACCGAACAGGTTGCGGGCCGCGCGCGGGTCGAAGGCCTCGCCGAGGACCGACCAGAACCCGGAGACGATGAAGGTCCCGCTCAGCGTGGTCCACAGGTAGAGCAGCCCGACCACCCAGGGCTCGCCGCCGGCGTGCAGCTTCCACCAGAAGACGGGCATGGTCAGCGCGGTGAAGAAGGCCAGGGTGGCCACGGCGCGCGTCGGCCCGAACTTCGCCGTCAGGCGGGTGTAGATGCTGACCGCGGCCATGCTGCACACGCCGGTGGCCAGGAAGAAGTAGGGCAGCCACTCCACCGGGAAGGTGGTCAGGTAGAGGGTGTCGCGCACCGCCTTGCCCAGCACGTGCCCGGCGACGCTGAGCGCGGCCGCACACAGCGCCGCCGTCACCGCGGCCGGGGCCGGCTTCTGGGGGCGACGCGCGCGCGGCATGCCGGGCCGCAGTGTAGCCCGGCCGGCGGTGTTCCCTCGCTCCTGGCGCGGCCGCGCGCCGCCGCTGTCAGCCCTGCGGCTCGCAGGCCCCGGTGCTCTGGCCGCTCGTCGGATCCGTGCACGGCACGCACTTGAAGCCGTCGGCGCAGTCGCCTTGCTCGGTGAGCGGCGCGTCGTCGACTTCGGGCACGCACCTCGGCATGCAGGCGCCCTCGGCGAACTCGGCCCCGAAGAGGAGCTGCATCCAGAAGCTCGTCTCGCAGGCCATGCCCTGGTACGGCATGCCGCTCTGCTGGGCCTCGACGAAGACGTTCGGCACGCAGAGCATGGCGCCGCCGTCCTGGCCGCAGGAGTCCTCGCCGAGTTTGTCCTGCTGGTCGGCGGGGACGTTGCTCGCTGGCAGGCAGGTGCCGCCGCCGCCGTCGGGGCAGCACTTCTCGAAGGTCTGCGGCCCGCCCGCGGGCCCGGTGTCGCAGGACAGCGTGCACGCGCCGGTGTCCTCGCCGCTCAGCGGGTCGAAGCACGGGACGCACTTCTGGTCGGTGGTGCAGAGGTCCTGAGGCAGCTGGTCGGCCATCTCCGCCACCTGCGGCAGGCACAGCGACAGGCAGCGGCCCTCGAGGTCGCCGACCGAAGCGCAGGTCGGTGGGGTGAACTTGCCACCGCTGGCGATGAGCTCGGCGGGCACGCACACGCTGGCGTCGTCGCACGGCGCCAGATCGGCGAGCAGCTCCGGGTCGGGGACCTGGGCCTTGGGCACGCAGTGCCCGCCTCCGCAGGTGCTGCAGGGCGGGAAGATGCTGGGGTCGATGGGCGGGCACTCGTTGTCGCAGGTGGTCGGGTCGTCACACCCCTGCGAGCCGCCGCCGCCGGTGCCCGACGACGCCGCGTCCTCGCAGCTGAACTCGATGTCGCAGGCGCCGGTCGAGTCGCCGCCGAAGGTGCACGGCGCGCAGCGCTCGCTGTCCTCGCACACGTCCTGCTCGAGGATCGATGCCACCTCGGAGACCTTGGGGATGCACGCCGACAGGCACACGCCCGCGGAGCCGTCGAAGGCGGTGCACGCCTTGGGGGTGAAGACGCCGCCCGTCTCGATGAACGGATCGGGCACGCAGTACCCGCCCCCGTCGCACGGCCCCACGTTCTCCACGAAGTCTGCGGGCACGCTGTCCAGGCAGTGCGCGCCGCCCACCTCCGGGCAGCACGCGGGCAAGGTCGACGGATCCTGCGGCGGGCCGAGCGGCCCCTCGCACTCCGGTGCGGGGCCGCCGGCGCCCGCGCCACTACCGCTGCCCGGGCCGCTGCCTTCGTCCTCGCCCGACCCCGAGCCCAGGTCACCGCCGCCGGCCGTCGATTCGGCGCAGGCCACCGGCACCGTGACCACCAGCCCCGAAGCGACCAGGATCCCCAGGAGCGAGCGAGAGCGCGGCATGCGCTGGCATGAGCAGTTTTCGAGCCAGGCGCGAATGCCGCAGATCGATGGGGCCGCGCTGCACCACCCCTGCGCAATCAGTCCCTGTCGGGACAACTCGTCCGCGCCTCGCGCACCGCCTCGCGCACCGCCTCGCGCACCGCCTCCGACGAGCCTCCGACGGGGCTCCGACGGGCCTCCGACGAGGCGGCATCACTCGACCATGCCGACCACTCGCTGCTGGCGCGCCAGCTCGGCGGCGTCCTTGAGGCGGTCGAAGATCTCGCGCGACGCCGGCAGGCCGACCAGGACCAGCTCCTTGTCGGTGACGTCGGTGGTGAATACGTG
This sequence comes from Polyangiaceae bacterium, assembly GCA_037720395.1. Lineage (GTDB taxonomy): Bacteria > Myxococcota_A > Polyangia > Polyangiales > Polyangiaceae > JBBJMR01. Next base: position 11,014 of record JBBJMR010000025.1, read on the forward strand.
GATGCGCGCCACGCCGAGGAGGCGGTCCCAGAACGTCTGCCGGAAGTCGAGGTCGCGCACACGCCACAGCTGCAGCGTCTCGATGCGCTTGGAGAAGACCCCCGACTCGCAGTCGATGTTGCGGTCGGTGATCCGGTACCTGGTGCTCTTGCGGGCGAGCTGGAGGAACGGCAGCGCCAGGATGATGCCCACCACCGTGGCGAACGCCAGCACGTAGCTCCAGAACCAGGCCTTCCAGCTCGGCGTCCCCTCGAAGATCATCGTCGCCGGCAGTCGCGCTGCCAGAGGAGCGCCCGGGACCACCGCGTGCGGGCCCCCGGTCAGCGCATCCTCGGCGCGAGGCGCCTGCGGTCCCGAGCCGTCGAGCATGCTGCCGCAGAAGCGACACTTGGTGGCGGCGTCCTGGATCTGCTCCGCACAGAAGGGGCAAGGCTTCATGGGCGCGCAGCATAACGCGAGCGCGCTGCATGGCGACGCCGGACGACCCGCGGGATCCGCCCTGGATCCTCCGGCCCTGAACGATCAGCGCACCCCGGTGGGCCGTTCTTCCACGGCTGTCGGGCGTTCACGGCCCTCGGACTTTCGTGCTGTGAGCGCGAGCCGTTTCAGCGCGCGGTCGACACTCAGTCCCGTGAAGCCGATGGAACAGACCAGCGACACCACCCAGTCCCGCACCCCCCGCTCCGAACCTGCACCGTCGTCGCAGCGCGTCCTACCCCTGGACGGGGTACGCGAGCGCCTCGGGGAGGAGGTCGCCCGCGCGGACCGCTATGGCCGCCCCCTCTCGGTGCTCGAGCTGTCCCTGGAGGGGCTCGAGCCAGCGCATCACGGCGCCATCTCGTCTCTTCTCACCCAGCATGTCCGCGCCCTCGACCGGCTCGGCTGGAACGGCGATCACCGGATCGTCGTCGTTCTCCCCGAGACATCGGGCGAAGGTGCGGCCGCGCTCGGGCAGCGCCTGGTCGGGGCACTCTCCGCCATCGCGCCCGGCATTCGCGGCGCGGTCGCCTGTCATCCGTCTGACGGTGGCGACGGCGAGACGCTGCTGGCCCGCACCACGCTCTCGCTGCGGACCACCGACCAGGGGCAGGTGACCGCGAGCACCGGGGCCGGCACCCTCCACCCGCGCTCGTTCCGTTCCATCGACGACGAAGTGCGCGAGCTCGAGCGCACCCGCATGCGTCAGGCGCTCGAGGCCTCGGGCGGCAACCAGACGCGCGCAGCCATGCTCATCGCCATGCCGCTGCGCACCTTCGTGAGCAAGCTGAAGCTCTACGGGCTGCCGACCGGTGGCCGGAAGCGCAAGAGCGACAGCCCGCCGAGCGTCCCCTGACGCCGGCGCGGGGCCGCGGCGACTGGCAGCGCAGGCGCCCCGCCCGGCGTGCGCCGGGGGCGCCTCGCTCGCTATCGCCGCGATACTCCGTGAGAACTCTGGATCGCTAGGGATCCAACGGATCGCGCTGGATCCCTTCGTGCGGGCGTTGAAACGGCGCGGGCCCGCAAAAACACCTACATCGGCGTCGATGTGGGCGTTGGCCCGGGTCGTGCTTGGGGCAGACGTCCCCATGAAGGCCACGGGCAACATCGAACGCGTCCGCAAGCTGTACGCCGCCTACAACGCCCGCGAGTGGGCCGGGGTGCGCGGGTTCCTGGCCGCGGACGTGGAGTGGTTCAGCGCGGCGCGTGGCGAGCGGGTGCTCGGCGTGGATGGCGTGCTGGCGCTGCTGCGCAGCTCCGCCGAGGCGTTCCCGGATGCGCGCATCGAGGTCCGCGCGCTGCACGAGGCTGGCGCGCACGTGATCGCCGAGTGTGCGTTCGCCCGCGAGAGCGGTGACCGCGGGGCGCCGGCGACGTTCTGCGAGGTGAGCTGCTTCGCGGATGGGAAGCTGGTCCGCGGGACGACCTACGCGGACACGCTCCAGATCCTGCTCGAGCTCGACTGCAAGAGCGCCGCCTAGCGCGCTCCGGCGCGAGCGCCGCCCGACGGCCCACGGGTGGCCGACGATCAGCGCGTCCAAGATCGACGGTGGCAGCCCCACCCATCACTGTACAGTGACGTCGAAGCGCCGAACGTAGATGGACCAGGAGCACGCTCAGTGAGCACCAAGGTTGCCGCGAAGGATCCCGAGCTGCAGGCCCGCCGGGCGCTCTACTACCCGTACATGCAGCCCCGCAATGAGGAGTGGGTCAAGGCCACGCTGCTGGCGTTCGGCCAGATCAGCCGGATTGTGCCCAGCGACTATCCGCTCGAGGACCTTCCGGATGTCGCGTTCCTCGCGATGCAGAAGACGAAGCTGGGCCTGTTGATCCGCAATATTTCTCCTGATTGGAGCGACATCGAGGCCGCGCAGCTTCATCTCGCGAGCAAGCTCCAGCGGACGAACACCAAGCAGCTGCAGCAGCGTTTCGGCAAGGAGCGGACCGTCGCGGATTTCGGGAGCGCGGAGGGGTTCCAGATTCATGAGCACAAGCTCCATGATTCTCTGCTTCGCCTCCTCGATGGTGCGTCGCTGGCATGGTCACCCGAGAAGCCGTCGACGCGCCTGGGAAGGTGGCGGGGCGTTCATCCCTACCTCGGCGAAGCCATCATGTCGGTGACATCCATCGCGGCGGCACGGCGCAAGAGCCTCGATCTCGTGACGGAGAACACCCAGATGCACGCTGCGCTGGCGTCACTGGAGGAGGCACACGTGCTCGACGCGCTGCTGGGGGACCACGTGCCGGCTCCGCCGGCCCCCGGAGACGCTGCCCAGGCGACGGACCGCCTGGGTCACATCATCATGACGACCAGTCTGGATGTGACTCGAATCAGGAAGGAGGACGTGGCCGAGATCGTGGAGGACAGCGCGGACGTTCGAACTTTTCGGCAGGAGCTGGCGGGCCTGGTCACTGCGGTGCCAAACGACGCGCCGCCGGAGGAGCGGGAGCGAGCTCTTCGCACGAAGGCGGAGGAGCTCGTGTCGCGCTGGCTCGATGCGCAACGGTCCTGGCATCAACGGCTGCGCTCCGCCTTCGGCGACCCTGCGAAGTCGGAGTTCCAGCAGCGAGCCACGCAGGCCGCGGAGTCGATCCTGTCGGCCGCCGCCTCGGGCGGGCTCGCCGCTGCGCTGGGCACGGTCGGTTCTGCGTCCATGCAGACGCTGGCAGTTGGCGCAGGCATCAGCATCGCCGTCGGGGCGGCGTTCGCCAGCGAAGGAAAGGTCGTCGCATCGAAGGACGAACCGGTGCGGTACCTGACACGGGTGCACGAGGCCGGGGTCAGCATCGTGGTCTCGCCGACGCGCGTTGCAGCGCCACGCCGCGTACCCGCCTCGTAGTTAGAAGTGGCGCGTGGCGCCGATGACCAGGCGCAGCGAGTTGAGCTCCGTGCCCTCGGCGAAGGTCTCGGTGCCCGCGCCCATCAGGATGTCGAACGAGTGGTCGCGCTCGCCGGCGGTGCGGATGCCGCCGGTGAACGAGAGACGGAAGCGCTCCGGGTCGAAGCCCTCCAGGTGCTCGTCGAAGACGTTGCCGCAGCCCACGGTGAAGGCGCCGTCGAGTGTGGCCCAGATCGGGTAGCGGTACTCGAAGGTGGCCACCGCCGCGCTGCGGCCCATCAGCCGGCCGGGCCGGAAGCCGCGCATGGCCTGGTCCCCGCCGAGCTGCACCAGCTCGGTGAAGGGGACCTCGTCGTCGTCCAGCGGATCGGCGAAGGCGGCGCTCACCGAGAGGCTGATCACGCGCTGCTGCCAGATGTCGACGAACCCGCCCAGCGTGGCGCCGTACCGCAGCCAGCGGCGGTGGCCGGGGCGCTGCAGTTCGAAGGCGTGCTCGACGCCGGTGTCGAAGCGCACGCCGGTGCCCGGCTGCGGGCGCGGGGGGCGCGAGTCGAGGGCCAGGCGCAGGCCCTGCTTGTACGAGGTGTAGCCCTCGATGCCGGGCGGGAGCGGATAGCGCCCCTCGGCGACGCGCGCGGCCAGGACGGGCTCCTCGTCGGTGGCGTCGGCCTCGGTGGCGTCGAACTCGGTGACGCGCACGCTGTTGTAGAACTCGAAGGCGCTGGCCTCGCCGATCTCGGAGACGAGGCCCGCGCTGAAGTCGAGCCACTGCGCCTGGTAGGTGGAGCCATCGGCCTTCAGCGACTCGGGGCCGATGCCGTAGAAGCGGAAGTCCGGGCGACGCGAGGCCTCGAAGCGCAGCTTGAAGTGCGTGCGCGTGTCGATGGGGAAGCGATCGGCAACCGTCAGCCGCAGCCAGTCGATGCCGCCGGTGGCGGCGTGCACCCGGAACTGGTTGCCCTTGGTGATGAAGTCGTCGTACCAGAAGTAGACGCCGACGCTGGTCTGGAAGCCGAAGTCGAGCAGCGCCGTGGGGACGATGCCGATGTTCTGGGTGGGACCGAAGGTGAAGAGGTCCTCCAGGAAGGCGATGGCGTCGTTCTCCTCGACCCACACCGTGGCGGCCCCGAGCGGCTTGCGCACCACGTACTCGCTGACCACGTAGACCGGGAAGAGGGCGACGCGCGGCACCCAGAGCAGCACCTCGCCGGCGCTGGCGCCCTCGTCCTCGCGGCCGTCGTAGCTCGGGCGCTCCTGCTTGTCGGCGCCGATGGGGAGCGGCGCCCGCGGTCGCGCTTCTTGTCGCCCGGCGCCGCGGGGGCGGGCGGGGAGGTTGCGCGGCGCCGGGCGGTGGCTGTCCTGCGGTCGGCAGCGGCGCGCCTGGCTGGTACCCGGGCGGGGCCGGCAGGGGCTGCGCGGGCTGGTCCGGCGCGGGCTGGGCGGCCGGGGGCTGAGCGGGGCGGGCTGCGGCGGCTGCCCGGGCGCGGGCTGCGGCGGCTGCCCGGGCGCTGGCTGCAGCGGCTGGGCCGGTGGCGGGGCGGGTGCCGGCTGGCCGGGTGCCGGTTGCGGCGGCTGCGGCGCCGGCTGCGCGGCGGCGTCGCCGGCGGCGAGCCACGCCGCGCACGCAGCCACGATCGCGCGCAGCGAGACAGCCGGTCGTCGCCGGCGCGATGCGCTCTCGTGCGAGCGAGCCTCGGAGTGGCTCCTCCGCGGACGCGATGCTGCGCTGGTCGCGGGTGGCTCGTGCATAGGCCGTGCGAGGCGGGAAGGTAGCAAACTCGGCTCGTCCGCGGCGCCTTCTTTGGTCGTTGCCGCGGACTTTCTGGGCAGCGAGCGCACGAGCCAACTACCATCGGGCCGGTCACGGCATCGGAGGGCGAGCGACAATGTCCAAGAGCGAAGATTCTGCACCCCCGGACGAGGGCGACAAGACACTCCTCGACAAGGCGCTGAGCATCTTCGCCGAGGTGAAGGGCGGCGAAGGCCTGACCGCGGTCATCATGACCCTCACCGTCTTCCTGCTGTTGGTCTCCTACTATCTGCTGAAGACCGTTCGCGAGCCGCTCATCCTCGCCACCGGCGAGCTGCCGGTGAAGGGCGCCGAGCTGAAGGCCTACACCACCGCCGGCCAGGCGGTGCTCCTGATCGGCTTCGTCCAGGTTTATGCGGTGCTCACGCGCCGCCTCAAGCGGATGAAGCTCCTCTCGGTGTGCTGGATCTTTTTCGCCAGCAACCTGGTTCTCTTCTGGCTGCTCGCATACCTCAAGGTGCCCTACCTGGGCGTGGCGTTCTTCCTCTGGCTCGGCTGCTTCAGCGTCACGGTGGTGGCGCAGTTCTGGTCCTTCGCCAACGACATCTACAGCCAGGAGCAGGGCAAGCGCCTCTTCGCCATCATCGGCATTGGCATGTCGACGGGCGCGGTGGGCGGGTCGTACCTGGCCGAGAAGCTGATCGAGCCCGTCGGCCCCTATCCCATGATGCTCGTCGCCGCGGCGCTGCTCGGCGCGAGCCTCCTCTTGGTGTGGGTCGTCAACGCCCGCGAGGAGCGCCGGCCGAGTCAGGCCAAGGTGGAAGACAAGCCGGTCGGTGGCAAGGCGGGCTTCGCCATGTTGCTCGGCGACCGCTACCTGCTCCTCATCGGCGTCCTCATTCTGCTCCTCAACTGGGTGAACACCACCGGCGAGTTCATTCTCGACAAGTACATCCTCCAGGCGGCTCAGCCGCTCGTGGACGCCGCCGGCGACCCCGAGGCCAAGAAAAAGGCCCTGGAGATCTTCGTCGGCGAGTTTCGCGGCGATTTCTTCACCTGGGTCAACCTCGTCGGCGCGGTGCTCCAGTTCTTCCTGGTGTCGCGCATCATCAAGTATCTGGGCGTGCGAGTGGCCCTCTTTTCCCTGCCGATCATCGCGCTGGTCACCAGCGGGGTGATGGCCTTCGTTCCCGTGCTGGCAGCGGTGCGCATCGCCAAGATCGCCGAGAACGCCACCGACTACTCGGTCTACAACACCGTGAAGCAGGCGCTCTGGCTCCCCACGGACCGCGCGGCGAAGTACAACGCCAAGGCGGCCGTCGACACCTTCATCGTGCGCATCGGCGACCTGCTCTCTGGCGGCACCGTCGCTCTCGGAACGTACCTCGGGCTCGGCGTGTCCCAGTTCGCCCTGGTCAACCTGGGGCTCATCGGCATCTGGCTGCTGGTGGTCGTCCTGCTGGCACGGGAGCACAAGAAGCGCGAGGAGGCGACGCCCGAGGGTCGCGAATCCGCGACGAAGGAAGTCGGCGCCACCGCCTGAGCGCGGATCCATGAGCGCCGAGCCGCTCCCCGGCGGCGGCGACGCCCGGCGCATCCTGCTGGCGCGTGGGCTGCGTGGCTTCGCCGATGGCGTGGCCAGCCTGCTGCTCGCCAGCCACCTCACCTGGCTCGGCTACGACCCCTTCCAGGTCGGGGTGCTGATCACCGCCACCCTGCTCGGCTCGGCCGCGCTCACCCTGGTCGTCGGCCTCCATGGCCACCGCTGGCAGCGCCGCCGCATCCTCCTGTCCGCGGCCGTGCTCATGCTGGCCACCGGCCTCGGCTTCTTCGGGCTCACCGCCTTCTGGCCGCTGCTGGTGGTGGCCTTCGTGGGGACGCTCAACCCCTCCGGCGGGGACGTCAGCGTCTTCCTGCCGACGGAGCAGGCCGCACTGGCCGAGACCGCCGACGGCACGGCGCGCACCGCCAACTTCGCTCGATACAACATCGTGGGCAGCGTCTGCGCCGCGCTCGGGGCGCTGGCCAGCGGCCTGCCGGCGGCGCTGGCGCGCTGGCGCGGCCAGGACCCTGCGGCGGCGCACCGGCAGGGGTTCCTGGTCTACGCCGTGGTGGCGCTGCTCATCGCCGCGCTCTACCGCGGCCTGCCGGCGGGCGAGGGCGGCGGCGCGCGGGTGGCCACGAGCCTCTCCGCCGCCTCGCGCCGGCGCGTGCTCGAGCTGTCGGCGCTCTTCAGCCTCGACTCCTTCGCGGGCGGCTTCGCGGTGCAGGCGATGGTGGCGCTCTGGCTCTTCCGTCGCTTCGCGCTCTCGGTGGAGACGGCGGGAGCGGTCTTCTTCGGGGCCGGGCTGCTGGCCGCCACCTCGCAGCTGCTGGCGCCGCGCCTGGCGGCGCGCATCGGCCTGCTGCGCACCATGGTCTTCACCCACTTGCCGGCGAACTGCTTCCTCATCCTGGCCGCGCTCATGCCCACTGCGGCGCTGGCCGTGACCTGCCTGCTGGTGCGCATGTCGGTGGCGCAGATGGACGTGCCCGCGCGCCAGTCCTACGTGATGGCGGTGGTCGCTCCCGAGGAGCGCGCCGCCGCGGCCAGCGTGACCAACGTGCCGCGCAGCCTGGCCAGCGCGGTGGCGCCGCTGCTCGCCGGAGCGATGCTCGATCGCACCACCTTCGGCTGGCCCCTGGTCTGCGCCGGGGCGATGAAGATCGTCTACGATCTGCTGCTGCTCTGGCGCTTCCGGAGCGTCGTGCCGCCGGAGGAGCAAGTGCGCTGAGGCGAGGCGGCGGTGGGACCTCGCGCGCCGCTAGTTGCAGACCGGCGGTAGCGCCGCGATCTCGGCGAGCAGCTCGGTGTAGGCCTGGATGGTGCGCCCGCCGTAGAGGGTGTCGTCGAACTGGTAGAAGACGCGTCTGTCGAGCGGCTGCACGCCGGCGCTGTCGTAAGCCTCGGCGTCGGTGTCGGTGTTGCCGAATGCCCACTGTACCGCGGCACCCTTGCCGCTCAGATCCTCGAGCTCGCCGGACTTGAAGTCGACGGCCGCGGCGCCGGTGGCCCCGAGGGCCAGCGTGGTGTGCACGATGCCCGGAGGGAAGCCGTGCAGGGCCAGGAAGTCACGGCTGCGCTGCACCAGGAGCTCGGGGCGCGCGCTGACGTAGACGGGGCGATACCCCTTGTCGGCCAGGGCCTGGAAGGCCGCCGGGGCGTCGACGTTGACGTCCGGCAGGGCGCCGGAGAGCAGGGCCGTGAACTCCTCGGTCTCGGTGGTGGTCAGCGTGCCGTCGATGTCGCTGACGAACACCGGCGCGCCCGGCGCCAGCACCTCGATGAAGACGTCGGTGGTGCTCAGGTCGCCGCGGACCACCAGATGTGCCCGGTGACGGCCGGGACCGAGGGCCGCGTCCGGCGGGATCTGGAAGTAGACGCGGCCGCCGCTGTCCTCCACGCCCTCCACCGTGGCGTGGGCGTTCTCCTCCGTCGTGGATGTGGTTCCGAGCAGCTCCCAGCTCGAGCCGCAGTCGCGGAGCAGCCAGACGTCGACCTGCTCGTCCTTGAGGTCCTTGTCGATGACGCCGTAGGCGAACTTGCCGAGGATCCACTGCTCGTCGCCGGGCGCCAGCACCAGGTCGCGGCCGCGGTGGTTGGCGGCGCCGGCGAGGACGGTGAGCGACGAGCTGGTGTGCTTCCAGTCGATCTTCGCGCCGGGCGGTGGGGGCGGCGCATCGCAGGCAGGGACCGCCATGCAGGTGGGCGGCTCGCCGCCCGACCCGCCGCCACCGCTCGATGCCGCGCCGCCCTGGGCGCCGCTCGCGCCGCTCGAGGAGCTGCCGGTGGAGGAGGCCGCTCCGCCCACGCCCACGCCTGCGCCTGCGCCTGCGCCGGCGCCGGTCGTGGCACCGGGACTGCTCGCCTCGTCCTCGGCGCTTCCGTCACTCGATCCGCAACCCAGCAGGGCGGTCAGTAGCAGCGCGGTGAGGTGCGGCGTGGCGCGGCGAGGACGGAACACACGTCACCTTACCCCAAGGCTGGCATGCTCCGGAAGCGCCGGCCGTGCGCGGGCAGGGTGATGTTCAGGAAGCGGCAAGCCGCGTGACGGTCACGCTGGAAATGTTCACGGGAACTCGGGGAACGGATCGCCGGTCGCCCACCGGTAGCGCAAACCGAACTGGCCGATGTCCGCGCCGAGCAGTGAAAGGCTGTCGGGGCTCCAGGCCACGGCCATGATCGAGGCGGCCGCGTCGAGGTGGTGCGTGAGGACGACCGCGAGCTGCGGACCGGTGCGCACCACCACCTCGTGCCGCGCGGGCAGGCCGATGACCTCCGCGGCCATTCCGATGCGCAGGCCGCCCTGGGCGCCGAACTTGAGCAGGTAGCCGCCGCGCGCGCGCCACGTCCACGGCGGGTCGACCACGACGTGCAGCGACTCGTCGAACACGAAGTAGCCCGCGGGAACGCCGCTCGTCCGGTAGAGGCCGGCGAGCCCGAACAACGTCCCGCCCAGGAACGGCACCGAACCGCTGACCTCGGCCTCGAGCTGCAGGTAGTGCGACTGCGGCACCTCGGGGATGCGCACGTCGTCGCGATCGAACGAGTCCTGGGGCTCGAGGAACGCCTGATCGGAGGCGACGACGTAGCGGGCGCCGACGCGCAGGTCGGCGTCGGGCAGCGCGGCGCGCAGGCCGATGTACTCGGAGCCGGTGCCGCCGGAGGCGCGGCCCTGCGTCTCCAGCCCGATCCAGCGCCAGTGCGGCTTGCCGTAGCCGGCCGCCATCTGGCTGCGAACGTAGAAGAAGCCGCCCTCGAGCTGCGCGGAGACGAACCAGCGCGGCAGGCCGCCGGACCAATACGGGCGCGCCGCGGCGCTATCGAGGACGAGATCGCTGCCGCTGGTGCCGGGCCCGGAGGCGCTCGGGTCCTGTGCGGACGCCTGGCCGCCGACGAGCAACACCGCGGCCGTGAGCGCGGCGCCGACGGCCGCGGGCAGCCGCAGCGCCCGCGGCGACGGTGCCACCGGACGAAGCCCAGGCGCGCTCAAAAGGTCCCCACCACGCTGCCCGAGAGATAGCCAGGCACCACCCCGAAGGTGACGCCGCCGGGTGACGGTGTGTCGTCGCTGGTCGCTTCCTTCTCGGCACCCCCGCGGTAGTGCAGGAGCCACGGCAGCCCGAGGCCCGACCCGAGGCCGATGGCGGCGCCGACCAGCGTGTCGCTGGCGTAGTGGTTGTCGGACATGATGCGCAGGGCGCTGGTGGCCGATGCGGCGGTGAGGGCGACCACGCAGCCCGCGGCGTCCGCGGCGGTGCTGCCGTAGAGCGGCAGGTTCGCGTGGTGCATGCAGGTCAGGCCCGCGGCGGCGAAGGCGGTGGAGGTGTGGCCGCTGAAGAAGCTGCGGTAGCGATCGGTGCCGTTGCACTCGTCGCGGTCGGCGAATCGCGTGGTCGTCGAGCACTCGTCGAAATAGGGGCGCTGACGGGCGGTGAGGCTCTTGACCAGCGAGTTGACGGCCGTGGAAAAAGCGATGGTCTCGAAGTTGATGAGCGTCATCTGGAAGGCGACGCTGCCGCGCCCGTGGCCCCACCAGGCGACGACGAGGGCGTCGATCATCAGGTGGTTGAGGGAGATGGTCAGGCCCAGATCGCTGGCGTCGCCGGCGATGTCGCGCGCGTCCCGCGAGGAGAGCCGGAGGGCGTCGCGCACGCCGAGGTCGAAGGAATTGGTGGCGTGCCACCGTCCGTCGTCGTCGGGGATGGCCAGCGAGGCGATGGCGATGGCCGCGAAGGCGCCAGTGGCAAAGTACTCGCCCGTCCGGAACTTGGGCCAGTCGGGGTTCCAGACGATGGTCGGCTCGGGGATGCTGGGCAGGCCGCGCTTCGGGGCGACGGCGTCCTTGCTCGGTGCCAGCGGGGCAGGGCCGCCGTCCGGGCTGGCGGCGGGCTGACCTGCGGGCGTGGTGGGCTGCGCCGCCGCCGCGCTGGCAACACAGAGCGTTGCCGCGCAGAGCGCCGCGCCGAGCCAGCGACGCGCGACAGCGCCGCTCGCCGCGCACGGTTGGGCTTGCCGCCAGGTTTGCGCCGACATGAACGCCGAACGATAGGCGAGGCAGGCAACGACTGTGTAGGGTTTCCTGTCGAGCTGGGCGCCTTCGGAGGCGGGCCGGGTCGATCCGTCCAGGGCTCGCCCGATGTCCGCTCGTCGTCACCCGTTCAGGGGAGCTCGGGGAACGGATCGCCGGTGGCCCACCGGTAGCGCACGCCGAGCTGCCCGAACTCGGCGCCATCGAGCCCGATGTCGTCGCGGCTGTAGGCCACCAGCATCAGCGTGCCCTGTGCTTCCAGGTGGGTGGTGAGGGAGATGGCTAGCGCGGGGCCGGCGCGGACCTCGACGAGGTCGCGCTCCGGCACGGTGGCCAGGGCGTCGAGCTCCGGGCCGTCGAAGGGGTAGAGGTCCTCGCTGAGGACGATGGCCAGCGGACGCCAGCCCCCTCAAGGTCCTGCGTCGGGCGCCGCGGGCGCCGTCCTCTTCCACGCCTCGTAGCCGTCGATGAGCGCGGCGTGGATCCAGCTCCCGAGCAGCTCGGCGCCGGCGCTCGAGGGGTGCGCCAGGTCCTTGCCGCCCAGCCCGCGCTGCACCCAGACGCCCATCGAACCCTGGCCGCCCATGGCGCCGTAGGTGTCCCAATAGGCGCAGCCGACCTCGGCGGCGACGCGCCGCTGGATGGCGGCCAGCTTGGGGATGACCGGGCGGCTGCTGTAGACCTCGCCCTTCTTGTCGGCGCGGTCCATGGGGCCGACCAGGAGGCAGGAGGCGCGCGGCAAGGCGCGTCGCACCTGCTCGAGGACGACCTTCATGGACGCCTGGTACTCGTCGAGCGGGTACTTCTCGCCGTCCTCGCTCTCGTTCATGCCGTAGTGGAAGATGGTCAGCGCCGGGTCGCGCAGCGCGAGCTGTTCGGCCCAGTGGACGTCGTCGGTCTGGTCGAGGAAGCGGATGCGCGCGCCCTGGATGCCCACGGCGTCCAGCACCACGCCGCGCTCGCGCTCCATCCACACCCCGAAGGCCCGCACTCCCGCGCCGAGCGGCCGGATCTCCAGCTCGTGCTCGCCGTCCGGCACGTCGTAGGTGCGCAGGGCGCTCCGGGTCGCCTCGCCTTGCGTCTCCACCACCTCGCGCACGGCGCCGTCGATCTTCACCTCCAGCTTGCCGCCGCCCGGGTGCTCGAGGTAGTCGACGACGAATCGCGACACCGCGCGGCCGAAGGTGCCGCTCCTGGCGGTGGCGAAGCGCGCGAAGAGGCCGGGCCCCTCGGAGCGGAAGGAGACGCCCCCGAAGCCGTAGAGGCCGTCCTTGGCGAAGGGCCCGACGACGCGGCTCACCTGCCAGCCAGGGGTGGCGAAGCGCGTCACGTCGTTGTGGAAGTAGCCGGGCCAGGCGTTGGCCACGAGCATGAAGCCGTGGCCGCCGTCGCCGAAGCGGCGCTGCAGCTTGCGGCGCAGGGTGGCGGTCACGAAGTCGCTGGCCACGATGGAGTCGCCCCAGTAGGAGATGCGTGCCACCCCGGGCTTGCCCTCCTCCGCGGCGCGCAGGCGGGCGAAGAAGGCGTCGAGCGCGTGGCCCGACGGATCTTCGAGCGGCTTGGGCGGGCGCTCCAGCACCTCGGGTGCAGCGGCACTGGCGGCGGTGCGGGTTGCCGGCGGCGGCTCCTCGGGCTGGCGCAGCTCCTCCTGCTCCTTGGTCTCGATGACCAGCTGTGTCTCGCCGACGCTGGCCACGGGCGCCGGCGCGGCCACCAGGCTCAGGCCTTCCGCGAGCGGGTGCAGCAGGCGCAGCCGCGGCAAGCGCACGCCGAGCGCGTACGGCACGGCGACGAGCAGCGCCAGCGTGGCGACGACCGCGGCTGCCGGCGAGCGCAGCCCCGAGGGCTCGCCGGCGCGCCCGCGGTGCGCCTCGGGCGGCGCCGGGCCGCTGCTGGCGCCAGGTGTCGCCGGGTCGCTCCCGGCACCGGGATGCGAGCGCGACGGCCCGCTCACCGGCTCATTCGCCGAGCTTCTTCTGCAGCGCGGAGCTGGCCATGTCGCGACAGGCGCGATCGCCGAGCTGCGAGCAGGCCGCCTTGAGCATGCGGATCTCGTCGATGGACGCCTTGCCGCCCTGCACCCTGCCGTAGAGCGCCTTCTTGATGCTCTGGTTGGAGAGGTCGGAGCCGGCGCCGGGCGTGGCTTCGCCGCTGGAGCCCGCCGCGGGGTTGGTGGTCGGGGCAGGCGCCGCCGTCCCGGCCTGCTTGCCGGTCGCCGGCGTGCCCGTGCCGCTGAAGCGCGGCTGGGTGGGAGGTGGCTCTCCCGGCGCGGGCGGCTCGACGTCCTGGAGCTTGTCAGCGGCGCGCTGGCGCCGCTCGCGGTCCACGGTGGGCGTGGAGGCGATGAGGTTCAGCAGCTTCCGCTTCTCGACGGGATCGGTGGCGGCGTCGGCGCGCGTGAACAGCTCGTCGGCCCACTTGCCCTCGATCTCCTTGAAGCCGGGGTCCTCGCGCAGCGGCGAGCTCTCCCCCACCTGGGTGAGCTTGCTGTGTGCACCCTCCAGGTCGCCCTGTTGCGCCAACGTGCGCGCCTCGGCGAGGAGCTTGTTGCCGGCCTCGTCGACGGCGGAGGTTCCGGTGGCGGTCGGCGGGGGCGTCGGGACGGTCTCGTGGTTGGGCACCGGTACGCCGCGCAGCGCGAAGACCACCGCGGCGATGGCCAGGATGCCGACCACCACCCCGATGGCCACGAACTTGCCGATGCTGCTGCTGCGCCGCGGCGGCGCGACGGGCACTGCGCGCACCGAGGCGGCGACGCTCTCGAAGGAGCCGACGGTGCGGATCTCCTGGCTGTGGTCGGCGTTGGCGCGGAAGATCTTGCCGGCGCCGACGAACCGCATGCGCACGTCACCGAGCTCGAGCGCGTCGCCGGCCTCCATGATGCCGCGCTTGAGCTCGACGCCGTTGATGCGGATGCCGTTGGCGCTCTGCTTGTCGACGATCTCGTAGCGGCCGTTGCCGAGCGAGATCAGCTCGGCGTGCAGGCGGCTGACGGACGAGTGGTTGATGCTGATGGTCGCGTCCTCGGCGCGGCCCACCGTGTAGTACTCGCGGTCGAGCGGGAACTCGGCGCCCGGCGTGGGGCCGACCACGACCACCAGGCGATCCGGCCGGTGGTGGACGGGGACGGGGAGCTGGCCGAGGCCCTGGTCATCGGGGGCCTGCGGCTGGGCGGCCGCCTCGTCGATGAGCTCGAGCCGGTAGTCGCCGAGCTGCACCACGTCGCCGTTGTGGATGAGCTGCTCACCCGCGACACGTGCCCCGTTGACGTAGGTGCCGTTGTAGCTCGACAGATCCCGCACGAACCAGCCCTGGCCGTTGCGGCGCAGGACGGCGTGCTTGCGGGAGACGTTCCGGTCGGTGAGCCGGATGGCGTTGGCCTCGGCCCTGCCTACGCCATACTCATCGTGGGCGAGCGGGAGCGACGTCTGTTTCCCCTCGTCGTCCTCGATCGTCAGCTTCCACATGAGTGGCTCCGCCAGGAGACCTCGTGCCTGTCGAGGTCTCGTCCCACGCGCGGAGGAACAGGGACTACTCTAGCGAGCCTCGACCGGGGAGCGCAACGCCGTCCAAGCACAGCGCGTGCGGGCGCGTCGCGGTTGACGCGGGACAATTCTCCCTATGGGGCCTCGGCAGAGTTGTGGCAGAGTCGCGCCCGCGGTGGCGTCCGGCGGGGGAGCTCCACCGCTCGGGTTCCGTAGCCGCCCATGGACCACGTCCTCTACTTCGTAGCCGCCGCCGCCCGGGCACCTGCCGCCGAGGCGGCCCTCGCCGCCGCCGGGCGCCGCTCCTCGCCCTCCCGGGCCGCGCACATCCGGGTGGCCCAGGAGCACAGCCCGCTTCGCACCCTGGCCAAGTTGCGTAGCGGCGCGGCCGACGCCCTGGTGGTGGATGCGCGCGGCGAGGTGGGCCCGGTGGACGAGAGCACCAGCCTCGGCCTCCTGCGCGCGCTCTTCGACGAGCACGCCCTGGCCACGCCCATCGCCCGGGAGCGCACCTTCCTGGTGGTCGACACCGACCCGCGCGGCGCGGAGCTCGCCTTCCACGCCGGGCGCATGCGGCTCGGGGGCGTCCTGGCCGGGGGCGAGGACGACCTGCCGCGCGCCATCTGGGAGAGCATCGTGGCCACCGTCTCCCGCGCGCGCTCCGGCAAGATCGCGCTCTGCCTCGCCGGTGGCGGGACCGAGGGTCTCTTCTACGAGCTCGGCGTGCTGCGCGCGCTCTCCCGCTTCCTGCCGGACTTCGATCTCTGCGACGTCGACATCGTCTGCGGCATCAGCGCAGGCGCGGTGGTCGGCGCGCTGCTGGCCAACGGCGTGGGTCCGGACGAGCTGGCGCGGGCGCTCAAGGGCGGCGATCGCCGCCCGGAGTCCACCCGGCTCCAGCCACGCCTCGACAAGGGCGAGGTCGCCTCGCGGCGCCTCGACCCGATCCGTCGCTCGGACCTCTTCGATCCCGCCCTGGGTGCGCTGGCGGTCCGCGCCGCGCGCCTGTCGTGGGACGTGCTGCGTGGTCGCCGTTCCCCGCTGTCCGCGCTCTTCCGCCTGCCTCCGGCGGGCGCATTTGCCGGCAAGCGTCTGAAGCGCTGGATGAAGCGCCAGCTCGAGAAGCCGGGCATGACCGACGACTTCTCGTGCCTCCGCCACCGCCTCTTCATCGGCGCCACCGATCAGGACAGCAACGAGCACGTCGTCTTCGGGGCCCCCGGCGCGCCCGAGGTGCCCATCCATGTGGCGGTGCGTGCCTCCACCGCGCTGGCGCCCTTCTACGCGCCGGAGAAGATCCACGACCGCTACTACATCGATGGCGGCTTCACCCGGACCACCAACATGCGCGTGGCCGTGCAGGAGGGAGCCACCCTGGTCATCCTCGTCGACCCGCTGGTGCCCGTTTCCAGCGCCCGCCCCGGCCACGTGCAGGAGCGCGGCGGCATCTTCGTGGCCATGCAGGGGCTGAAGAGCCTCATCAACGGTCGCTTCGACAAGGCCGTCCCCACGCTGCGCGCCATGTACCCCCACGTCGCCTTCCACCTCTTCCAGCCCGGCGAAGGGGCGCGGCGGGTGATGGGTGGCTCGCCGATGAAGTACTTCTACCGGGAGGAGATCGAGGAGATCGCCTTCCGGGAGACGACGCGCGAGATCCGCAGCGCGCGCTTCGACCAGCTGGTCCGCGACTTCGGCCGCCACGGAGTGCGCTTCGTCGACCCCGACGAGCAGCCCTCGGTGGACACGACCGAGGACGAGGTGCGCGTCGTCGCCTGACGCCGGTCGGAGGACATCCGCGGCCCGGCGGCGTATGACAGTCCCCGACCTGAGCTCGGACATCCGCCCCTGACCGCGCGTCCTCCTACGCGTCGCTCCCGGGCGGCAACGGACAGGGCAGATGGGCGAGGTGCCGGTTGAGCGCTGCGCCCATCAGCACCGCCAGCGAGAAGAGGTAGAGCGCGGTCAGCGTCACCCCGACCACCGCCAGGCTGCCCAGGTAGGCGTTGCCGTCGCCGGCGCCTGCGACGTACAGCGAGTAGCCGAGGCCGAGCACCACCTCGAGTGCCACCGCCAGCGCGGCGCCGGGCATGATGGGCATCTTGCGCCGTCGCCGTGTGGGCACCCCCGCCGCGTAGAGGCCGCAGACGAAGCCGAAGATCACCGCCACCCCGATGACGAAGCGGAAGACGCGCGCGGCGGGGGTCGGCTCGCCGACCACGACCAGGGCCGGCCACCATCGTCCCAGCCAGGAGAGCCCGATCTCCAGGCCGGGGCCGAGCACGGCCAGGACCACGCCGGCAGCGGCCAGCGCCACGCAGCCCCCGAGCGCGAGGAGGCGCTTCGTCCACCAGGGCCGGGTGGCGCCGCTCTCGATCTCGATGGCGTCGAACATGGCGTGCACGCCGCTCGAGGCCAACCACACGAAGACCACCGTCCCCCAGATGCCCCAGGAGCGACCGCTGTCGGTGGCCAGGTGCTCGAGCTGCTCCAGCACCAGGCCCTGCGCAGCCGGCGGCATGGAGCTGATGAGCGGACCGACCGCGTTCCAGTCCTGGAGCGACAGGCGCGCGGCGAGCACGCCCATCACCGCCGCCAGCGGGAGCAGCGACAGGAAGACCCAGAACGCCGTCTCCGCCGCCAGCCCCAGGGTCCGGGTGCGGTCCATGCACAGCCAGAAGTGGCGGAGGGCGTGCCAGCCCTGCCGCAGCCTGGACTCGGTGACGCCTGGGCCAGATGACATCGAATATGCAGCGGCCGCCGCGACTCAGTAGCGCCGGCGCCAGATGAGATCGAAGATGGAGCTGCCGCGGTCGCCGACGGTCGTCTCGAAGGACCAGTTGCGCGCGAAGCGCCAGTTGACGCTGAGCAGGTTCTTGTCGGGGTTGCTCCCGGGCGGGGGAATGCCGAGCACGTGGGCGATGGCCACGCTGACCTCGCGGCTGATCTGCACCTCCAGCTCCGGCCGCGGATTGTTGCTGTCGCTGGTGTCCACGCGGGCAGTGACGTCGAGCGAGGTCATGTCGCTCATGGCCGCGTTCAGGCCCTGGGTGGCGAAGCCGCCGCCCATGCCCACGGCGCGGGTGGTGCCGTCCGGCTCCTGGCCCGGCGGCGGAGTGCTGTTGGCGCCGTCGGCGGTGCCGAAGACGATGATCGCCAGGATCTCGCTCTGGGGCAGGGCCGGCTCCGAGCGCAGGGTGACCTTGCCCGTCTCCAGGGGCCCCACGAAGTCGGCGTAGATCATGGTGCCGTCGGGCGCCTCGTAGCTGGCGGTGACCACCACCTCGGGGTTGGCCGGGTCGTCGCCGACGAAGGTCACCGTGCCCTTTTCGATCTCGAAGCGCTTGCCCTGCACCTCGAGGTAGCCGGAGAGGAGCTGGATCTGACCGCGCACCTGGGTGGCCTCGCCGATCTGGATCTTCGGCGCGCCCTTGAGGTGTGCGCGCAGCGTGGTGCCCTGGCGGATCTCCACGTCCCGGAGGTAGACGTTGACGTCGACCTTCATCGCGTCGCCGGCGCGCGGCGCCTCCTCCGGCTCGGGCGGGCCGAGCGGGACGACGACGAACTGGCGCGGGTGCCTGCGGTAGTTGCCGATGCGCACGTACTCGGCCTCGTCGAGCTTCTGCACGCTGCGCGCGCTGGTCTGCGGGAGCTCGGTGCGCAGGCGCGGGATGTCGACGTTGATCGCCAGGTGCTTCTGGTCGGCGCTCATCGTCGCCTTGGCCTCGATCTTCCCGGAGACCTGGCCCATCGACTCGCCCTCGATGGTCAGGGGCAGGGGATACTTCTCCGGCACCTCCACGCGCACTGTCCCGCCCACGAAGCGCAGGCCGTTCATGCGTGCCGCGGCGCTGGCGGCGACCTTGCCGGTCAGACCGCTGGCGCTGAAGTGCTCGAGACGGATCTCGCCGCCCTGGCGCACCACCACCTTGGCCTTGGCGTTGGTGAACTCGTCGCCCACGGTGGGCAAGCGGAAGCGACCCTGGTCGAGCTCCACCGTGCCGGCCATCACCGGCGCCGCACCTGGACGCACCGACACGCGGGCGTCGGCGTCGAGGCGCCCGTCCAGGGAAGAGAAGACGTCCTCCACGAAGGGCTGCACCGCGGCCAGGCGGAAGTCGGCCGCCTTGAGGGTGATCTCCGCAGGCTTGTCCTGCTCCAGGCTGGGCACCAGGTCCTTGCCCCAGCGCGCGCCCATCGCGGCGCGCACGTCGACCCAGCCGTCCTTCTGGCGCAGCTGCGCCTCGGCGCGCAGGCCGTCGTTGCCGAGGTGTGCGTTCACGAACCCGCCCGTGTAGGGCACCTTCCCCACCACCAGCTTGTCGATGCCCAGCCGCACGTCGGCGTGCGCGTCGCGGCGGAGGTCCTCCACGCGCAGCGAGCCGCTGATCGTGCCATCGACGTCGCTGTCGGCGAGGGCGCCGACCGTCGAGAGCGGGAAGGCCTTCAGGTCGGCGCTGGCCGAGGCGCTCCAGGGCAGCTCGCCGGGGGGCGGGTGGACGAGGTCGCGCACGCGCACCTCGGCGTCCGCCGTGCCAGTCAGGACCTCGCCCGCAGGCGTGCTCACGGCCACGTCCAGCTTGCCCTTGCCGTCCCGGTAATCGACCTTGGTCAGGGTGCTGGTGGGCACGCGCAGACCGAGGCGCTCGTCCATCACCTCGCGGGCCTCGAGCGTGGCCTCGACCTTGGGCTCCAGGGCCGTGCCCGACGCCTCCAGGCGCAGGGCGATGGTGCCCTTGGTCTGGCGGGCCTCGAGGACGCTCGGCAAGGTGGCCATGTCCCGGCGCGGCACCTCCAGCTTCATCTCGAAGGGTGCCTTCTCCAGCGCAGGCACGGCGTCGCCGCCGAGGATCGCCGCCATGGGCAGGGTGCTCTCCGCGTCCAGGGAAAGCAGCGTCCCCTTGCTGTCCAGGACCTTGCCGGCCAGCGCCGCCTTGCCGGTCTGTGCCTCGAGCTTGGCGTTCACGTCGACGTCGATGCCGGTCAGGCGCCAGGGCGGCGGCTCGACCACCGGCGTGCGGCTGGCGCGCGCGCGCCGCCGCGCCGTCCCCGTGCCCACGCTCGGCGGTGCCGGCTTCTTGCGCCGGTCGCCGGTGGCCGTTGCGGGCTCAGTGTTTGCCTGGGAGGCGGCGCGCTGCGTACCCGGCGCCGGCTTCTCCACGGCCCGCACCTCGGTCGGCACCACAGCCGACTTCCCGGCCAGCACCAGGTGCTCGGTCTTCACGTCCAGGTCCATGGCGGGCAGCTCCTCGGCCGTGGCTCGCCCCAGCTGGCCGTCGACGGTGAGCCGCCCGGACATCTCGCCGAAGGGCAGGGTGTCACGCGGCAGGATGCCGGCCACCCGGCCGAGGTCGACGTCGACGTCGAGATCGAGCTCGCCCCGCGCCGTGCGCCAGGAGGCCGGCCGCATGGCCGGTCCGCCGAGCTCGATGGTCGAGGTGGCGAGGTGGAGGTGACCTGCGTCGCCGGCGGCCGCGTGCACATTGGCGGCCAGCCTGGTCCCCATCAGACGGGCGCTCACCTGGGCCTCGACCTTCTTCACCTGGGCCAGGCGGCCGTCGGCGAGGTGGAGCTGCACGTCCCCGCGCACGTCGTCGCCGCGCGTGGAAAGGTCGACCAGGAACGTCAGCTTGCCGCCGCGCAGCTGCTGGTCGAGGCCCTCGCCTGCGAAGCGCGCCGCCGTCGCCACGTCCACGCCGTTGCTCCGCGCCTCCACGCGCATGCTGGCCGGGCCGATGGAGAGGTCGGCATGGACCGGCTCCCCCAGGCCCTCGAGCACGCCTTTTTCGACCACGATGACGTTGCCGCGCTGCCCGGCGCGCTTGGCCGAGAGCACCACGGGCACGCCGTTGCGGGTCAGCTCCAGGCGCACATCACTGGCGCTGACGCCGTTCTGCGTGTCGAGGCTGGTGGTGACCTCCAGGTGCGGGATGTCGGGCCCGGTGGCCCGCACGCGCAGCTCCGGCGCGCGCGCCGAACCCTGGGCGTGCACCGAGGCGCTGGTGAACGTGTACCCCGCCGCGTTCACGCCGGAGGCGCGGACGCGCACGTCGATGCGCGGGTCCTGCAGGCTGCCCGCGGCGGTGCCCTCCACTTCGACCGCCGTGAGGCGCGCGTCGGGCGCGCCGGCCGGACCGGCGGTGATGTCGGCGCCCGAGGCGTGCACCTCGGCCTGTACCGTGGAGAGCCCGACGTCGGCCCGACCCTTGGCGCGGACCTTGGCGCTGCCGCCGAGCATGCCGCCGAGGCGCGTCGCCCCCTTCAGGCGCGCCGCGCTGGCCGTCAGCTCGAAGTCCACCGGCTGCGAGCCGCGAGCGTCGGCCGCCAGCTTTGCCTCGACGTGAGCGCGCAGATCGATGCCCGGCTCGAACGCCCGCGCGTCGGCGCGCAGCTCATCGCCGGTGAGCTCGCCGCGCACGTCGAGCGCCGGGATGCGCTCGCCCTGCAGCGTCGTCGCCTGGGTGGCCACGTGGAAGGTGCCGCGCGGCTTGCCGTCCTCGCCGCTGATCATGGCGGCGGTGACGTCGGCGCTGGCCCGCGTCGCCGGCGCGTCGGGGGCGAAGGTGCGCGGGTCGATCTGCCGCGCCACCAGCTTGGCGTCGATGCGCGTCTCCTTCTGTTTGTCGTCCGGGAGCCGCAGCTTGGCCTCCAGCTTGGCGGTGCCCGGGCCGAGGCGGAGGTCACCGGTCACCGCCAGCTCCGGCAGTGTCCCCTCGGCAGTGACCACCCCGGAGACCTTGTCGTGGATCGGCGCGGCGGCGATGGCGGCGCGCACCACGTCGCCCTCGACCTCGGCGATCTCCAGGCGCGCCTTGAGCGCGTCGCCCTCCATCTCCGCCTTGGCGACGAGGGGGATGTCGCTGACGTGGCCGCGGTAGCCGGCCACCAGCGCCAGCTCCCCTTCGGTCGGGATGGTCAGCGAGCCGTTGGCGTTGCCGCCCGCGCGCAGCCCCTCCGGGAGGTTGCGCGCCGTAAGGTCGACCGAGGCGAGCTCGATGAGCACGCGCGGGTCGGTGACGTCGACCCGGCCGTGCAGGGCGTCGAGGTCGACGTCGAGCGGCGGGGCGCCGGCCATGGTGCCGTGCACCCAGCCGTGACGGATGTCGGCGCGCTCGATCTCGAAGTGCAGCGGGCGCGCGTCGGGGTCGCTCGGCGCCTCTGGCGTCTTGCTCTCGAAGGCCCGGGCGATGCGCAGGTCGCCGCGGTCGTCGGCGTCGAGGTTGGCGTCGACGTAGTCGACCTCGACCCGGCGCACCGTGATCACCATGTCGTTCTCGCCGAGCACCGCCGACCGCGCCGCGTCGATGGCCGAGATGTGGGCGCTCACCCCGTCGACGAAGAGCACCTGCACCCCCTCGGGGTCGTAGATGCGGGCTCGCACGCCGCCGACGCCGCCGAGGTCGAGGCGATCGATGTGCTCGAGGACGATCTTTCCCTGGAAGGTGTCGCCCAGGAGCGTGTTGAGCTGCGCGGCGGCGAGGCGGCGCGCCGGGCCGGAGTCGAGGTGCAGCACCAGGCTGGCGCCGGCCACGCCGACGAAGGTCGCCGCCGAGGCGAGCAGCGCCGCCGCCGTTCCCAGCACGCGACGCGCGCGCCTGCGGGGCGACGGCGGGGGGCGGGGACGCATGGTGTCGATTTCGGCGTGGGCGTGGGCGCGCGCGGCCCGCGGCTCGTCCTCCGTGGAGGGGTCGCTCGGTTGCCGCTGCGCCATCAGAAAGCCTCCCCTATGCCGAAGGAGATGGCCATGGGGACAAGACCGAAAAGGTCTTCGGGAGGCCCCTCCAGCTGCTCGTTGGCGTCGGACGGGTACTGCACGCCAGGGATCCGGTAGCCGAGATCGAGACGGATCGGCCCGACCGGGGTGTCGTAGCGGAGGCCGGCGCCGCAGGAGAGGTGGAGGTAGGCAAAGCGGATGTCCACGGTCTGGTTCGATACGTCCGATGCGTCACAGAACAGGGCCGTCGCGAACGGCCCGCTGATATCGATTCGCAGCTCGGCCGACAGCTCCCAGAGCGTGAAACCGCCGACCGGGGTGGCGCATCGCGCGTCGTCCTCGGCCGGGTCGTAGCCGGGCGCGCTGGGGTCGCACTCCGAGGCGATGCGCACCGACTCGGCCTCCGGGGTCAGGAAGGGCACCAGGCCGTGCGGCCCGATGTCCCTCGGGGCATACCCGCGGTTCGAGCTCGGCCCCCCGGAGAAGAAGCCACGGAAGAACGAGATCTGCAGGTCCTTGGTGCGCGCCCGCTCCTGCTCCTCGAACTGCGCTGCCGGCAGCGTGGGGTCGGTGGGGTTGAGGAGCTTGTCGGTGTTGCGGACGTAGTCCCCGTAGTTGCGGGGGAAAAGGAAGCCGAGGGTGCCTCGCGCCGCGAAGGTGAGCCGCTTGCTGACCGGGATGTACCCGCGCGCCTCGGGCTGGACCTTGATGTCGTCGGCGTTGCCGCCGAACGGGCCGCCGGCGGCCTGAAAGGTGAGACCCAGGAACACGCCCTTGCGCGGCTTGATCTTGTCGTTGCGGAAGTCGAGCTGCGCGAGAAGCTCCGGGTAGGAGAGGATGATCGGGCTCAGCAGCTGCGGGTCGGGCGTGTTCAGGTAGTAGAAGGGCTGCTCGAACTGGAAGTTGTAGGTCACGTTCCCGAACAGCTTCCAGATGGTGCGATCGAGGCCGATGGCGTTCTTGAACTCCAAGTAGCCGAGGACCGGGTCGTTGGCCCCGGGGTCGGTCTTGAGGAGCACCGGGAAGATGTTGAACTCCGGCCGTATCAGGCCGTTGGTGCGGGCCTCGATGAAGCCGGGCTGCTTGAGCTGCAGCTTGAGGCGCTCCTCGGGGAGGAAGTCGGTGGGCGGCGCGACGTTGTTGATGCGCGTCGGGTAGAGGACGACGCCCGGCTTGACCTCCACGTTGAACTGCCGAAGGCCGCCGAGGAAGTTGCGGTGCTCCCAGCCGGCGAGGAGGTGGACGTCGGTCTTGATGGCGTCGAACTCGATGCCGCCGCCCAGCGTCACCGTGCGCAGGCGCGAGGGCTCGACCTTGAGCGTCAGGGGCACCACCCGCGAGCCGGGCGAGGAGAGGTCGGGGATGATCTCGACCGAGCTGAAGACGCCGAGGTCGAGCAGGGCCTGGGTGGCGTCGGCGATGACCTGCGTCGAGTACGGATCGCCCTCGGCGATGTCCAGGGTCTGGCGCACCTTGTCCTCGGGCAGCTTGCCGAGCCCGGCGATGGTCGTCTTGCCGAAGGTGGACTCCAGGCCGGGGATGACCTCGTAAGCCACGTCGGCCTTGCGGCGTGCGACGTCGACCTTGGCGTCTCGCCGCACCTCGGCGAACGCATAGCCGATGCTGGTGAGCGCCTTGCGGATGGCGTTCTCACCGGCGATGAACTTGTCCTCGTCGAACGGCGCGCCCTTCTTCATCTCGAGCAGCCCGGAGGCGGTGACTGCCAGCCCGATGACTGGAGGCAGCCGCTCCACCCCGCCGATGCGCACCGACGCGATGAGCACCGGCGGGCCCTCCTCGACGATGATCTCCACGCGCACGTGCCCGTCACCGGTCTTGAGCACGCGGCCAGCGCGGGCGTGGGCGTCGTAGTAGCCGCGCGCGCGGTAGAGGCGCTCCACGCGCGCCAGGTCGCGCTGCAGCACCAGGCGGTCGAAGATCTCGTAGTCGTAGACGACGCCGCGGAAGAGGCCGAGGAACTTCTCGCTCGGTGCGGTGGCGATCTTCTCCTCGATCTCGCCCGCGTCAACGGCCACCTGCCCCTTCACCGTCACGTCGTCGACCGCGGCGCGGCCCTGGGGGATGGAAGCGCAGCCGGTGGACGTTGCCGCCAGCGCCAGCCAGGCCATCAGCCACCAGAGCAGGCCGGCCCGACACGGGCGGACCGGCGGTGCGGGAGGCTGCGCCGAGACCACCGGGCCGAACGGGCGGTGGGGAAGTTCGGCGCCGTTCACAGGAGACCGGGGCGCGCTAGCAAGCGCAGGGCCACAAAGACTGGGTGCGTAGCACACAGCGGCGCGGCCCGGAAAGTCGGCGATCTCGGCGGCGAGGGCAGATCAGCACGCGGATAGGCCCCGCCGAGGCGGGGGATGGCGAGCGCAAGCGCGGGAGTCGTTGGGCGCATCGGACCGGATGGCGTATGGAGTTCGACGTGACAGCGGCTGCGTTCCGGAGCTTCCCGGTGCCATCGGGCAGTCCCCGACGCGCGGCGGTCGGGGCCTTGGTGCTGCTCGCGTGGCTTGCTGCGGGCACGGCGTGCACGGGGGCGCTGCCGCGGCCGCCGTTCGTTTCGCACCCCACCACCGCCCTGGTCAAGGTGCCGTTTCCGCCTCCGCCGGCTCGGGTCGAGCACGTCCCGGAGCAGCCGCAGGATGGCGCGGTCTGGATCGACGGGGAGTGGACGTGGCAGGGGCGCCTCTGGGCGTGGACCTACGGCCGCTGGGTGGTTGCCCCCACCGGCGCGCGCTACTCGCCGTGGACCACGGTGCGCGACCGCGCGGCCACGCTCTACTTCGCCGCGGGCGTCTGGCGGGACGCCGCTGGCCGCCCCCTCCGCGCGCCCAAGCCGCTGGCCGTCGCCCGCGCCAACGAGGAGGACGTGCCCGAGGACGAAGGCCAGATCGAGGACACCGGCACCAACCGCGCGCCCCCGCCCTTGCCGACGGAACCGGGGGCACCGGCGCCGCAGCCCACAACGGCGCCGCAGCCCGCGACAGAGCCCCCGCAGGCGCCGCCGTGACAGACGCCATCCTGCTCGCGGCCATGGTGCTCGGCTCCGCGCTGGCGGTCACCGCGCACCTGGCCATCTTCATCGGGTTGCTACGGCGCCCGCCGCGCTGGCGCGCAGTGGTCGCGCTCCTCGCCGCCCCGGCCGCACCGGTGTTCGCCGTCCAGGAGCGCTTCTGGGTGCGCGCCGCGGCGTGGGTGCTGGGCGTGGTCGCCTACGTGGCCGCGCGCGTCATCGGTTGAGGCTCCGATAGGAGACCTCGGATCTGTCGAGGCTCCGACAGGAGACCTCGGATCTGTCGAGGCTCCGACAGGAGACCTCGGATCTGTCGAGGCTCCGACAGGAGACCTCGGATCTGTCGAGGCTCAGGTCCCGCCGGCGACGCTCAGCGTCCAGTTGGCGTTGCAGTCGTCGCCCGAGACCCAGACCACCTCGATGCTCAGCCACAGGCTGTCGTCCTCGCCGCCGATGCCCTGATCGTCGTCCCACGAGGCGTGCACGGTCTGCAGCGGACCGCCGGGGGGCGTGCCCGGCAACGGCGAGGCGCCGCAGTTCGGGTTGCCGTCCTGCGGGCCTTCATGGACGAGCACGTTGTAGATCATGCCCGGCGGCGAGGTGAGCGTGACCGTGTAGCTCATGTCGTCCTCGAAGATGCTGCTGCTCTCCTCGGTGACGTGGATCTGGAACCACTGCGAGGTGTGGCCGTTCGCCGTCGACGTGCCGCCGTCGTCGCCGGCGATGCCGTTCATCGCCGTGGCGCCGGCGCACAGGTTCGGCGAGGTGAAGTCGCACATCGGCGCGGAGCCACCGGTGCCGCCACCGCCCACGCCGCCGCCGCCCACGCCGGCGCCGCCCACGCCGGCGCCGCCTCCCTGATCACCGGCACCGCCGCTGCTGCTGCCGCTGCTGGTCAGGCCGGTGTCGTCGTCCTCGCCGCCGTGCGCGCCGTCACCGCCGAAGCCGCTGCTGTCGCCGTAGCCGCCCTCGTCCTCGTCGCCGATGCCGGTGGTGGCGGAGAGATCGGATCCCGTCGCGCAGCCGATGGCCAGGAGAACAACCAGGCAAAGCGACGAAGCACGAGCTCAGCGTATCGAGCTTCGGCGCCGGCTGGAACCATCCCGGTGACCGGCGCGGCGCTGGCGGCCCCGGCGACGGTCCCGACGCTGCTACGACCGCTGCTGGACGCGCCGGAAGGGGTGGAGGAACGCGGCCAGCGAACCCGGGTTGCGCGTCTGCATCCAGAGGCGGCCCTGGCCCTGGAAGTTGCAGACCAGGCCTTCGCCGGACAGGAAGAGGCTCTTCAGGCCGCCGAGCTTGGTGACGTTGTATTGCAGGCCGGCAGTGAACGCGACCATGTGGGTGTTGTCGCAGATGTACCCCGAGTACTGGTGGCCGATGTCGACGGTGTGCAGCCCGCCGTAGGCCGAGAACCAGAGGTGCCCCTGCCCGTAGGCGCGCAGCAGGAAGAGGCCTCCGGAGAAGAAGCCCTTGGCGCCCTGCCACTTGGTGTCGAGCGTGACGCCGGGCGTCGACGCCAGGTAGGCGCCGGACTGCAGGAAGATCTCCATGCCCGGCTGCAGGTCGATGCGCTCGACGGCGCCCTCGGGCCCGGGCGCGATCCACAGCGTCTGCCCCGGGGCGGTGGCCGTGAAGGTGTTCTGGAAGAGCGACTCGCCGCCGAGCAGCTTGCGCTTCAGCGCGCCGCCGAGACCACCCTGGAGGTTGGTCTTCATGTCGATGGCGGTGTCGCGCGCCACCATGGCGCCGCTCTCGGAGACGATCTGCTCCCCGGGCTGGTCGAACTGCACCTGCACCACGCCGAAGTCCGGATTGTGGAGGATCTGGTGTCGCATCGCGGGTCCTCCTCTACTGCTGTCGTGGCGGCAGCATGCCGCCGATGGCCTGGCCGTACTCCAGGGCGTTGCGCGACTGCATGTAGACGATGCCCTGGCCCTGGAAGTGGCACACCAGGCCCTCACCGGAGAGCCAGGAGGTGATCCACCCCGAGCCGCTCTTGCCCACGGTGTACTGCAGCGTCGACTCCCAGGCGGCCAGGTGGCCGGTGTCGATGACCATGCTGCCGTCGACGACGACCTGCTCCAGCGCGCCGAAGGCGCCGATGATCATCTGCCCCTGCCCCTGGCTCTCCAGGATGAACAGGCCGGCGCCGGAGAACATGCCGCCGAAGCTGGCGCGCGTCTTGACGTCCACCGTCGGGCTGCAGGCCACGAAGGCGCTGTTCTGCACGCACCACTGCTTGTAGCCGACGTCGAGCACCGCCATGTCGCCGGGCAGCGGGGTGGCGAAGAGCACCTCGCCCTGGCCGCCGGATGCGGTGAAGGTGTTGCGGAAGAACGACTCGCCGCCGAACATCCGCTTCAGGCCCTTCATGATGCCGCCGGATTGCGTGCTCATCTGCACGTTGGTCGACATGCCGACCATGGCGCCGCTCTCGGCGGTGACGGACTCGTTGGGCGCCAGCCAGCACTGGGCCAGGCTCTGCGCCGGTCGATAGAGGAGGTTGACCTGCATCGTCGTTCCTTCGTTCAGTCCGGAGCCGGAGCGCTCAGCCAGGAAGTAGGGGCGTGATCCAGCTCACCAGCGAGCCGGTGTTGCGCGATTGCACGAGGATCCGGCCCTGGCCGGTGAACTCGCACACCAGGCCCTCGCCGGAGGCGACGAAGCCCATCAGGCCGCCGCCGGGCGACTTGATCTTGAAGTCCAGCGATGCGTCGAAGCCGACGATGTGGCCGGTGTCGACGATGTACGAGCCGTTGCAGTAGACCTCGTCGATGGCGCCGTAGCTGGTGACCCAGAGGTCGCCCTGGCCGCTGGCCTCGACGAAGAACGCGCCCTCCTTGGCGAAGATGGAGCGCAGGCCGCCCCAGCGCATGCGCAGGTCGATCTCGCCGTGGTGGGCGAGGTACGCCCCGGCGCTGAAGAGCATGGCGTTGCCCTGGAACGGCATGTGCCGCACCGCGCCGGACATGGCCGGCGCCAGCCACACCCAGCCGCCCTGCGGGGACGAGAAGTGGTTCACGAAGAAGGTCTCGCCGCCGACCATCTTGCGGATGAGGGCGATGAAGAAGGCCTTCATCTTCCCGAAGAAGCCGGCGTTGCGGCCGGCGTTCATCTTGACCTCCATGGTCAGGTTGCTGGTGCGCGCCACCATGGAGCCTGCCTCGGCGACGATGACTTCACCCGGCGCCAGCGACAGCTGCAGCATCGAGAACGTCGGTTCGTGCTTGATCATCTGCTGCATGGGGGTTTCTCCTCCTCCGGGGGGCGAGCGCCGGGAGGCGGCCCGGGTATAACGGACCCATGCCGTCGGCGGAAGACCAAGGTGCGGGCGGGCTCTCCGGCCCCGCTGCCGGGCCCCCGCCGGCTGGTGGCTTCGTCGACAGCCAGAAGCGGGGGCGCACCTGGGTCGAGGTCGGGGTGCTGCTCGCCCTGCTGGTGGCGCTGGTGCTGGCGCTGCGCGGCTGCTCCGGCTGCGTCGCCGGGGCGGTGGTCTCGGCGCTGCCGCCGGACGTCGACGCCAAGATCGGTCAGGCCGGCGGCGCGGCCATGCGCGCTCAGCACTCCATGAACGCCGACGCCAGCGCCGACGACCAGGCCCGCGCCACGCGCATCTTCGACGAGCTCCGCGGCAAGCTGACGCCGGAGGAGACGCGCGTGCTGGTGGCCCCGCGCCTGACGGTGATCGTCGATGATCAGGTCAACGCCTTCGCCCTGCCCGGCGGCGAGGTCTTCGTCCTCACCGGCCTCCTGGAGCGCACCGGCGGCGACGACGACATGCTGCGCGGTGTGCTGGCCCACGAGCTGGGGCACGCCGTGCACCGCCACGGCGTGCGCGGCCTGGTGCGCAGTGGCGTGTACGGGCTGGGCCTGGCGCTCGTCCTGGGCAGCTCGGACGACATCGTGGCCACCCTGGTGGCCGGCGCCTCCCAGCTCGACCAGCTCGGACACAGCCGCGAGATGGAGGAGGAGGCCGACGCCTTCGGGGTCGACCTCCTCAGGCGCTGCGGCCACAACAGCGAAGGGCTGGCGCGCTTCCTGGAGAGCCTGGAGAGCGCGCCGGTGCCGCAGCTCCTGTCGACGCACCCCGACAGCAAGGACCGAGCGAAGCGGATCCGGCAGATGGACGGGGCACGGTAGAGGGCTCGGACCATCGCGCAGGCGACCGCCCGCGCTCGTGTACCAGCGCACGATGGCCAGGTGCGCGCCGATGACGTTCTGCGCGGTGCCGCTGTGGCTCAGGTTGTGGTGCGCCCGTACTTGTCCACCGGCCGGAACGCCGGGACGAGCACGTCGCCCTCCACGCGCCCCTGCACGTCGAGGATGGTGCGCCCCTGGGCGTCGCGACCGGGGCGCTCGCGGGTGTATCGCTCCGGCGAGGTGCCGAGCACCACGCCCAGCTCGGCAGCGGCCTCGATCAGCTGTTCGCCGAGCGCGGCGTCGAGGGTCGCCTCACGGGCGGCGCGCGCCGTGCCAGGTGCCAGCTCCACGGCCACGCTCCCGAAGACGCGGCCGTCGCCAGCGACCAGCCCGTGCGGCGTGCCCGTCTTCTGGAAGACGGTCAGGGCGGCCTTGGCCGCAGCGGCGCGGTCGCGCGCGGCGTTCAGGGACGCGGCGCCGCGCTTGAGCAGCTCCTTGCTGTCGTCGCTGGGGTCGAGCCGGAAGCCCTCGGCGAGGTCGGCGTTCGCCTTGCGCAGGCGCTCCACTTCCTGCTCGGCGTGCGCCACGGCGCCCTCGAGCTCCTGCCGCAGCGCGCTGGTGTCCTCGCTCATCGCTCGCCCTTACGCCGGGAAGCGGCGCGCGTCAGCCCGGTCCCGGCCGGCGTGGCGGCACCGGGTCACCTGCGCTCGCGGCCGGCGCCGGTGAAGAGCAGGCTGGCGACGAGCACCAGCGCGGCGCCGCCGGCCCCCATCATGCAGTACTCGGCCAGCTGCTGCCGGCCGGCCAGGTGCAGGTGCAGCGCGGCGTACCCGGCGGCGATGGCCAGCGCGGCGTAGACCATCTGCCGCATGCCGGCGTAGACCAGCTTCGCCGCCTGGGCCAGGCCGCGCACCTTGATCTCGGCGTCGCCGCGGTTGGCGCGGCGCAGGTACTTGCCGAGGTCCTCGGGGATGGTGATGGCCTTCAGGGCCATGTCCTTGGCGGCGTCGAGCGCGATCTGCGCCCAGTCCCGGTTGCCGAGCACGAACTCGGACAGATACGGGTGCACCACCTCCATGGGGTTCATCTCCGGGTCGAGCTCGGTGCAGACGCCGGTGAGCAGCAGCAGGGTGCGCTCCAGGAGCACGAAGTCGCGCGGCACGTGGAAGGTGCCCGACAGCTCGCGCAGGCCGATGTTCATCTTGCGCAGGTCGAGGAGATCCTCGATGCCCTTCTGGGGATCGAGCTTGATGTCCTTGAGGTTCAGGCTCTCCAGCTTCACCTCGTCCTGGAAGCGCTGGTGGAAGTACTCGATGACCTTCTCGCTGACGTCGAGGTTCTCGTTCTTCGCCAGGAACCCCATCTTGCGCAGTGACTTGATGATCGAGTCGGTGTCGCGGCGGATGACGCTCTCCAGGAACTCGGGGATGCCCTCGCGCATCTCCTTGGAGAGCTCGGCCACGGCGCCGAAGTCGAGGAGCACCAGCTCGCCCTCCGGGCCGACGAGCATGTTCCCGGGGTGCGGATCGGCGTGGTAGACGCCATCGACGAAGATCTGCTGGCAGAAGACCTGCACGATCTGCCGCGCCAGCGCCTTGCGGTCCACGCCGGCCGCATCGAGGGCGGTCACGTCGCCGACCTTGATGCCCGCGGTGAAGGTGGTGACCATCACCCGCCGCGTGCACAGCTCCGGCAGGGGGTGCGGGAAGCGCACCTTGGGCTCGTGCAGGAAGTTGTTCGCGATGCGGGTGATGTTCCGGGCCTCGCCGAGGAAGTCGAGCTCCTCGGAGATCATGGCGCGAACCTGGTGGTAGTAGGCGTCCAGGCCCTGCACCGGCACGAAGACGGTGACGATGGCCATGATGCGGCGGATGGTGGTGAGGTCGAGGCGGACGATCTCGTCGATGTCGCGGTGCTGGACCTTGACCGCCACCCGCGTGCCGTCGTGCAGGAAGGCCTCGTGCACCTGCCCGAGCGAGGCGCTGGCCAGCGGCTCCTCGTGGAAACGCGCGAAGATCGAGGCCATCGGCTTGCCCAGCTCCTCCTCGATGCGCTCCTCGATCTCGGCGTAGGGCCGCGGCGGAACCTGGTCCTGCAAGCCCTCCAGGCCGTTGCGGAACTGCGCCGGGAGGAAGTTGGCCATGATGGAGAGCAGCTGGCCGACCTTGATGAACAGGCCCTGCAGCTCGATGATGGTCCGCTCCACGCGCCGCGCGTTGGTGGCGTGCACCTCGCCGACGTGGCTCTCCACCCAGCGCTCACCGAGGAAGCGGCCGAAGAAGAAGAACGAGGTGTAGCTGCCGATGACCACGAAGGTGGTCCAGTAGGCGCGGACGAATCGCCAGGTGTGCTGCGGCCGGCGGCGCTGGCGACGCGGTGCCAGCGCGTCGGTCGTGCTCCGCGCCGCCTCGCGCGGCCCCGGATCGACCTCGTCCGCCGAGGCCGGCCCCACCCCGCGCAGGGTGCTCAGGCGCGCTGCCGGGTCCGGGTCGGCGCCGATGTCGTTGCCCACGGTGGGGGCGGGCACCGTCACCCCGGCAGGGGGCGGGGAGGGGGCCGCCTCCTCTAGTAGTGCGGCTGCCGGTAGGAGTGCGGCTGCCGGCGGCGGTGGCTGCTGGGACGTGCGGCGGTGGGCGCGCTCCGGGTCGCCGTCCGCGGGCCGATCCGCGGCAGGGGGGACTTCGGGGGCCGGCGCGGACACGCGCGACAGGATAGCACCGCGTCCTGCAGAGCCTGGATTTCCGGCGGATTGCGCGGCTAGGCGGGGCCCAGCATGGCTGCCGCCAACGCGTCGTAGCGGCCGGGCGCGCGCGGCGAATGGCGTCGCTGGTGCGCGTGGGGTGGACGCGGTTGGTGAGCAGCACGCCGACCAGCTGCGCGTCCGGGTCGAGCCAGAGGCTGGTGCCGGTGAACCCCAGGTGCCCGAAGGTGCGCGCCCCGAACCGCGCGCCGGCGCTCGGCGCGTCGCCGCTGCGCCGGTCGAAGCCGGCGACGTAGGTGCCGCCGGGCCGTGGTCGCAGCACCGGCTCCAGGTCGGCGCTGCCGAGCCAGGCCGGGGCGCGGTCGGCGAGCGCGTCGAGCACGGCGCAGCCGAAGCGGACCACGGAGACGGCGTCGCCGAACAGCCCGGCATGGCCGGCGCTGGCGTCGCCGGCCAGGGCCCAGGCGTTCTCGTCGTGCGTCTGCCCGCGGATGACGCCGCCCCGCCAGGCGATGTCCTCGGTCACCGCCACGCGGGCGTCGAAGTCCGGCGCCTGCCGCCGCCACCAGCGCGCCGATCCGATGCGCAGGCCGAGCGGCGTCACCACCTCGCGCTCGACCACGACGTCGAGGTCGGCGCCCGCGCGCCGGGCCATGGCCTCGCCGAGGAGGAGATAACCGAGGTCGCTGTAGAGCGGCGGAAACCCTTCCGCCGGCACGGAGCCGGTGCATCCCTCGCGCCGAGCGTTGGCCGCTTCCCGCAGCGCGGCGGCGCGGTCGACGCGCTCGCCGCGCTCGAGCGGCGCGTAGAGCTGCCGGTGGGCGTCGAGGCCGGCGCGGTGCGCGGCCAGCAGATCGAGGGGCACGGCGCCGGATGGTGTGTCGGCCAGCTCGGGCACCACGTCGCCGAGCGGCTCGTGGCGCGACAGGATCCCGGCGCGCTCCAGGCGCGCCAGGGCCAGCGCGGTGAGCGGCTTGGTCAACGAGGCCAGATCGAACGGCGTGTCGGTGTCGGCCGCCCCGGCGGCGCCGAGGCCGAGCGACCAACCACCTCGGGTGTGGCGGGCGGCCGCCACCACGGCGGACTGCGCCGCCGCGTGCTGGCGAACGACACCCTCGGCGACCACGGAAAGATCGATCACGGGCGGCAAGCTGCCGGACGGCGGGGTCGACAGTCAAGCGCACCTGCTGCAAGCATGGACCAGGGGCGCGCGGCGCGAGGCCGCGGTGCCGCTCGAGCGGGCGCGAGGCCGCCCAGCGCGGAGGTGCCGACGATGATCACGACGGGACGACTGGCCAGCTCGAGCACGGCCCACCTCGATGGACCGAGGTGGGGCCCGGTGCCCGCGCACGTCGACGCCGCCATCGCCGCCGATGGCGAGCTGGCCGAGGCGGCGCGCGAGGCGCGCGAGCACCTGACCGAGCTGCTCGAGAAGCGCCTGCCCGGCGTGCGCGCGCACTACCTGGACGTGGTGCGCGAGGTGCCGCGCGAGCGATTCGTCCTGCCCGCGGACATCGCGCGCTCCGCCGATGACACGCCGCTGCCGCTCGACCCCGTGGGCAACGCGACGATCAGCGCGCCGCACGCCTACCTGCTGACCTACGGGCTGCTCGCGCTGGGGCCGGGCGATCACCTGATCGAGCTGGGCAGCGGCACCGGCTATGGCGCCGCGCTGGCGCGGGAGATGGTGGGCCCGCGCGGATCGGTGACGACCATCGAGATCGACGAGGAGCTGCACGCGCGCGCCAAGCGCTTGCTCGGCGCGGACCCGGCGGGCTGCGCTCCGGGCGACGCACGGCGCAGCCCGGTGCGCCTCCTCGGCGGGGACGCGCGCGTGGTCGCGGCGCAGCTCGTCGCCGACGCGGCCGCCGGGCCGCGTGCCCCGAAGGTCGCGGTGACGTACGCCATGACCGAAGTGCCGCCGGGGCTCGAGCACAGCTTGCCCGACGGGGCGAGGCTGGTGGCGCCGGTCGGGAAGCGCGACGACATCCAGGAGCTGGTGCTCCTGCACCGGCGGAGCGGCGTCGTCTGGCAGACGAGCCATGGATCCGTGCGGTACGTGCTCGAGCGGGAGAGCGCCTAGAAGAGTAGAGAAACCTAGGGAACCGTTCGGTGCTCTGGCACTGGCCCTGCGCACGTGTAGGGAGCTGTGGCGGGGGTGCACGCCTTTTGACCCCCTGGTGGCGCGAACGTATCCTCGCCCGACGATGGCCGAGTTCGTCTGGGAGGCCCGAGGGCGCACGGGAGAGGTGCGCAAGGGCACGATGGAGGCCGACAACGAGGTCGCCGTCCAGAACCGCCTGCGCGCCCAGCAGCTCAGCCCGACGCGCGTCAAGCGCAAGGGCATCAAGCTCGGCTTCACCCTCGGCTCCGGGGTCAGCCCCAAGGACCTGGTCAAGTTCATCCGTCAGTTCGAGACGATGATCAACGCTGGCCTGCCCCTGGTGCAGTGCCTGGAGATCCTCTCCGGGCAGGAGCCGAACAAGATCTTCCAGGCCGCGCTGCGCGACATCAAGAGCACCGTCGAGCAAGGCGCCACCTTCAGCGACGCGCTGCGGCGTCACCCGAAGATCTTCGACGACCTCTTCGTCAACCTGGTTCAGGCCGGCGAGGTCGGTGGCATCCTCGACACCATCCTCAAGCGCCTCGCTCTCTACATCGAGAAGCGCGTCAAGCTGGCCCGCCAGGTCAAGGGCGCGATGGCTTATCCGAGCATCGTCATCGTGATCATGATCGGCGTGATGATCGTGCTGATGACCTTCGTCATCCCGGCGTTCGAGAACATGTTCGCGGAGTTCGGCGCCAAGGACGCGCTTCCGGCGCTGACCAAGACGGTCATCGCCATCTCCAAGGGCTTCGTCAGCTACCTGCCGCTGATCATCGTCGTCGCCATCGGCGCCGTCACCGCGGTCGTCTATGGCTACCGCACGCCCAAGGGCAAACGGTTCGCCCACGCCATGATCCTGAAGCTGCCGGTCATCGGGCCGGTGATGCAGAAGATCGCCGTGGCGCGCTTCACCCGTACCCTGGGCACCCTGCTCGAGTCCGGCGTCCCCATCCTCGATGCGCTGGACATCGTGGCCAAGACGGCCGGCAACGTGGTCATCGAGGAGGCGCTCATGTACTCGCGCGCCCGCATCTCCGAGGGCCGCAACATGGCCGAGCCGCTGGGGGAGATGAAGGTCTTCCCGGGCATGGTGGTGCAGATGGTGGCCGTCGGTGAGCAGACCGGCGCGCTCGACACCATGCTCAAGAAGATCGCCGAGTTCTACGAGGAGGAGGTGGACGTCGCCGTCGCCGCCCTGACCGCCATGCTCGAGCCGATCCTGATGGTGATCATCGGCAGCATGGTCGGCACCGTGCTCATCGCCATGTACATGCCGATCTTCGAGCTGGCCGGCAAAGTCAAGTCGGAGTGATGCGGCTCGGCGTCCGAGCGGGCGCCGAATCCTCGCTGGCCATCCGGCTGGCGTGGCTCACCGCGCTGCGCTTGCTGGTGCTCACCGTCTTCCTGGTGGTCACCGGCGCCGTCTATCTCGGCGGCTTCGCGCCCGGAGGTTTCTCGAACCGCGTGGCGCTGATCACCGTGGCCGCGGCGTACTTCGCCGCCGGCATCTACGCCGGCCTGCTGCGCGTCGGCCGGGCGCTCAGCCGGGTGGCGTTCGCGCAGCTGGTCACCGACCAGATCACCTGGACGGCCATCGTCTACATCAGCGGCGGGACGGCCAGCGGTGCCACCTCGCTCTACGGCCTCACCTGCCTGTCCGGCGCCATCCTGCTGGGCACGCCCGGCGCGCTCACCGCCGCCATCTCCGGGGCGGTGGCCTTCGTCGGCCTGTGCGCGGCGCTGGTCACGCACGCGCTTCCGCCGCCGTTCGATCAGCCGCCAGGCGTCTACCCCGCGCAGTGGAGCGAGGCCGGCTACCCGGTCTTCGTCACCCTGCTGGCACTGGCCGTGGTGACCGCGCTGGCCAGCTACCTGGCCGAGCGCCTGCGCGCCACCGGCGGCCGCCTGGTGGCGGCCACCGCGCGCGCCGAGGCCGCGGAGGACCTGGCGGCCCTCGGTCGGCTAGCGGCAGGGCTGGCCCACGAGATCCGCAACCCGCTCGGCGCCATCGCCGGCTCGATCGAGCTCCTGCGATCCGGCGGCGCGCTGGCCCCGGAGGACACGCGCCTGTGCGAGATCATCGAGCGCGAGACGTCGCGGCTCAACGACCTGGTCGGCGACA
>JBBJMR010000478.1:0-4654 GCA_037720395.1 Polyangiaceae bacterium
CGATGCGCTGGCGCTGGCTTTGTGTTTCGCCGCGCGCTGGCACGCTGCGCAAGGTGAAGGCGCCCGGGTCGAGCCCGACGGTGACCTCGTCCCAGGACAGCGGCGTGGAGACGCGCGCGCCCGCGGTGGCGCGCACCGACCACGGTGCCACGATCGATCGCGACGTGCCGGTCTGACCGGTGTCCACGTACACGCGCGGCCCGCGCTTCTTCACCACCCGCTCCATGGTCGCCGTCCCAGGGTGGCGGTGACAGAGGAGGCGCCCGAGCACGTCGGCCAGCCCGCGTGCGGCCGCGAAGCCGACCCCGGGCCCGAGCGGCACGAGCACGTGCAGCCCGGTCTGGCCCGACGTCTTCGGGTAGCCCGGCAGACCGATG
The DNA here is from genome assembly GCA_037720395.1 of Polyangiaceae bacterium. Lineage (GTDB taxonomy): Bacteria > Myxococcota_A > Polyangia > Polyangiales > Polyangiaceae > JBBJMR01. The sequence continues at coordinate 378 of JBBJMR010000478.1, forward strand.
CCCTCGAGCAGCTCGCGCAGCGTGTGCGCCAGCTCCACCGCCTCCGCCAGCGAGGCGTGCTTGACGTCGAAGTCGATGGTCAGGAAGTCGGCGAGGTCGATGGTCTCGGCGCGCGAGGCGAGGATGTGGATGGGGATGCAGGCCAGGTTGGCGAGGTACGAGAGGCTGTCGATGGAGTCGACCAGGAAGACCTCGACGCGGCGATCGTCGTCGGCGTGCCGGATCTCCAGCGTGCGCACCCAGTCCGGTTTCCCCGGTGGCGCGTTCCACTGGTAGAACCACTTGCCCCCTATGCCGTCCGGGTAGCGCACCAGGATGACGGGGCGATCGGCGAGCCAGGGCAGCAGCAGCGGCGCGATGGCGCGGTAGTAGTCCCAGAGGTCCTGCTTGGTCAGCCCGTCGTCGGGGAACAGCACCTTGGTCCGGTTCGTGAGCGCCACCGGCGGCCGCCCCCCCGCGGCCCCGGCCGTGGCCGTGGCCGTGTCCGTGGCCGTGGCCGTGGCCGTGTCCGTGGCCGTGGCCGTGTCCGTGTCCGTGTCCGTGTCCGTGTCCGTGTCCGCGCCCGTCTCCGTGTCCCGGACCGCGCGCCCCTGTTCCCCACGCGGCCCGGCCGTGCACTCCTCCGCTCTCTTGTCGTCGCGTATCCCGCGGAAGACCGGGTGGCGCACCACGCCCTCGTCGCTCCAGCCGAGGAAGCGCACCGAGACGACCACCTCCGGTCGCACGAACGTGCGCCCGCGCGGCGCGTGCACCCACTTGCCGTGCACGGGCGGGGCCTTGTCGACCACCAGGCCGTCCAGGCGCTCGCGGAGCGTCTTGATGGTGGCCTCGTCCAGCCCGCTGCCGACCTTGCCGCGCAGCACCAGCTCGCCGTCGCGAAGGCTGGCCAGGTCCAGCGCGCCGAGGTCGCGGCGACCGCGCTCGCCCACCGTCCAGCCGACGACCACGAACTCCTCGTCGCGCTCGCACTTCGTCTTCACCCAGTCGCCGCTGCGCTTCGGGCCCGCCCGGTAGGGCGAGGTGGCCCGCTTGGCGACGATGCCCTCCAGCGCGCGCACACCGTCGATCTTCAGCTCGTAGAGCCAGTCCTCGCCGTGGTCGGGCGCGCCATCCGACGCGCAGAGCATGGGCACCGTCTTGCCGGGCGGGATGGCGCCGCGCGGGGCGCCTAGCTCCACCGCGCGCGCGGCGAGGCGCGCGGCGATGGACGGCGCCTGGCGCAGCTCGTCGATGGTCAGCCCGGAGAGCACCGAGCGCGGCAGCTCGCTCACGATGTCGCGCCGCGTGCTCGACCAGGCGTCGGCCTTCTTGAAGAACAGCCACTCCTGGCCGGTCTCGCCCTTCTTCAGCTTCACCAGCGCGAAGCGCCCGCGCAGCTTGTACCCCACCAGCTCCAGGTCGAGCTTGCCGCGCTCCAGCTCCTCCTCGGCCGGACCCTCCAGGTAGCGGACGCGCCCGCGGTCCCAGAGGATCATCGGCCCGGCGCCGTACTGGCCGTCGGGGATGACCGCCTCGAAGTCGAGGTACTCGATGGGGTGGTCCTCGGTGTGCACTGCCAGCTGCTTCTGCGCCGGGTCGAGGTGGGGCCCGCGCGGGATGGCGAAGCTGGTGAGCACACCGCCGATCTCCAGCCGCAGGTCGTAGTGGACACGCGTGGCGTGGTGCAGATGGACCACGTACGCCCCGCCGAGCGTCGGGCCGCGCGCCGCCGGCTCCGGCGAGAACGGCTCGTTGGTGCGCGCCGGGTCGCGCTTCCTTCGATAAGCGTCGAGCTTCACGAGCGCCGATCCCCGAGGGCCCTGCTCGAAGCGTAGGCGGAACCGCCCGCGCTGGCGTCGGCTGCACCGCGCGGCCGGCAGGGGCGTTCGCTGCCGGGCGGTCGTGCGCGCGCTCGGCTTGCCGAAGGCGCCAGGGCAGCCGACTCAGCGAGCGCCGGGCGCCAGGGCATCGAGGACGCCGATATCCGTCTTCGCGCTCGCCCGGGCGTGATCGAGCGCCGTGCGGCCATCCTGGTCTCGGGCGTCGATGCTCGCCCCGGCGGCGAGCAGCCGTCGAATCAGCGCGGGGTGGCCCGACGAAGCCGCCCACATCAGCGGCGTCTTGCCCCATTTGTTCGGGAGGTCGACGGTGGCTCCGGCGCGGAGCAACGCGTCGGCGACGCTCTCATGGCCGGCGATCGCAGCCCCGAGCAGCGCGCTCTCCTGTCCGGCGCCGGAGCGTGAATCGACTCGGGCGCCGGCGCGGAGGAGCGCGACAACGACGTCGACGTGCCCCGCCTCCGACGCCAGCATCAGCGGCGTCCGCTCGAGCGGAACGCCGAGCAGCTCGCCCGCGTCTCGGGCTTCGACGTCCGCGCCCGCGGCGAGCGCAGAACGGACCCGGGCGATGTCGCCAGCCTCGGCCGCGGCGAGCAGTGCTCGATCGTCCTCGTCCGCGCAGCTGGCAACGAAGAGGCCGCAGAGGATGGCCACGAAGAGACTCGTCCGCATCCGCCCGAGCCTACCACCTGAGCGGTGCGCGTTTCGCCGCGCATTCGCCCGGCCGGAGCACCATGCGCTACCATGTTGCTCATGGCCGCACGCGCCTCCGGGTCGGGCACGATCTCCTTCGGCTTGGTGTCCATCCCCATCAAGCTCTACACGGCGACCTCGTCGCAGAACGTGTCCTTCAACCTCTTACACAAGAAGTGTGGGACGCGCATCCGGCAGCAGTACATCTGCCCGGTCGACAAGGAGCTCGTCGAGCGGTCGGAGATGATCAAGGGCTTCGAGTTCAGCAAGGATCGCTTCGTCCAGTTCAGCGACGAGGAGCTGAAGAAGCTGGAGGCCGAGAAGACCGACCGCCTGGACATCGTGGAGTTCGTGCCCGAGGAGACGGTCGACTTCATCTTCATCGAGAAGACGTACTACCTCGGCCCCGACAAGGGCGGCGACCGCGCCTACAAGCTGCTCAGCGAGGCGATGGACCGCACCGAGCGCATCGCCGTCGGGCGGTGGGGCGCGCGCGGCAAGGATCAGCTGGTGCTCCTCCGCCCTTACAAGGGAGGGCTGGTGATGCACATGGTCTATTACGCCGACGAGGTGCGGGCCATGGACGACGTGGAGTACCCCGGCAAGCTCGAGTTCAAGAAGGTCGAGGAAGACCTGGCCGACAAGCTCATCGAGCAGCTCACCGTCGACGCCTTCGAGCCCGACAAATTCCACGACGACTACCGCGTGCGCGTGCTGTCGGCGGTGGAGCAGAAGGCGGCCGGGCAGGAGATCACCACCGCCCCCGAGGCGCCCCAGGCGCAGATCATCGACCTCTTCGAGGCCCTCAAGCGCAGCCTCGGCGAGTCTCCGCCGGCCAATTCCAAGGGCACCGTCAAGGCCAGGGCCGTGGGCGCGGAGGACGAGGACGAAGAGCTGGCCCCAGAATCCCCGCGCAAGCCGCTGAAGAAGGCCGCCATCCGCAGGACGAGCAAGGCGAAGAAGACCGGCTGACGACCGGGGCTTCGGGCGCCAGCAAGCGGCGCACGGAAATCGACCACGGGCGCGCAACCCGCGCGGTGCCCGTGTCGATCACGACGGCATGCACCCGTCCCTGCGTCTCGCTGCATGTGCGCCGCGTCGCGCCGCGACCTCCGTCGCGGCGCTTCCTCTCCTCCTGCTCCTCCTGTTCGGCGCCTCCGGTGGCTGCCTCGCCGAGGACAGGCGACAGCCGACGAGCATCGAGTTCCGCGACGGGCCGTGTTCCGATCCCTCCTCCGGCGGAAGCGGGGGCGGCGGCGCCGCGGGCGACGTCCCCGCGCGTCGTCCGCGCCCCACGCCCCCGTCGTTCGCCCTGGCCGTCACCGACGACGCGCGGCTGGCGGTGGTCGACGTGGCCGGCGGCACAACGGTCACCAGCGTCTCGCTGCCCGACGGTGTCGTGGTGCGAGACCTGGACTTCGACGGCGTCTCCGGGCGCGCGCTGGTCTTCGAGAGCGACGCGGACGACCAGGGCGGCGAGGTCACCGCATACCCGATCCTCGAGCAAGCGGGGCCGGCGGCGACGAGCCAATGGGTCTTCGGGCCCCGCCAGCACATCGGTTGGGTCGACGGGCGCGCGCGCCTCCTCGCTCAGCCATCGGCCGTGCTCCTCTTCGAGGAGGCGTACGGCACGCGCTGGCGCCTCCTGGACGGCGCGCCCTCGACGAGCCTGATCGCGCCGCGCCCGGCCTCCGTCTGGCGGGCGCCGGACGGCGCATCCGCGGTGCAGGCCCTGCTTTACGGTCCGCCGCCCGCACCGGGCACGCC
>JBBJMR010000479.1:0-4629 GCA_037720395.1 Polyangiaceae bacterium
GCCGGACCCACCGCCGTACCGACCGAGCCCGCCGCGCCGGCCACGCCGCACGCGCGGGCCGCCGTCGGCGCCGAGGCGGATCCGTGGCCCAGCCGCCTCGACCGTGCCGGCCAGGCCGAGGCGCTCGCGGTGGCGTGGGAGATCTTCTCCGCGCTGCTCTTCGTCTCGGCCGTCGTCCCGGCCGCCCTCCGGCTCGGGCTCTCCGTCCTCATCTTCGCCGTCTCACTCGTCGTGTCCGCCCTCGCCGGGCGCGTCCTGGTGCGCCGCGGCCCACACGGGCTCGGGGTGATGGGTGCGCTGCGCGCGGTGTCGTGGCCGCTGGCCATGGCGCCGCTCTTGCCGGTGACCGGCTGGAAGGCGCTGGTCGCTGCGGCCGCGTTCGGGCTGATGGCCGGCAGCATGCGCCGCGCCATCTTCCATCGGCTGCTGCGCGACGCCGCCTCCGCCGAGGGCGCGCCGCCGCCGGTGGCGGCCGAGGTGCGCGGCGCGCTGCGCGGCCGGCTGGCCGAGGGGGCGATGATGGCCGGCATCGCCGGCGGGCACGTGCTGCTCCTCTTCAGCGTGGCCTTCCTGCGCACCCAGAGTCAGCTCATCTTCCGCGCCTGGTTCGAGATCGTGCCCGCGCTCGGTGTGCTGGGCACGCTCGGCTTCACCCTCGCCGTGCGCCCGGTGACGCAGGCCACCCTCGTCGCGCTGGCCGCCGGGCCGAGCGGGGAGCGCGAGCTGCTGGCGCGCGGGCTGCGTCAGGCGGTGGCCGTGCCCAACGCGCTGGCCTGGGTGAACTTCGCGCTCTGGCTCTCGTGCACGACCATCGGCGTCCTCTACTTCTCGAGCAGCGCCGGGCAGCACGACATCGGCGACGCCTTCATGCACCTCGGGCTGGGGGCGCTGTTCGCGTGGGGCGTCTCCTTCTACCAGCGCGCCTGGCACCGCGACGCGGTGGCGCCGGCGGTGGAGATGCTGCGCGGCTGGACCGGTGCCGCCGCCGGGCCGGAGCAGATCACCATCCGGCGCCGCATGCTGCGCGACTTCGGGCTGCCGCTGCTGTTCACCGCGCTGCTCTCGCTGCTGTCCTCGGTTGGGCTGTATCGCGCGCTCGGCGCCGAGCTGCCGATGCGCGAGGACTTCAACGCCATCGGAGCGCTGTTCGCGTCGTTCGCGCTGCTGGTGCTGGCGGTGGGCAGCGTGCTGGCCCGCGCCGCGCGCGAGCTGTCGCGCCCCATGGCCGAGCTGGCGCGCGCGGCCGACGCCGTGGCCAACGGCGAGCTGGCCGCCGCGGTGCCGCGCCTGGCCGGTCCGGTCGAGGTGGTCGGCCTGGGCGAGAGCGTGGAGCGGATGCGCGAGCGCCTGGCGCGCACCATCGGCGAGCTGGAGGTCGAGCGGCAAGGGCTGGAGGCCAACGTGCTGGAGCGCACCGCCGCGCTGCGCACCGCGCTCGACGACCTGAAGCACGCGCAGGCGGCGCTGGTGCACGGCGAGCGCATGGCCAGCATCGGCGAGCTGGTCTCCGGGGTGGCGCACGAGATCAACAACCCCTTGAACGCCATCAGCGGTGCGGCCGCGCCGCTGGAGCGCGTGGTCGAGGAGGTGAAGACGATGATCGACGCCTACCGCGCCGCCGAGCGCGATCTGCCGCCGGAGCGACGCAAGGCGATGGAGGCCATGCGCCGCGAGCTCGACCTCGACGGGTCGCTCGACGACCTGGTGGGGATCTCCACCGTGGTGCGGCGCGCCACCGAGCGCAGCGTGCGCATCGTCCAGAACCTGAAGAACTTCTCGCGCGTCTCCGGCGAGCTCCAGGCGTGCGACCTGCACGCCGGGCTCGAAGAGACGCTGATGCTGCTGGCCCCGCGCCTGCGCCTGGCGTGCATCCGTGTGGTGAAGGACTACGGCCAGCTGGCGCCCGTCGTTTGCCGCGGCGGCGAGATCAACCAGGTCTACATGAACCTGGTGACCAACTCGATCCAGGCGCTGGAGGGCGACGCGCGCGCCGGGACGGCCGGCGCTCCGGAAGTTCGAGCGGGCGCGGCGCCCGACGCAGGCAGCGAAGCGGGCAGCGACGCGGACGATGCGGTGCCCACCATCCGCATCACCACGCGCGTCGAGCGCGGCGCCGCGGTGATCGAGGTGGTGGACAGCGGGCCCGGTGTGCCGGCCGAGCTGGCGCAGCGCGTGTTCGACCCGTTCTTCACCACCAAGGCCCGCGGGCAGGGCACCGGGCTCGGGCTCTCCATCTCCACCGACATCGTGCGCCGGCACGGCGGCACGCTGACGCTCGAGCCCTCGCCACGCGGGGCGCGGTTCGTGATGCGCCTGCCCATCGAGGGGCCGCGCAGCGAGCGGCGCCGCGCCTCCCAGGGCTGAGCGGTCGTGCGCTGTGCGGCGTTCCCGGGTGCGGGCGTTCGTGGCTGCGCGGTTCGCGATCGCGCGTTCGAGACGCGCCCGCTACAGGTTCTCGGCGAGCATCCGATTCAACGACAAGCGCCGAAGGCAAGCACCCACATGTCGGGTGACGATGGCGGCTTGGCAGAAACCTCTCTCTGCTAGCATCGGCTCTGACTGCGAAGTCCACCGAGCTTCACCCAAAGAGGGTCAGACGATCACATGGCGATCCAGCGAAGCGCGGGGCACAAAGCGAGCTCCGATCCTCTCATCGGGAAAGTCGTCGCCGGTCGGTACCGCCTGGAGTCGAGGCTCGGCGAGGGCGGCATGGGGGTGGTCTACCGCGCCCGGCACGTCCTCATCGACCGCGTGGTGGCGCTCAAGCTCATCCGCCCCGACCTGCGCGGCGAGACGCACCTGCGCGCGTGGATGCTGCGCGAGGCGCGCGCGGCCAACCGCGTCGACCACGCGCACATCATCGACATCCACGACATCGGTGAGACCGAGGAGGGCGAGCTCTATCTGGTGATGGAGTACCTGGTCGGCACGCCGCTCTCCGCAGAGCTGGCGCGTGGCCCGATGCCCATCGCCCGCGCCGTCGACGTCCTCGAGCAGATGTGCGCCGCCCTGGCGCGCGCCCACGACCTCGGCGTGGTGCACCGCGATCTGAAGAGCGACAACATCCTCCTCACCCAGCGCGGCGGTCGCAAGGACTACGTCAAGATCCTGGACTTCGGCCTGGCCGCCATCGCGCGCGATCCGCGCCTGGCGCCCAAGGGCGCGGTCTTCGGGACGCCCGAGTACATGTCGCCGGAGCAGGCGCGCGGCGAGGAGGCCGGGCCGCAGTCCGATCTCTACGCGCTCGGCGTGCTGTTCTTCGAGATGCTCACCGGGCAGCTGCCCTTCCGCTCCAACGACCGCGACACGCTGCTGGAGATGCAGCGCACGCACGCGCCGCCGCGGCCGCGGTCCATCCGGCCCGACGCGCACACGCAGGGCGAGGGCATCTCGCTGCGCTGCCTGGAGAAGGACGTCCGCAAGCGCTACCGCGACGCGCATCATCTGCAGGAGGAGCTCAAGGCGTTGCAGCGCTCGCTGCCCACGCAGGCCTGGGACTCCGACGGCGCCGAGCAGCCGCAGATGCCGGCGGCGCCGCCGCCGCCGCAGTCGCCGGGGGTCATCGAGTGGGCCAACCGCGCGGCGCTCTTCGCGCGCATGGTGTCGCGTGCCTACCCGTCGGGGAACGCACCGCCCGAGGTCATCAGCGGGCTGTCGCAGGCCTGGGACCTGGCGGCGCGGGCCAACCGGCTGGAGGGCGAGGTGGCCAGCTTCACGCGCAAGCTCGAGGCGCTCGAGCGTCGCGGTCGCGCGCTGCGCGCCGAGATCGGCCGCAAAGTGGAGGAGCTGGCGCACGAGGAGTCGCGCGTCATGCGCGAGGCCGCGGCCGACGGCGAGGATTGCGAGAAGGTGCGCAGCGAGCTGTCCGTCGCCGAGAAGGTGTCGGCGACGGCGCGGCAGCTGGCCGACGCGGCTGCGCGGCAGAACGCGCACGATGCCGGCGTGTTCGAGCGGGCCGGTGCGGCGTCGGCGACGGCGCAGGCCAAGCGCGAACAGCTCGGGCGCTACGAGGCGAAGAAGAACGCGCGCGAGTCGACGGCGCGCGATCTGCGCCGGCAGATCGACGAGCTGCGTAGCCAGCTCGGGCGCTACGCCGAGGCGCTGGAGGAGGATCTGGCCTCCGGGCGCGAGAAGGTGACGCAGCGAACGCGCGAGGGGCTGGCCTTCGAGAAGGCGTTCAGCGACGCGTCGACGTTGCTGCTCGGGCACCTGCGCGCCAAGCCAGAGTGCCGCGATCTGGTGACCGAGCTGCTGAACGCGCATGGCGGCGGGCCGCCGTCGAGCGTGGCCAATCCCATCGGGAACGAGCCGCTCGAGTCGCGGACGGTCGACAAGCGCGCCGAGCGGAACTGAGCCTGCGGGGGGGCGCGGCTGGCGGCGCGCACCGCGTGGGACGTGCTCCGCCGCGTGGGTGGCTCGACGCCCGCGACGCGCCCGCCTAGGACGCGTCATGGCGCGCAGGGCAGGTGGGGCGCGGCGCGTCGGTGGCGTCGCCGCGAAGTGGTTGATGGCCCTGGCGCTGGTCGGCGGGGCAGCGGCCTGCAAGCGCTCGCAGCCCGAGGCGCAGCAGCAGGCCCCGACGGCGCCCGAGCCGCCGGTGCGAGCGGAGATCACCGGCGTCGTCGAACG
>JBBJMR010000026.1:0-47129 GCA_037720395.1 Polyangiaceae bacterium
CGAGAGCGAGCTGTTCATCGTCGAGGGCGACAGCGCCGGCGGCAGCGCCAAGCAGGGGCGCGACCGGCGCACGCAGGCCATCCTGCCGCTGCGTGGCAAGGTGCTCAACGCGGAGCAGGCCTCGACGGCCAAGGTCCTCTCCAACAAGGAGCTGCAGGACATTGTGAGCGCGCTGGGCTGCGGCTTCGGCGCGGACTTCGACGCCAGCAAGCTGCGCTACGGGCGGATCTTCCTCCTCATGGACGCCGACAGCGACGGGCAGCACATCGCCACCTTGCTGATGACCTTCTTCTACCGGCACCTGCCGGGGCTGGTGAAGGGCGGCCACGTCTTCCTGGCCATGCCGCCGCTCTTCCGCATCGACGTCGGCAAGGAGACACACTGGGCGCTCGACGAGGCGGCGCGCGACAAGCTGCTCGCCTCGCTGCCCAAGAACGCCAAGCCGGACATCTCGCGCTTCAAGGGCCTCGGCGAGATGCCGGCCGAGGACCTGACGCGCACCACGCTCGACCCCCGCCACCGGCACGCCAAGCGCGTGGTGGTCGACGATCTACTCAAGACCGATCAGGTCCTGAACGAGCTGATGGGCAAGGACCCGCAGGCGCGCTTCCGGTTCATCATGGAGCGCGCCGCGACCGCCGAGCTCCTCGACGTGTAGGCCGCACCCGGCGCGGTGCGACGCTCGTTGCGCATCGCCTCTCGGTGCGCGCGCGGAACGCCCGTGCGTTTGTTGTCGGTAACTCCAGTGACCACGGCGCAGGCGACATACGTTTCGCCGCTTGGATACCCCCCGACACGCACATCGCGTGAACCGTGCTTCACACTGGCGCACACTGGCGCTGCCAGCCGGGCGGGGGCGGTTCTGCAATGCGCCGGAACCACACGGGAAGCTGAGGTTCTCGCCACGGGGCAGGCGACCGGCCCATCGGTTGCACTAGCGGGTCGACGCAACAGAGACCCACCAACCCCGAGGCCGCTCCGTGATGTCGGAGGGGGCCTCATCGAGGTGCCCAGTGAGCGACGCGTTGTCTTTCTCCCTCCCCCTCCCCCGACCCACGGCCCCGACCCCGGACGCCCGCTGGCGGGAGGGTGCGAGCCCGACCCCGCTGCTCCGCTTGCACGCTCCGCTCGGCGCGCCGGCGGTGCAGCCGGCGCCCTCCGCGCCGCCCGTGCCCAGGACCACGGCGGAACGCATGGTCGTCGCCCGCGAGCGCATCCGCGCCGCCGCCCTGGCGGGCCAGCGCATCCGCTCCTACGAGGTCGCGCTCGACCTCGATCTCTCGGAGTTCCACTTCGCTCGCCAGTTCCGCCTGGCCTTCGAGCGCAGCCCGCACGTCTTCTACGACGAGGTGCGCGCCGAGCGAGCCCGCGCCCTGCTGGCCGAGGGCAAGACCGAGGGCGAGGTGGCCCGCCGCATCGGCTTCCGCCGCCCTGCCGAGCTGCGCGCGCTGCTCGCCAAGCGCTGAGCGTTCCGGGCGCGGCGCGCCGCGCAGCCCCTGCCTTCCTTAGCGACACCGGGATCACATCGACACGCGTGCGCCTCACCTGCCTCACATGCGCGTCGCGATCTGCGCGCGTACGCATGACGCGCGCTGTGCGCGGCGATGGGCCATGGCATATTCGTCGTGCAATGGCCCACCGCTGTCTCGCGCTCGCGTTCCTCGCATCCACCCTCGTCTCCACCATGGGCGTGGGTTGCGGAGGTGCATCCACCGAACCGGCCATGCCGGCGAAGGAGACGGCGGCGCACAGCGGAGGCGCCGCGGCGGCCGGCGCGTCGCTCGGGCACACAGAGAAGCGCCTGCAGGGCAAGTGGGAGATCGTGAAGTACCAGAGCGATCGCCCCATCCCCCCCGAGGCCATGCCGCTCATCGGCGACCTGTTCGAGAAGATGCGGGTGGAGATCGCGGGCAACGAGGCGACGTACCAGACCGGCAAGAGCCGCGAGACGCACGCCTACTCGGTGACCCAGAGCGAAGGGGAGTCGTTCAAGCTCGACGCGAAGGGCGGCATGTTCGACGGCGCCGAGTGCGAGCTGGTCAGCGACGACGAGTGGGTGGTCACCGACCGCGGCAGCACCTGGCCGGGCGTGTCGACGTTGAAGCGCGTGCCGTAGGACGCGGCTGCAGCCGGGTGTGGCTGCGCCGGCTCGCTACATTCTTCGGTGGGTCAGCGACGGGAGCGTGGTGCGCACCTGCTCGAGGTAGGCGGGATCGAGGCGGGCCGTGATCACGCCCTCGCCCTCCGAGGCCTGGGCGATGACCTCGCCCCAGGGGTCGACGATGCAGCTCTTGCCGTACGTCTGCCGGTTGCGCGGGTGCTTGCCCCACTGCGCGGCGGCGAGCACGAAGCACTGCGACTCGATGGCGCGCGCGCGCAGCAGCACGTGCCAGTGGTCCTTGCCGGTCATCAGGGTGAAGGCCGCCGGCACCACCAGCAGCTCCGCGCCGCGCTGGACCAGCGCGCGGTAGAGCTCCGGGAAGCGCAGGTCGTAGCAGACGGAGAGCCCGACCCGTGCGCCCGCCGCCTCGGCGACGTGCGCGCCGTCGCCGGCGGTCGTCGAGTCGCTCTCGCGGTAGCGGCCGCCGTGGGCGATGTCGACGTCGAACAGGTGCACCTTGCGGTAGCGGTCGCTCACCTGACCGGTGGGGGCGAAGACCGCGCAGGTGTTGTACGGCCGGGCGGCGTCAGGGGAGCGTTCCGGCATGCCCCCGGCCACCACCCAGATGGATCGCGCCCGCGCGCGCTCCCGCAGCGCACCGCCGATGGGTCCGTCGGCGTGATCGAGATCCTCGGCGACGGCGGCCTTGCCTGCCTCGTCGCCAAAGAAGGCGAAGTTCTCGGGCAAGAGGACGAGCCTGGCGCCGCGCGCTGCCGCCTCGTCGATCAGCGCGCACGTCCGCCGCAGGTTGTCTGCCAGGTCGTCCTGACTCGAGAGCTGCACGGCGGCGACGAGGACTGGCTCCTGCATCGATTGGCAGTCTACGTCACACGCTCAACCGTTGCCGGTGCTGCTATCATCGCGCGCCGTGGGTTCGGACGATCGCACCTCTAGACCTGTCGGAGGACCTGTCGGAGGACCTGTCGGAGGACCCGTCGGAGGACCCGTCGGAGGGCCTGCTGGAGGCCCTGGAGAGCCCGCATCCGGGCACCGGGGCCACCTCCCTCCGGCCCGGGGGGCCTGACCACCGCCACCATGCAGGTCTACGGGTCCCCCGCGTCGCCGGAGACGGCGCGCGGCACCCGGGCGGGCATGGTCCTCCTCTACGCGCCCTCGTACACCCAGTTCTCCCCTGCCTACCTGCTGCACGAGCGCGACCTGATCATCGGTCGCGACCCGGCCAGCGGCATCTGCATCCCCGAGGCCGCCGTCTCGCGCCAGCATGCGCGCATCCACTATCGCGACGGCCAGTGGGTGCTCACCGATCTCGGCGGCCGCAACGGCACCCTGGTCGACGGCGAGTTCGTCAACGAGGTGGTGCTCGAGCACCTCCACGAGATCCGCGTCGGCGACGCCATCTTCAAGTTCGTGCAAGCCGGCGCGGAGAGCTACGCGCGCTACCGCATCGACGCCACCATCCTCGGCGCCTCCCCCGCGGAGACCGCCGCCCACCGCGCCGCGCGCGCCCGCATCGTCGGCGGCTACCAGGTCGATCGCCTGGCCAGCGCGCTGGAGCGCGTGTCCAAGAGCGAGATCTCGGTGGTCCTCCTCGGCGAGAGCGGCACTGGCAAGGAGGTCTTCGCCCAGCAGCTCCACGATTGGAGCGGGCGCAAGGGCGCCTTCCAGGCAGTGAACTGCGCCGCCATCCCGGCCACGCTGCTGGAGAGCGAGCTCTTCGGATACAAGCGCGGCGCCTTCTCCGGCGCCGACCGCGACAAGACGGGCCTGGTGCGCGCCGCCGACGGCGGCACGCTCTTCCTCGACGAGATCGGCGACATGCCGGTCGACGCGCAGGCCAAGCTGCTGCGCGTGCTGCAGTCGCACGAGATCATCCCCCTCGGCGCACACACCCCGGAGCGCGTCGACGTGCGCGTGGTCTGTGCCTCGCACCGCGACCTCACCAAGCTCCAGGTCGAGGGGCGCTTCCGCGGCGACCTCTTCGCGCGCCTCAACGAGTACAGCCTGCGGCTGCCGCCGCTGCGCGAGCGCAAGGAGGACATCTTCATGCTCTGCCGGGCGCTGCTCGAGCGCCACGGGCGCGCAGCGATGGGGCTGACCTTCCCCTTCATGACCGGGCTGCTCCACTACGACTTCCCCTTCAACGTGCGCGAGCTGGAAGCGGTGCTCAAGCGCGGCATCGCGCTCTGCGACGGGGCCGCGCTCGACGCGCAGCACCTGCCCGACGAGATCAAGGAGCTGATGAAGGGCTACGCCCAGCGCGGGCGGCGCCCGGCATCCGGGGCCGTCTCCGTGCTCCCGCCCATCGCGCACGGCGCGGGCGGCGGCCTGCACGGGCCGCCGCAAGGCATCGGGGCGCCGCAGCGCGCGGCCACCCTGCCGCCGGCGCGTACCGGCGTGCCCAGCGAGGACGAGCTGCGCGGGCTGCTCACCCAGCACAAGGGCAACGTCGCGGCCGTGGGCCGTGAGTTCGGCAAGGAGCGCATGCAGATCCACCGCTGGATGAAGCGGTATGGAATCAACGTCGACGAGTACCGCTGACCGCGGCGTGACCCCGCTGCCTGGAGCGGTACGGTCACACGCCGAGGCAGACCAGTACCGCTGACGGCGACCTCGTCGAGGCCGCCGCCGCTGGCCTGGTTACCGCCCGCGCCGGGCAGGCCGCCCACGCCCGCGCTGCCGCCGACCCCGGGCGCGCCTCCGACGCCGACCGAGGCGGCCCCATTGACCATGCCCCGCCCGCGCCCGGGCGCCGCCCGCTCCGGCGCCGGTCGCCTGACCGCCGCTGCCGCTGGCGCCGCTGCCGGCGCCGTTCGCGCTGCCGTTGCTGCTGCCGCCGCTCGTGGTCTCGACCGGCGACGAGGGCCCCTGCGGCTTGGGCCCGTAGTCGCGATCGTCCGGGCTGGAGCACGCGAACAGGGCACAGGCGGCGAAGGCCACCACCAGCGAGGCGCGCACCGCGCTCGGAGGTGTCACGCGAAGCGGTGTGGACGGCATGCGCCAGGCGTTTGCAAGGTGCGCGCCGAATCCGGCTGACACCGCCGTGCGCGCGGTCGGTCCTTGTATCCGGGGTGTTTGTTTGGGACAGAGGGGCGCATGCGCTTCGCGCCCCTCGCCGTCCTGCCGAAGGCCGTGCTCGGTCTCGGCAAGGAGCTCGCCCGCCACATCCTGCGCCGACCGGTGGTGGGCATCAGCGCCGCCGCGCGTACGCCCGACGGGCGCTGGGTGCTGATCCGCCGCGCGGACACCGGCACCTGGGGCCTGCCCGGTGGCACGCTGGAGTGGGGCGAGACGCTCACCGACGCCATCCGCCGCGAGCTGGTGGAGGAGGCCGGCGTCACCGAGGCCGTGATCGGACGTGTCGTCGGCGTGTGGTCGCGCCCCGATCGCGATGTGCGATTCCACGCGGTCACCGTGGTGGTGACCGCCGATGTGGAGGCCCCGTCGCAGAGCCCGCACAACCCCCTCGAGATCCGCGAGGTGCGCCTCTTCCGCGACGACGAGCTCCCCGCGGAGCTGGCCATGGGCTCGACGGTGATGCTCGAGGCCGCGCGGCGCGGCGAGTCGTCGCTCCTCGAGTGATCCGGGCCACGCGGCGCCGTGGCACGGTCGGGCCGATTCCTCGCGACTACCTGGACGGACGTGTACGCTCGCCGCCCAGGAGGCCGAGGATGCAAGGTGGTGGCTACGGACACGGCGGGCCGCCGGGGGCACCCGCGGGTGGTGGTGGAGGCTGGGGGCCGCAGGGGCCTGGCGGCGCGCCGCCAGGGTACGGCGCACCGCCCGGATACGGAGCGCCACCGCAGCAGCAGCCGGGGTACGGAGCACCACCGCAGCAGCCCGGCTACGGCGGGCCGCCGGCCGCGGCGATGCCGGGTTTCGGCGCGCCCGCGGGCGGCCAGTACGAGTGTTCGGCCCACGAGAACGAGGTCATCGACAAGCTCGCCGGCAGGCTGACCATCGCCGGCATCATGCAGATCATCTTCGGCGGCCTGCAGCTGCTGGGCGGCTGGGCCTTCGGACTGCCCGGGTACTTCGTGGGCCTGCCCGGGTCGCTGGCGCTGATCGTCATCGGCGCCCTCTTCGTGTCTTCGGCCGGATCGTTCCGCAGCGTGACCCAGACGCGCGGCTACGACATCCAGCACCTGATGGGCGCGCTCGGCAAGCTGCAGACCGCGGCCACCGTGCAGATCATCGCGTACGTCGTGGCGGTGCTGCTCGGAATCCTCATCGGCGTCATCATGATGCTCTTCTTTGCCGCGCTGCTCGCCGGCCTGCGCTGAAGGCACGCGGCGGCGCCGCGCTCGGTGTCACCAGAGGATGTCCTGGTCCTCGGTGACGCCGAGCACATCGAGGAGCTCCACCGGCGCGCGCCCCGGCAGGCGCACCGTCCCCGAGAAGACCCCCATCGGCTGCAGGAACCGCGAGGCGATCACGCCGAAGTTCTTGTGCTCGCGGTGCGCGCCGCCGGGCTGGAAGCGGAGGTCGACGCTGCCGTCGGCGGTGCGCACCTGCCACGGCGCCTCCGGTCTGTCGGCGTCGAACGACAAGCGGCCCTCCGCGAGCGGGTGCAGCTCGCCGCCCAGCCACAGCGCGCACTCCGGCTCGCCGACGAAGCCCTCCACGAGGTTCAACGCCACCGGCTCACCGGTGGTGGTGCGCCCCTGGGCGAACGCCCAGCGCCACGCGGTGTGCCGCGCCAGCAGGCCGTGTGTGTAGTCGTAGCCCCCGAAGCCGCCCTCGAGGGACGAGGTGTGGCCGCCGATCGAGGCCTCGCCGCGCACGGCCAGCAGCGCGCGCTTCTCGGTGGTGTTGACGATCCCCCCGGCGATGGGCGCGATGACCGAGATCGGCTCGGGCGCGGCGCAGGCGTCGAGCTCGGCGTCGACGCGAAGGTCGCCCATGCGCACGCGCACTCCGTACGTCGACGAGGCCCGGCCGCTGGATGGCCACCTCGCTACCGGCGAAGGCGAAGCGCGCGTGGTGGCCGGCGCCGGCGAGCTCGTTGACCGAGGCCACCGCGCCCGGACCGAGCGCGGTGCGGTCGGCGACCATACGTCCCACGCGGCGATCGAAAACGAAGGCGAAGGCGTTGGCCAGGTACCCGAGATCGACCACCGCGATGCCGAGGAGCAGTGGGTCGGCGGAGATGGCCACGTACATCCAGCGCTTCTCGCGGAGCAGGCGGCGCAGGCGTGGCAGCCGGCCGCCGAGGAGCGCGCCGAGCTCGACGCGCGGCAGTGGCCCGCGGTAGCTGCCGACACGCGCCATACGCGTGCTCGGATCGACGACTTCGCAGGGAGGCGGTTGGAGCTCGCGCACGTTGCGCAGCATAACTTGCCGACTCTGGCTTCTCGACGCCATCACCGCACCGCCACCCATCACCGGCGGCGGCAGCACCCATCGAGGCCGGCCGAGCTCGACGCGGCTTGCCGCGGTGCGGCCGCCTTGGCAAGACTCGGGGCATGTTCGACGCCGTCGTCAGCCCGCCCGCCCCCATCAACGAGCCGGTCCTCACCTATGCGCCGGGGTCGCCCGAGCGCGCGGAGCTGAAGGCGGAGCTGTCGCGCATGGCGGCCGCACCGGTCGAGATCCCGATGTTCATCGGCGGCGAGGAGGTGTTCACCAAGCAGCGCGCCGAGGTGCGCGCCCCGCACCGGCGCGCGCAGGTGCTCGGCCACGCGCACGGGGGCGACGGCAGCCACGTCGAGCGCGCCATCGAGGCGGCGAAGCGCGCGCACGGCCCGTGGGCGGCGCTGCCCTGGACGGCGCGGGCGGCGGTCTTCCTCAAGGCCGCCGACCTGCTGGCCACCACCTGGCGCCAGAAGCTCAACGCCGCCACCATGCTCGGCCAGAGCAAGACCGCCTTCCAGGCCGAGATCGACGCGGCCTGCGAGCTGGTCGACTTCCTGCGCTTCAACGTCCACTTCGCCCGGCGCATCGCCGAGGAGCAGCCGCAGAGCGGGCGCGGCATGTGGAACGCGGTCGAGCCGCGCCCGCTGGAGGGCTTCGTCTTCGCCGCCAGCCCCTTCAACTTCACCGCCATCGGCGGCAACCTCCCGTCGGCGCCGGCGCTGATGGGCAACACGGTGGTCTGGAAGCCCTCGGCCAACGCCATGCTCTCCGCGCACTGGGTGATGCACCTCTTCCGCGCTGCTGGGCTGCCCGAGGGCGTCATCAACCTGGTCAACGGCGACCCGGAGGGCGTGGCCAACGCCTGCCTCGATCACCCCGATCTGGCTGGCGTCCACTTCACCGGGTCGACGGGCGTCTTCCAGGCGATGTGGAGACGAGTCGGCAACAACATGGGCCGCTACAGGACGTATCCGCGCCTGGTGGGCGAGACGGGCGGCAAGGACTTCGTCTTCGCGCATCGCAGCGCCGAGGTCGACGCGCTCGCGGTGGCGCTGGTGCGCGGTGCCTTCGAGTACCAGGGGCAGAAGTGCTCGGCGGCGTCGCGCGCGTACATCCCGGCGTCCATCTGGCCGAAGCTGCGCGCGCGCGTGGTCGAGCTGGTGGCGGAGATCAAGACGGGGGACGTCACCGACTTCCGGAACTTCATGGGCGCGGTCATCGACGACAAGGCGTTTCGCCGGCTCGACGAGCGGCTCGGGGCGGCCCGCGGTGACAGCGGCTGCAAGGTGCTCACCGGCGGCGGCGCTGACTCCAAGGAGGGTTGGTTCGTGGAGCCCTCGGTGATCGAGGTCAGCGACCCCAAGCACCGCCTGATGCAGGACGAGCTCTTCGGGCCGGTGCTGGCGCTGTGGGTCTACCAGGACGGCGAGGAGGAGGCGGCGCTGCGGCTCTGCGACGAGACGTCGCCGTACGCGCTCACCGGCGCGGTGTTCTCGAACGACCGCCACTTCGTGGAGCGCGCCGGCCAGGCGCTGCGGTTCGCCGCCGGCAACTTCTACGTCAACGACAAGCCCACCGGCGCCGTCGTCGGGCAAGCCGTTCGGCGGGGCGCGCGCCTCCGGGACGAACGACAAGGCGGGCAGCATGCTCAACCTGCTCCGCTGGGTGTCGCCGCGCGTCGTGAAGGAGACCTTCGCGCCGCCGGTGGAGCTCGGGTACCCGTTCATGCGCGAGGCGTGAGCTACCCGGCACCACCGGCCGGCGCTAGACTGGCAGGATGCAGCGCGAACCGGAGGTTCCCACGCGGCGCTTCACCGTCGACGAGGTGCTGCGCATGGTGGACGTCGGCATCCTGTCCGAGGACGAGCCACTCGAGCTCGTCGATGGAGAGCTGATCGTGGTTCCTCCGCAGAGCCCGCCGCACGCCAATCTCACCGCACTGCTTGCCGATCGACTCCGTGCAACCTACGGGGACGGATACGTCGTGCGCGTGGCATCTCCTCTCGTGGCGCGACCCGATTCGCTGCCCGAGCCGGACGTGGCAGTGTTCCATGGCGGCTACGCGGATTTCAGCGCGCGCCACCCGCGCGGTGACGAGGCGGCGCTGGTCGTCGAGGTCGCGCGGACCAGCGTGCGCATCGATCGCAAGAAGGCCGCCGCATACGCACGGGCCGGCGTGGCCACGTACTGGTTGATCGACCTGGTCAACCTGCGAGTGGAGGTGCACACCGAACCGCATGTCGACGGCCGCTACGCCTTGGTCCGTGTGCTGGCGCCCGAGGACGAGATCGAGCTTCCGTACACGGCGGTCAAGTGGCCGGCAGCTCGGCTCCTGCCGGGCTGACCCCCCGCCGAGGCCGACATCCGAGCCTCGACCACGCGACGGCGCCAGAGCTCCGGGCGGGTGGGGGCCATTCGAGGCGAATTGTGCGCCGCAGCGGGTGGTGTGGACGACGCGTACGGCCCGGACACCGCTCGGGCCGCAGGGCGCCGGTGGCGGTGCCCCGTCAGGCTCCTCCGGATATTTCGGTCTCGGCCCATGAGTCCGTCACCCGGCCGGCACGCCGGCCTTGTTTGCGGGTGGCCTACGTTGTAGGAAACACGCCTTCTTGCGAAAGCCCGCGCGCCCTGCGCGAGCTGCTCAATGCCTAGTTCAGGAGGCGCCGTCATGAGGTCGAAGTACATCTTGGGAGTGCTGGGTACCGGTTTGGTCATCGCCGCCGCGGGCGGTTGTGGCTCGGATGCCGAGGACGGCAACACCGGCGGCACGGGCGGCACGGGAGCATCGGGTTCTGCGTCGTCGACGGGTGTCGGAGCGCAGACCACGAGCACGACCACCGGGACGGCCACCGGGCCGACCAGCTCGTCGAGCTCGGGGAAGCCGGACACCAACGTCGACTGCGCCAGCGGCGTGAAGCTCGACATCGGGACCGCGGCCCAGGAAGAGCTCGAGAACCCGGAGACCGACGAGGACTTCTTCACCTTCGAAGGCACCAAGGGCCAGGCCGTCTTTCTGCTGCTCGACGCGAAGCCGGACGACGATCCGTTTGCAGACGGCTACGTCGACTCCGTGCTGACGGTCTACGGTCCCGACGGGAGCCAGTACGCGGAGAACGACGATCCCATCCCGCGCAACACGCAGGACAGCTCGCTGTACACGGTGCTGCCGGCGGACGGCACGTACTGCATCAAGGTCCAGGACTTCTGCAAGTGGGCCGCCGACAAGGGTGATCCCTGCCCAGCGAGCGCCGTGCCGGTCGACGACGGCAACTTCGCCGTGCTCGTCGGTAACGTCGATCCGACCGCCGAGTCGGTGACGGAGCACGACGAGACGGCCGACGGCGACCCGCCTTACACGGTGATGAAGTACGGTCCGAACACGACCAGCGGCATCGGCTACTACGCCAGCGAGGCGTATGGCGTGTTCGACATGCAGAGCGAGGTCGATACCTTCACGTTCACCATCCCTGAAGACATCATCTGCGATGCGCAGAACGCCACGCTCTGCTCGACCGTCGCCGCCAGCTTCGAGGAGCGCACCACCGGCAACGTGGAGCTCTTCCCCGCCGGCACCGACGGCAACGGCTCCACGGTCCCGGTCGGCGACGTCTGGATCACGCCTGCCGGCAGCGCAGAGATCATTGCCAAGATCGACGGCACGAAGATCGACCCCACCTTCGGCCTCAGTCTCAACACGCCGCTCTCGCTGGGCACGCCCTACGAGCTGCACGTCAAGGCGCAGAACGGCGCGGCAGTTGGCGCGAACCCGTTCTACTTCCTCCTCCACTACGGCGCCGGGTCCAACCCGCTCGACCAGGAGGACAACACGACGACTCCCGTCCTGAACGACAGCATCAACACGGCGATGGCGCTCGAGCCCGCTGCACTGGCCAGCGGCGCAACCGGTTTCTTCGTCGCCGGCACCGTCGCGACGCCGGCGGACGTGGACTTCTTCTCGTTCGACAACGCCGCCGCGGCCGCCACCGACGTCATTCGCGCGGTTTGCTCCGGTCAGCGCTCGGGCTCGGGCCTCACCGGGCTGCAGTTCACGGTCCACGACGACAAGGGCAAGGTCATCGGCACCTCCGCGGTGGAGTCGGCGGACGCCGAGGCGGACCTCAGCGACGCCGGCATTCCGGTGCCGGCGGCCGACGCCAGCATCTTCTTCATCCAGGTCAAGGCGACCGGCGTCCTCAGCGACGTGACGAGCCGCTACTACCAGTGCGGCATCAACTTCGGCGACCCGGCCCCCTGAACCGAACGACGCCCTGACGCTTCAGGCCAGGCGCGAATAGCCGCGTGCCCATCGGGTACGCGGCTATTCACTTTCGAAGCGCCACATTCCACTGCCGCGGCGAGCAGCGAACACCGGCCGGTCTTCCGGCCACCCTCGGTTGGCCCCGTCCGGCGCCGCCGGGTCGTTTCTGCGCTATAGCCGGACGCCATGAAGCGCGTCCTCCGCTCCGCCCTGGTCGCCGTCGCCTTCGCTCCCCTCGCCTGTGGTGCGCCCGTGCCCGATCCCATCCTCGGGCCGGCGCCGACCTCGACCACCACCGCCTCGGCCGCGCCCGTGCCGGCGGCGCTGCCCGAGCCCGAGGTCGACCCGGTGAGCGTGGGCATGACCGCGCCGGGGGTCACCAAGCTCTGCGACGACAACCTGGCGCTGGCGCAGCGCAACATCGAGGCCGTCAAGGCGCTCGCCGGCGCGCCACCGGAGCGGCTGACCTTCGAGACCACACTGGGACGCTTCGACGATGCCGTGCTGGCCTACAACACCGCCGCCGAGTTCCCGTACCTGATGGGCGTGGCCCACCCGGACGGGGCGGTGCGCGAGGCGGCCAAGGCGTGCGAGCCCAAGGCCGACAAGTTCATCACCGGGGTGTGGCTCGACGCCACCCTGGCCGGCGTGGTCAAGGCCTACGCCGCCAGGAAGGAGCCGCTCGCCGGTGAGCGCGCGCGCCTGCTCTCCGACACGCTGCGCGACTTTCGCCGCAACGGCCTGGAGCTGCCCGCCGACAAGCAGCAGCGCGTGCGCCAGCTCAACGAGGAGATCACCCAGATCGGCCAGGACTTTCAGAGCAACATCGCCAAGGCCACCGGGAAGATCGAGGTCAAGCCCGCCAGCCTCAAGGGCTTGAAGCCGGAGTACATCGCCTCCCACAAGCCCAACACCAAGGGCATGGTCGAGATCACCACTGACTACCCGGACTTCTTCCCGTTCGTCACCTACTCGCCGGACCGCAAGGCGGCGCTCGACCTCTACGTGCTCTTCACCAATCGCGGCGGCGACGAGAACGTGAAGCTGCTGGAGAAGCTGCTGGTGCTGCGCCAGGAGAAGGCCAAGCTGCTCGGCTTTGCCACCTGGGCCGACTACGCCACCGAGCCGCGCATGGCCAAGACCAGCAAGAACGTCCGCGACTTCCTGGGGCGCCTGCGCGACGCGCTCAAGGCGCCGGCCAAGGCCGAGCTCGAGGAGTTCGTGAAGGAGTACAAGAAGCTCGGCGGCAAGGGCGACAAGCTGGTCCCCCCCGATCGCTACTGGCTCGAGGACCGCGTGCGGCAGTCGAAGTACAAGTTCGACTCGCGCGAGCTCAGCAACTACCTCGAGATCGGCTCCGTGAAGAAGGGGCTGATGGACATCACCGCGCGCATGTACGGCCTCGAATACAAGGAGATCGAGGCCAAGGCGTGGCACCCGGACGTGACCGCGTTCGAGGTCTACAGCGCCAAGGACAAGAAGCGCATCGGCAAGTTCTACTTCGACCTCTACCCTCGCCCCGACAAATACAAGCACGCGGCCATGTTCACGGTGCGCTCGGCGAAGACCTTGAGCGACGGGCGCTGGCGCGAGCCCTGGGCGGCGCTGGTCTGCAACTTCCCCAAGCCGGGCGCCGAGCAGGCGCTGATGCAGCACGAGGACATGATCACCTTCTTCCACGAGTTCGGGCACGTGCTCCACCACCTGCTCACCCGCGCCGGCCTGGCCAGCTTCTCGGGCACGGCCACGGTGCGCGACTTCGTGGAGGCGCCTTCGCAGATGTTCGAGGAGTGGGGCTGGTCGCGCGAGGTGCTCGACCTCTTCGCCAAGCACCACAAGACGGGCGAGAAGATCCCCGAGCCGCTCTTCCAGGCCATGACCAGGGCGCGTGGCTTCGGTCGCGCCCTGTCCACGCAGCGCCAGCTCTTCCTGGCCAGCCTGGACCAGGAGCTCCACAGCCGCCCGGTGCCCATGGACTCCACCAAGGTGGTCGAGGAGGTGCAGAACAGCACCGACTCCTTCGGCTTCGTGCCCGGCACCCACTTCCAGTCGAGCTTCGGTCACCTCATCGGGTACGACGCGGCGTACTACGGCTACCAGTGGGCGCTGTCGCTGTCGCGCGACGTGCTCACCCGCTTCAAGAAGGACGGGCTGCTGAACCCGACCGCCGCAGCGGCGTGGCGCGACGAGGTGCTGTCCAGGGGCGGCGGCGAGGACGAGCGCGCGATGATCAGCAAGTTCCTGGGGCGCGCACCGAGCGACGAGGCGTACTTCGCGTACATCGCCGGCAAGGACTGATACGAGCGTGGCGTGACGACGGCTCAGGGCTCGACGGCCACGCCGAGCAGCCGCCGCAGCGTGTGGTACGCGTCGGACACCAGGAAGGCGGTCATGTCGCCGATCTTGGCCTCGGCGCCGATCACGCCGCGCCCGTCGCTGCGCACCACCGCCGCCGCCACCTCGAGGTCGCCGGAGAGCAGCAGCCCGGCGCGCGTGGCGCAGCGCTCCACCGCCCCCACCCAGCGCGCCAGGTCGGCGCGCGTGCCGCCGGCCTCGAACGCCTCGACCGCGCGCGCCAGCTCCGCCTTGGCCTCGGCACCGAGCCGCACCCCGAGATCGCGGCGCAGCGCGTGGGTCGCCTCCGCCAGCGGCCTGGGCACCGGCACGCCGGGCAGTACCAGGGTGACGGCAGCCACGAAGAGAGCCGACAGGTCCTCGATCGACGAATAGAAGAGGAGCAGCCGGTGCGGCGGCAGGTAGTACGCCAGGTGCCGCCCCACCAGGAAGGCCAGCTCGGGCTCGGTCTTGCCGCGCAGCACGCCGCCGCCGGCGAACACGCTCGGCTCCTCGGCAGGCACGGCGGCCAGGTTCACCGCCGCGTCGTCGTGCACGTAGATGGCCGGCGCACCCACACCGAGGAAGTGGCTGGCCCACTTGAACGACCGCACGATGGACGCCGTGCTCGTCTCCGGGTCCTGGCGCGCCGCCGGGTCGAGCGCGGGTAGCTTCTTTTCCTTCTGCAGCTGGGCGAGCCGCATGGCGATGGCCGCGGGCGCGATGGCGGCGAGGATGGCCTCGACGTCGCGGTGCCGGTCCTCGGCGCGCAGCAGGTCCCAGCCGCCCTCGGGCAGCGGTCGCGTCATGCGCGGCACGCCCTCGGGCTTGTGCTCCTCGAAGACGAAGCGCTCGCGCGCCTCGGAGGCGCGCAGGAACATGGTCACGCAGGCCGCGGCGTAGGCCTGATCCGGCGAGCGTGCCTTCTGGAAGGTGTCGAAGAGGTCGTGGAAGAGATCGACCCGCCCCGGGTCGATGGCCACCGCGGCCTGCAGGTGCAAGGCGGCGCGGTCGAAGCGTCCGACGCGCTTGGCCAGATCGGCGGCGATGAGGTGCGAGCCGATGTCGTCCGGCTTCTCGCCGGTGGCGTCCTCGAAGGCGTCCAGCGCCAGCTCCGCGTTCTCCAGGTGATCGCGGAAGAGCAGGCCGAGCCGGCGGCAGAGCTCCCAGGTGACCTCGCTGCGCACCGAGCCCCTGGGCACGCGCTGGATCCGCTCCAGCATGCGGCGGTAGGCGCGCTCCAGCTCGCCGTAGTCCATGCGCTCGCCGAGGAGCGTGGCCACCACCTCCAGGGGCTCGAGCATGCTGGGGTCCGTCTCCAGCGCGCGATCGAAGAGCTCGAGCGCGGCGTCCTCGCGGTGCAGCTCGAAGGCCAGGTACTGGCCGAGCTCGTAGTATCCGCGCGCCTGCTCGCGCGGCACCTGCGCCACCTCGGCCAGGCGGCGCCGCACGGCGATGGCCGCCTCCACGTCGCCAACGGCCTCGTAGATGCGCCGCAGCGAGGCCAGCAGGCCGGGGTCTCCGCCCCGCAGCTCGCGGGCGCGCTCCAGCGCCTTGCACGCGCGCTCGCGATCGCCGGCCACCACCTCCCACCGCTCCGCGAACTGGAGCAGGCGCTGGAAGCGCTCGCCGTCGTCGGTGACCGTGGTCAGCAGCTGCTCCTCGGCGTTGGCCACCGCGCGCCAGTCGCGCGCGGCCACGTCGAGCTCGAGCAGCTCCTCCAGCGCGCCGCGGTGTCCCGGGGCCAGGGTGAGCGCCTTCTCGAGGTTGGAGATGGCCTCGCGCGGCTTGTCCTGGCGTCGCTTGATGGCGGCGATGCGCACGTAGACGCCGGCGCGTTCGACGGTGGCGCTGGACCCGAGCTGCGCCAGCGCGGACTTCAGCTCGCGCAGCGCCGCCTCCGGATCCTCGGTGACCTCGCTGGCCGCCAGGTGCTCGGCCAGCGTGCCGCCCGTGTCCGGCCTGGCCGGTGGTCCGGACATCGGGCCCGAGGCCGGGGCGCGCGCCGAGACCGGGGCGCGCACCGACGCGGGCGGCGCGGAGGATGGCGGCGCCGCTTCTGGCGTGGTGGTCGAGGCGAGGGCATGGCTCGCCGAGCGCGCGCGGGCGCTCGGGGTGTCCGGCGGTGTCTGCCGTCCCGTGTCGGCCTGGATGTCGTCCTCGTCCTCGTCGTTGTCGGGAGGAGGCGGCGGCCGCTCGCTGACGATGACGCGTGCCAGCTCCTGGTGGGAACGCAGGAACGACCGCGCGGAGGGCATGGCGGTCGGCGGCAGCGAGGAGCGACGCGAGGCCGGGCCCCCGGTCGGTGAGCGCTCGGTGGAGGCGACCGCCGCCTCGGCGTCGCGCTCCGTGTCGGGATCGCGCTGGCCCGTGGTCGGGATCGAGGAGACGGGGGTGACCCTGGTGCGGCGCGAATCCGCGCTGTCGTCGTCGTCGTGCCGCGGGGGCTCCTGCACCGGCGTGGGTCGATTGTCGACCGCGCTCGAGATGGCCTCGCTGGCGCCGAGCGCATCTCCGCCCTCCAGCCCGGCGCCGGCGTCCGCCGCGATCCCTTCGTCCGCCGGTGCGCTTCGATCGCCGGGGAGTGCGTCGGCGTCGGCCGCAACCTCGTCGGGCGCCGACGCGCCGGCTGCGATGTCGTCGAGGTCGACGGGCACGTCGTCCTCCTCGCCGCCACCCGAGACCGGCACGTCCTCGGACACCGGCACCTCCTCGGGCCACGGCGTGGCGTCGGAGTGCGGCGCGTCCTCGGGGACCAGCGGGAAGCCGACGCGCCCGCGCGTGTGCGCGAAGCACGGCACCACCCCGAGCAGCGTCTCGCCGTCGAGGAGGTGCTCGTAGAGCCGCTCGGCGGTGATCTCCTCGGACCCGGCCAGCTCGTCGAGCGCGCTGACCACCGCGCGCGTGAAGGGCGAGGCGCGATCGACCTCGTCATCCGACTGCGGGCGCGCGGCGACGAGCAGCTCCACCCCGGTCGAGGCGGAGGCCACCGCGGCGCGGGCCGCGGCCACGATGGCCGCCGAGCGGAAAGGGTCGTCGGGATCGGGCGGGTGGCGGCACTCGAGGACGAAGAGCACCGGTCCCGGCGCGCGGTCGCGCACCACCGCGGTCACCTCCTCCAGCGCGGCACCGGTGTCGGGGTCGGCCGGGTCGAGGCACAGGAACAGCTCCCCCTCGCGCGACACCACCACCGCGCACGAGACGTAGAGCAGCACCGGATCGTCCTCGCCGGCCGGGGTGGCGTCGAAGATGCGGTCGAGCTGCTCCGCCACGTCGACGGCGGGATCGATGTCCACCACCCGGAAGGCGGCGTCGTCGCGTGGCAACCGCACGCGCAGCAGATCGCCATCCAGCGCGCCCGGCGCCGGGCGGAGATCGTGCAGCAGCGCGGGAGTGGCGATCAGCGCCAGGCGCATTCAGTCCTCAGGCTCCAACCCTGGCCGCACCACGGCCGACCGCGGCTCGAAGCGCCCGCGCGCAGCCTGTCGAGCGCTCCGTCAGGAGACCGCGCACCCGTCCAGCCTCCGACCTCCCCTCCCACTCGGTCTGCGACCCAGGCGGTGCCGCCGCCCCCACCCTCAGCTGCCGGGCGCACAAGTGACGTAGGCCTCGCCGCTGTTCAGGGATTCGCAGCTCTGGTCGAGCAAGCACTCCGACTCCGTCGCGAAGTCGTCGGTGCACTCCTCGTCGGGGATGTCCTCGCCGCCGGGCTGGTCGGCGCCGAGGCACTCGGCGACGCGCTCCTGCAGGTCCTGGCAGGCGTTGCCGCCGCAGCCGGCCAGGGCCAGGCCCATGAGAGCCGGACAGAGACAACCGCAGAGCCAGAGGACGAGAGCCGGAGCGAGGGTGCGGTGCACGGCGCGATTGTCCACGGCGCAGCCAGCGACATCAAGCGCCCTGACTGTCCAACCTCTCCGAGCCCGCCCGCCCCCCGGGTCAGGCTCGGGCCCCGCCTCGCGCGATCCCGGGCGCCGCAGCGCGGCGGAGGGTGCCGTCAGGGCAGGCAGCGGCACAGCGCGGCGGCGTCCTCGGGACGGTCCTCGTCGCGACCGAGGCAGACCATGGCCAGCTCGCGCCACGGCTCCAGCGCGGCGTCCGGCGGCATCCCGGCGGCCTCGATCCGGGCCAGGACGTCCTCGAGGACGCGGCCGTAGGCGTAGACGTCGTCGCGGGGGTCGCTGGCCCGGCCGCCCAGCCGCTCGGGGCTGAGGTAGCCGGGGCTGCCCCCTTCGGAGGGCGCGCCGCGGGGCCGGGCGATGCCGAAGTCGCCGAGCACCGGCTCGGACGGCTGGCGCAGGAGCACGTTGGCCGGTTTGACGTCGGCGTGCACCAGGTCGGCGGCGTGCACGCGAGCCAGGGCGCGCGCCAGTGGCCGCGCCCAGCGCTCCATGGGCACCAGCGTCGCCACCCCGCCGGTGCGCAGGACGTCGCGCACCGATCCCGACCGATCCACTCCAGCGCCACCCAGCCCTCGACCGGAGACAGATCGAGCACCCGCACCACGCCCGGGCCGGCGAGCTGCACGGCGGTGCGCGCCTCGCGCTCAGCAGGCGCGGTCCTCGCCGCGCCGGTGGTAGACCTTGAAGGCCACCCGCCGCCCGAGCAGCTCGTCCTCCGCCTCGTAGACGGCGCCCGCGCCTCCCGGGCCACCTCGCGCAGGAGCCGGAAGGGGCCGCGCGTGGGCACCGCGGCGATGACGGTGGCCTCGTCGAGCCGCCGCACCGGCGCACCGGTGAACCCGAGCGAAGCGCGCCAGCGGCGATGTCGCTCGCGCGCGCCGGGCGCGTCGAGCTCGCGGGCCAGCAAGCGTTCGATGGTGCCCACCGCGCGCGCCAGCTGGCCGTTGGCGGCGAAGAGGTCGGCGGCCAGGATGAGCCCCGAGGAGCTGATCACCCCGCCGAGCAGCCGCAGCGCCTGCTCCTCGTCTCCGCGCGCGGCGAGGATGTCGGCGCAGGCGATGCGCACCGGCTCCGGAAGGGTGCGCTGGCTCTGGCCGAGCAGCGCCGCTTGCACCGCCTCGGCCTCGCGCTCCGTGCCCCGCGCGCGGCGCAGGATGCCCAGCGCCTCCTCGGTGGTCGGCCCCTCGGGCTCGCCCAGCCTGGCCAGCTGGCTCACCTCGTCGGCGCGCGGGCGCTGGGTGGCGCGCAGCCCGGGCACCGCGCTGGCCACGTCGTCGCCGTCCGGCGCGCGCGGCCTGGCCTCCTCCAGCGCGGCGCGCGCAGCGCCGTCGTCGGCCGCCGACCGCCGGCCGACCCGGTCGCGGAGGCGCTTCCAGAGGCTCACGACGGCCCGCGCGCGAGCCGCGTCGCGGGCGCCGGCGACGGGGTGCCGAAGGCCGAGGCCTCTGTGCCGGCGCCGGCGACGTGCGCGGACAGGCGCACCGCCCCGTTGCGGCTGATGCGGATCTCGTCGCCCACGCAGAGCTCGACCTCGGCCGCGAGCTCGAAGCCGTCGAGGAATGGCCTGGCGCCGCCGGAGGCGGTGCGCAGCACCACGAAGGCGTCGTCGCCGCGCACCTCGTGCGTCAGCCGCCAGTCGCCGGCCCGGAGCTCGCCGAGCGGCAGCAGGTAGCGCTCGCCGGCGACCTGGACGGTGAGTGGCTGCCCGAACACGGCGTGCGCGTCCTCGAGAGGAGCGATGGTGCAGGCCACCTCGCCGCCGAGCAACAGCTCCACGCCGGCGCCGATGGGCAGCGGGCCGGAGAGGCGCGCGCCGGCCAGGGTGGTGCCGTTGCGCGTGCCCAGGTCCTCAACCACCACCTCGGCGCCCAGGCGGCGCACGGACACGTGCCGCCGGCTGATGGCCCGCGAGCCGACCACGATGGTCGCGTCCCCGCGCCCGATGGTCACCACCTCGCCGAGGGCCCAGCGCCCGGCGACACCCTCGATGCGCAGGTCGACGAGCGGCCCGCGCAGCAGCCTGGCCCGCACCGCGCGGACCGCGTCGGCCACGCGCTCGTCCTCTCGCGTGCCGAGCCAGCCGGCAGCAAGCTCCAGCGCGGCGCGGCGCTCGGCGGTGCGATCGAGGTCCGCGATGCGGCGCAGCACGGCGTCGAGATCGCGCCGGTCGCGCGCCGCGGCGTCCGAGGTGCGCAGACGCTCCTCGAGCCGCTCGATGGCCCCGGCGGCGGTGAGCGCGCGCACCTCGCCCTCGGTGTCACCAGCCAGCGCGTGCGCGTCGGCGGCGGTCTCCAGCTCCCCGGCTTCCTCGAGGTCGCGCGCCACCGCGGTGAGCTCGCTGGCCAGCGCCGTCCCGCCGCGCCCGCGCAGGATGTCGAAGGCCAGCCGCGCCTTGCGAGCCAGCGCCTTCTTGCGCGGCTCCTCGCCGCGCGCCACCTCGGCTGCCTGCGCGCAGAAGGCCATCCGCTTCTCGGGCACCCGCTCGGCGTCGGCGCGCACCAGCAGAACCCGCGCCGCTTCGTCCGGCTGGTCGGCCTGCAGCCAGAGCTCGACGGCGGTGGCCAGATCGCCCGACCGCTCCTTGGCCCGCGCAGCCTTGGCACGACGCGCCTCGCGCCCGAAGCGATCCCAGAAGCTCATCCGAGGGCTCCGCGAATCACGGATGGCCGCTGCCCGGCGTAGCCGGGGAGCAAGCCGACGATACGGCTCGACCGAGCCCGAGGGGGGCGAGGGAGAACACGAATACCGGCCAGTATAGTCGCTCGCCGCCGAGCGCGACCGGCGAACCGAACCGCCGGCGCCGCGCGCCGAACCAATTGACTGAATCGGGGGGAGCCTGGACACTCGATGGCGATGTCCACCGCCAATCGCCTCGGCGAGCTGCTGGTCCGCGAGAAGCTCATCAGCCTCCAGCAGCTGCGGCAGGCGCAGGAAGAGCAGCGCAAGTCCGGCGCCAACCTCGGCTACACGCTGGCCAAGCTCGGGTACATCTCCGACGGCGAGATCACCGGCTTCCTCAGCAGCCAGTACCGCGTGCCGGCGGTCAACCTCGAGGAGTACGAGATCGACCCGGAGTGCATCAAGCTCGTCTCCCGCGAGGTCTGCGACAAGCACAAGATCATCCCCGTCTCCCGCTCCGGCTCGGCGCTGGTGGTGGCCATGGCCGACCCGGCCAACCTGCACGCCATCGACGACATCAAGTTCCTGACCGGCTTCAACGTGGAGCCGGTGGTCGCCTCGGAGACGGGCATCGCCGAGGCCATCGACCGGGTCTTCCAGCTCGGCCCCTCGTACGACGAGGTGCTGAGCGAGTTCGGTGACGAGGACGACATCGAGGTCGCCGTCGACGGCGAGGACGTCGACCTCAACGAGCTGGAGAAAGCGGCCGAGGGCGCGCCGGTGGTGCGCCTGGTCAACGCCATCCTCCTCAACGCCATCAAGAAGGGCGCCAGCGACATCCACGTCGAGCCCTACGAGAAGCGCCTCCGCGTCCGCTATCGCATCGACGGCGTGCTCCTCGAGGAGATGACGCCCCCGATGAAGCTCAAGAACGCCATCGCCAGCCGCCTCAAGATCATGGCCTCGCTGGACATCTCCGAGCGCCGGCTGCCCCAGGACGGGCGCATCAAGCTCAAGCTCGGCAAGGGCCGGGAGATGGATTTCCGCGTCTCGGTCCTGCCCACCATCTGGGGCGAGAAGATCGTCCTGCGTCTCCTGGACAAGTCGAACCTGCAGCTCGACATGACCAAGCTCGGCTTCGACGCCAAGCCGCTCTCCGACTTCGCCTGGGCCATCAACCAGCCCTGGGGCATGGTGCTGGTTACCGGCCCCACCGGCTCGGGCAAGACGACCACCCTCTACTCGGCGCTCAGCGATCTCAACAAGACGAGCACCAACATCAGCACCGCCGAAGATCCGGTGGAGTACAACCTGCACGGCATCAACCAGGTGCAGATGCACGACGAGATCGGGCTCAACTTCGCGGCCGGCCTGCGCTCCTTCCTCCGCCAGGATCCGGACATCATCATGGTCGGCGAGATCCGCGACTTCGAGACCGCCGAGATCGCGGTCAAGGCCGCGCTCACCGGCCATCTCGTGCTCTCCACGCTGCACACCAACGACGCGCCGGCGACCATCTCGCGCATGCTCAACATGGGCGTGGAGCCGTTCTTGATCACCGCCAGCGTCAACCTGGTGCTGGCCCAGCGCCTGGCGCGCAAGGTCTGCAACGACTGCAAGCAGCCCGACAAGTCCGACGCCAAGATCCTGCTCGACTTCGGGTTCACCGAGCAGCAGGTGTCCGGCGCGCACCTGATGCGCGGCGCCGGTTGCAAGAACTGCAACGGCACCGGGCTGCGCGGCCGCGTCGCCCTCTACGAGGTGATGCGCTTCACCGACGGGCTGAAGGAGATGGTCCTCCAGGGCGCCTCCACCGCCGAGCTCAAGGCCGCCGCCATCAAGAACGGCATGAACACCCTGCGCATGAGCGGGATCGAGAAGGTGCTGCAGGGGGTGACCACGGTCGAGGAAATCGGCCGCGTCACCATGAGCGACTGATGGCCGGCGGCGGCATGTCCCAGGGCCCAAGCCACCCGGGCGGCAACACCGGCGGCGCGCAGAACCCACCGGACGGCCTGAAATTCTCGCTGCAGCAGCTGCTGCGCGCCATGGTCGACAAGGGCGCCAGCGATCTGCACATCACCAAGGACTCGCCGCCCCAGCTGCGCATCGACGGCTCGGTGGTGCCGCTGCGCCTGCCGCCGCTGTCAGGCGTCGACGCCAAGCAGCTCTGCTACTCCGTCCTGTCCGAGGAGCAGAAGGTCGCCTTCGAGAAGAAGAACGAGCTCGATCTGTCCTTCAGCATGAAGGGGCTGTCGCGCTTCCGCGCCAACGTCTTCATGCAGCGTGGCGCGGTGGCCGGCGTCTTCCGCCAGATCCCCTTCAAGATTGCCAACTTCGACGAGCTGGGCCTGCCCCCGGTGGCCGCCGACATCGCCAACAAGCCGCGCGGGCTGGTCCTGGTCACCGGCCCCACCGGCTCCGGCAAGAGCACCACGCTCGCCAGCATCATCGACAAGATCAACTCCGAGCAGCGCCTCCACATCATGACCATCGAGGATCCGATCGAGTTCCTCCATCCCCACAAGCTGTCCGTGGTGAACCAGCGCGAGGTCGGCAGCGACACCAACAACTTCAAGGACGCGCTGAAGTACGTCCTGCGCCAGGACCCGGACATCGTGCTGGTCGGCGAGATGCGCGACCTGGAGACCATCGAGGCCGCGCTGACCATCGCCGAGACCGGTCACCTGGTCTTCGCCACCCTGCACACCAACAGCGCCGTCTCCTCCATCAACCGCGTCATCGACGTCTTCCCGCCGCACCAGCAGTCACAGGTGCGCGCTCAGCTGTCCTTCACGCTGGTGGCGGTGATGACCCAGCTGCTGGTCCCGCGCGCCAACGGCGGCCGGGTGATGTGCATGGAGGTGATGATCCCCAACGCCGCCATCAAGAACCTCATCCGCGAGGACAAGCTGCATCAGATCTACTCGCAGATGCAGGTCGGCCAGTCGGGCAGCGGCATGCAGACCATGAACCAGTCGCTGTTCTCGCTCTACCAGAAGCGCACCATCACCCTGGAGGAGGCCCTGGGGAACTCCAGCGACACCGACGAGTTCAATGCCATGCTCGAGGGCCGCGGCGCCGCCGGAGGCGCCAAGGTGCCTCGTTGATCCGGGGCGCCCGCCGGTCACGGCACCTCGTCAGCGCTGCGCGCGCGCGCAGCGGCTGGCCACAAGCTCTCGTGACGCGCGATCAGGTCGTCGCGCCCGTACCTGCCGGGTAGCTCTGCAGACGCTGTGCACAACGTGTGAGAGGACGGGGAGCAGAGGCTCGATCGGCCGCGCGCCGGCCGGCGACCCGCAATGCCGCTGCGGCTGGCGACGCCAGAAAGCGTCGCGATTTCAAGCATGTGGCAATGCCGTCGGTTCGAGCGCGCGCGCCGCAGACCCCGGGCGGGTTACCAGGCGAACGAATTCGCCGCGCTCTTTTTGACATCTCTCCACCTGTTCAGTAGCCTTCCCTCTCCATGCAGGGGCTCACCGACCGGCAGCAGCAGGTGCTTCACTACATCAAGCAGTCGATCACGGACCGCGGCTACCCGCCGACCCTCCGCGAGATTGGCGCACACATGGGCATCCGCTCCACGAACGGGGTGAACGACCACCTGCGCGCGCTGGAGCGGAAGGGCTACCTGACGCGCGAGGACATGAAGTCCCGGGCCCTCCGCCCCAACGACATGGGCGACACGCTGGGGTCGCTGGCCTCCGCCCACGGAGGCTCCCTGGCGGGACAGGACGTCGCCATGGGCGACGTGACCCGCTCCGCGCCCGCCAACGATCACGACGACATGGTGGAGATCCCGGTGCTCGGGCGCGTGGCCGCCGGCCTGCCGTTGCTCGCCGAGGAGAACGTCCTCGACACGGTGCGCATCGACCGCAGCCTGGTGCGCGGGGGCCGCGACACGTTCGGGCTGAGGGTCACCGGCGACTCGATGATCGAGGCCGGGATCTACAGCGGCGACTACATCTTCATCCGCAAGCAGCTGGTGGCCAACCGCGGCGACATCGTGGTCGCCCTCATCGGTGACGAGGCCACGGTGAAGTACTACTTCCCCGAGAAGGACTACATCCGCTTCCAGCCCGCCAACGCGGCCATGGCGCCGATCCTGGTCCGGGCCGCCGACTTCCGACCGACCATGCTCCTCGGCGTGGTCATCGGGGTCTATCGCAAGTTGTAGCGACGCCGCGAGGTTGACGGGCGCGAGCCCGTGTTGCTAGCGTCCGAGCGCTCCGTACGAGGTGCCAAGATCGGCCCTCTACGTCCTGGGACAACGCCATGGGTGCGGGAAAGCGTGCGGTGCGGTTGGTGCTGGCGGCCTCGCTGCTCGCCGGCGTCGCGAGCGCAGCCGGCACCATCGGCTGCGGCGGAACCCTCTATGCGGTGAGCGCCAACTCCGCCCAGTCGCGCCTCGAGCAGGCGCGCGCGCTCGGGGCGGAGAAGTATGCGCCGTACGAGTACTGGTACGCGCACGAGCACCTGCAGAAGGCGATGGAAGAGGCCGCCGCTGCGGACTACGGCGACGCCATCGACTTCGCCGACGCCGCCGAGGTGTACGCGGAGAAGGCCATTGTCCTCTCCAAGCAGGCCCACGAGGGAGCCGGTCGATGACCGCCCCCCTGCCCCGGTCGGCCAGCCCGGGGAGCGCTGCCTTCGCCGTCCTGCTGGCGCTGGCGCTGGGCTGCGCCGCCCTCGTGGGCTGCGCGCAGGTGCCGACCATGCGCGGCGAGATCGCGGGACTGACCAAGGTGGCCGCCCAGGCGGAGCGCAACGGCGCGGTTCGCTGCGCGCCGCGCGAGCTGGCCATCGCCAAGTCGCACCTCGAGTTCGCCACCGTCGAGCTCGACCAGGGCTTCATGCTCCGCGCCCAGGAACACCTGGAGCTGGCCGAAGCCAACGCCCACGCCGCCTACGACCTCTCCCCGCCGCAGAAGTGCGCGGAGCGAGGCTTCGTCGACGAGCCCCCGCCCCCCGGCGACCCGGACACGGACGGCGACGGCATCACCGACACGCGGGACAGCTGCGTGATGACCCCCGAGGACAAGGACGGCTACCTCGACGAGGACGGCTGCCCCGAGCCGGACAACGACCTCGATACGGTCGCCGACGAGTCGGACCGGGACGGCAGCGGCAAGGACTGCAAGAACGACCCCGAGGATCCGGACGGCTTCGAGGACGCCGACGGTTGTCCCGACCTGGACAACGACAAGGACACGGTGGTCGACCTGGACGACCAGTGCCCGAACGAACCGGGCGAGCCCGGCGGCGACAAGCCCGGCTGCCCGAAGAAGCCCTCGTTGGTGATCGTGACCGACAAGGAGATCAAGATCACCCAGCAGATCCATTTCGAGTTCGACAAGGATCGGATCCGCCCCGAGAGCTTCCCCATCCTCGACGCGGTGGTCGACGTCCTCGTCCAGAACCCGAAGATGCGCATCGAGATCCAGGGCCACACCGACAACAAGGGCAGCGCCTTCTACAACAAGAGCCTCTCCGATCGGCGCGCGACCTCGGTTCGCAAGTACCTCACCTCGAAGGGCATCGACGCCGGGCGTCTGACCTCGAAGGGGTACGGCATGGAGCGCCCCATGGCTCCCAACTCCACGGAGCAGAACCGCGCCCTCAACCGGCGCGTGCAGTTCATCCGCACCGAGGGCGGCGACGCCGCCGGCGGGCCCGCCTCGACGGGACCGACGTCTCCTGGCGGAGCCCCCGCCTCCAAGCCCTGATACCGAGGCCAGATTGCCGCACAAGTCTCCGCGCGACACGCAACCAAGACGAGCAGGCCGCGGGGGCCGGACCGTGCTATCGCCCTGCCCGCCTCGGCCAGCCCTCCCTCTTCTCCGGTACGGATGCTCCCGCCCTCGAGAAACGTGAGCTAACGCGTAGCCCTCTCCACCACGCCCCTCGAGGTCTAGACCCACTTGCCACGCCGGGCGGCGCGCCCGGAGGATGACGACTCGCCGTGTTGATTCGCTCGCTCAGGTCTCCGAACAGCAGGGGCGTGCCGCTCCTGAGCCCCCGCCGGACTCTGCCCGCCTCCGGCTTGCGAGTCCTCTGCCTGGTGGTCTTCGCGGCAGTGACCCTGGCCCTGTCGCCCGAAGCCAGTGCGCAGGGCGTCAAGGACAAGGCCGCGCTCAAGCTGCACGACCAGGCGATGAACGACGACTACCTGAACGTCGCCTTCGACAAGGCCGAGAAGAAGCTCAAGGACGCGCTCAAGCAGTGCGGCAGCGGTTGCTCGAAGGAGACGATGGGCAAGCTGCACATCGCCCTGGGCACGGTGCACGGCGTCGGCAACGGCGACATGAAGCTCGCCGAGGAAGACTTCGTGACCGCGCTCAAGGCCGACCCCGCGGCCAAGGTCGACCCGTCGCTGACCAACCCCGAGCTCGACAAGACCTTCGCTGCCGCGCAGAAGAAGGCCGGCGGCGGCACCAGCAAGCCGCCCCCCGGCGACGAGCCGGGCGGCGAGCCCAAGGCCGGCGCCGGAGGCGACTTCGAGCACACGCCCATCACCGAGCAGGCCATCAACACGCCCGTCCCGGTGTACGTGGAGATCCCGGAGGACCTCGGCGTCGACAAGGTGACCCTGCGCTACAAGCCCTTCGGCGGCACGAAGTGGAAGTCGCTCGAGATGAGCAAGGTCGGCAGCGGCTTCGGCGGCGAGATCCCCTGCGCCGACGTCACCACCACCGGCGACATCCGCTACTACATCATCGCCAAGGACCCGGAGGGCAACCCGGCCGGCACCTCGGGGTCGCTCAAGGAGCCGCACAAGGTGGCCATCAAGAACGACATCGAGGGGGACCCGCCCTCGCTGCCGGGCAAGAAGCCGCCGCAGAAGTGCGCCGCCAAGGAAGACTGCCCGCCTGGCCTGCCGGGCTGCCCCGAGGCCGGCGCCCAGCGCGGTGACAAGGGCTGGGGCGCGAGCTGCGAGCAGACCCCCGAGTGCCAGGCCGGCCTGGTCTGCCTCAACGGCAGCTGCGAGGAGGGCACCGACACCGGCGGCGACAAGAAGCCCGGCAAGGGGCCGAAGAACATCCTCTCCGCCGGGCTGCAGCTCGACCTGATGCTCATCAGCGGCGCCGAGAACGTGTGCAGCGGCGCCGACGACGCGTACTCGTGCTTCTACCAGGACGGCAGCGGCCAGTTCTACGGCGCACCCAAGGACGTCAACGGCACCAACGGCATCCAGGGCGGCTTCGGCCTGGCCGGGGTCCGCGCGCTGCTCGGCTACGACCGCCTCCTCCTCAAGCTCGGGCCCGGCTCGCTCGCCGCGGGCCTGCGCGTCGGCTTCGCCTTCGGCGGCTCGCCCTCCAGCGACCAGGGGCCGCAGGCGAAGTTCGAGGCCAACTCCGAGACGCAGCTCCAGGACTACGAGTACAACCAGAAGCAGGCCAACGCGTTCCTGCCGCTGCATGCCGAGGTGCGCGCCACGTACATCCTCGGCGACTCGCTGATCGAGAAGAAGAAGGTGCGCCCGTACTTCTTCCTCGGCGGCGGTGTGGCCCAGGTCAACGCCTCGGTGCCGGTGACGGTCTGCGACGTGCTGACCCAGGATGGTGACAAAGTGACCGACGGCGCGGACAGCTGCGACGACGGGCCGCCGGCGCGCTCCGAGACGGTTGACGCCTACCAGATCACCGGCCTGAACTTCGTCGGTGTGGGCGCCGGAGCGGTCTACTCCTTCACCGACAACGTGGGCATCGGCGCCGAGCT
Source organism: Polyangiaceae bacterium (assembly GCA_037720395.1). GTDB lineage: Bacteria > Myxococcota_A > Polyangia > Polyangiales > Polyangiaceae > JBBJMR01. Next base: position 28,304 of record JBBJMR010000026.1, read on the forward strand.
GAAGATGATGTTCATGCTGCCGACGTTCGGCGTCGTCTTCGCCCCGACCATCGGGCCGGTCTTCGGGTTCTGACTGTCGATTCCGACGAAGTCCGCTGCCGCGGCCTCGATTCGGCCCCCGGGAATCATGTACGCTGCGACGGCTTGACCAGTCGCAAGCACTTCCGCGCCCACGGGCGCCGTCGCGTGGACCTGGCGGCGACGCTCTTCGTGCGCCCGCTGGCGACGCCGGGCTCGGGAGAGAGCACGGCCACCGACGCGCACGGCGTTCGCATCGTCGACCTCGGGCTCGGCGGCGCGTGCGTCGAGCTCGGGCACCCACTCGCAGGCGCGGCCGCGCCTCGCCTGCCGATGACCACCCTGCCCGTTCCCGGCACGCCGCTGGCCGGCCGCGGCGGGGTGGCCACGGCGGCCATGGTCGAGTCGCGCCGTCCTGATCTCCACGCCTGGCGCGGGGACGCGGCGGCCTGGACGAGCGAGCCACGGTCGCGCGCGCCCGCGCCCGCCCGCAGCGCCACGGCGCGGGGGCCGGCGGCGGCGACCGCTCGGCCACGCGCGGCGCCCGCGCCGCCGCCCGGCCCCGACGTCGAGGTGCCCGCCGACTCCGGTGTCACCCTGGAGGTGACCGCCCCGACCCTCTGGGATCCGCTGGTGCTGCGCGGCCGCGTGGCCTGGGTGCGGCGCGCCACCGGCAACCGGCCGATGCGCGCCGGCATCCGCTTCGAGCACCGCGACGCCAGCGCGCTGTTCGCCCTGTTCCAGCTGCTCGGCGCGCACGCGTACGACGTCTGACGCCGCGTGCCGGCGCGGGCGGCGGGCCGGCGGGGGCGCGCGTCGCGAAGACACCTACATCGTCGGCGGCGGCGCTCGCCTGCGCGCTCGCGGCCGGATCGCCCACGGACAGCCGCGCGTCTGGGCCGGATCGCACTGCGGATGGTCGGTCCGCCTCGATCTGGGCTTATCGTATCTTCGCGGGTAACATTCCTCCCCGCATCGGCAGCACGAACGACCGACAGACCGCGTACACGCGGAGGTGCATCGACCCGGTTGCGGGTTGGGCACCCAACGACGGCGCACTGGTCTCGCCCGGCTCCGGCCGGAGGGCTGGCGCAGCTTGGAGCGACCCGGATGGGACAGGACACTCGTAAGGATCCGCGCGCGAAGGTGCTGTCGATGACGGTGCGTTACAAGAGCGCCACCATCGACGAGTTCATCGAGCACCACTCGCACGACGTGAGCCGTGGCGGCATCTTCATCAAGACGCCCTCCCCCTTCCCGCCGGGCACGCTGCTCAAGTTCGAGATCCGCATCCAGAACGAGCAGGCCGTCCTCGCCGGCGTCGGGCGCGTGGTGTGGAAGCGCGAGTCGTCGCAGTCGAGCGGCGAGCAGCCCGCCGGCATGGGCGTGAAGTTCATCAAGATCGACGACAAGTCCAAGGGGCTCATCGCCCGCCTCATCGAGTCGCAGGAGGGACCGTCGACGTACGAGGCCGGCAAGCCCGCCGACTCCTCCATTCCCCCGGAGCCCGCGCACGTCCCGGCGGCCGCCGCCGCGCCCACGCTCGGCGGTGTCGGCCCCGCGGGGGCCGCGGCAGCCGCAGCCGCAGCCGCAGCCCCCAGGCCGGCCACTTCGTCACCGCCCAGCGCCGCAGCCACCGCCCAGAAGCGCGCCTCGACCATGCTCGGTCTCGGGGCGATCGGCGGCTCGACGGCCGCGGCGCTCGAGGCCCTCCGCCGCGAGCCCGCCGCCGCCAAGGCGGCGGAACCAGCGCCGGCCCCGCGCCCAGCGCAGAAGGGCGAGGCCGGCGGCTTCTTCCCGATGACGAACCCCGAGGCGGAGATGCCGCCGCCCGAGGAGCGCACGGTGATGAAGCAGGCGGCAGAGCTGCTCCAGCAAGCGCTCGCCGAGGCGGGTGGCTCGCTGGAGGAGATCGGCGCGCCCGCGAAGGACGAGACCAAGCCGGAGCGCAGCGCCCCCGCGCCGGCCGCGGGTGCCCGGCGGAGGCCAAGGGCCGGCGAACGCGCCCGCCGCGCGCGAGAACGGCGCCGGGGCGCAGGGCGCCAGGCGCTCGCCGCCGCCGAGGCGCGGACGCCGCGGACGAGCACCCTTCCAGCTCCCGGCGCGGCCCGCCCGCGCTGCCGGTGACGCCGGCCGCCGCCGCCGTCGCGGCCACCGCGCCGCGCAAGGTGGAGAGCGCCGCGCCAGCGGCCGCGCGTCGGCATCGAGCGCTCCTGGCGGAGGCTCGGTGCGGCCGCCGGGGCACCGATGGCTCGGGCCACCGCCTTCGAAGAGGCGCAGAAGGAGGGCGGCAGCGGCCGCCTCGTGGGCATCGGGCTCGCCGTCGCCGCGGTCGTCGGCCTCGGCTACATGTACATCAGCAGCCAGCAGCCGCCGCCGCCGGCCACGGTCGACACCAAGCCCGCGGAGACCGCCACGCCCGAGCCGCCGAAGCCGGTGGAGACAGCGGCGCCCGCGCAGACCGCCACGGTCGCCACCGCGTCCACGACCGCCTCGACGGCGCCGAGCGCCTCGGCCACGGCCAGCGCAGCGCCACGGTGGCCCCGGCCACACCGCCGAAGCCGCCGGTGGCTGCGCCGCCGGTCGCGCCCAAGCCGCCGGTCACACCGGCCAGCCCTCCTGCGACGCCCGCCGCCTCCGGCGGCCAAGCCGCCCACACCGAAGCCCTCCGACGATCCGTACGGCTGACGGGCCGGGCATCATCCGACGAGCGCGGTATGCTCGTCGGCACCGATGACCGACGCGGGCGCGACCAGGGGCACGGCGTCCCCGGCGGCGGCGGGTGACCCCGACGCCCACCGGTTGCTCGGCCAGGTCATCTCCGACCGCTACCGGATCGACGAGCTCATCGGCGAGGGCGGGATGGGCGCGGTGTACAGCGCCACGCACACGCACATGCGCAAGCGCCTGGCGGTGAAGGTGCTGCACCCGGCGATGCTCGGGCACCGGGAGGCGGTGGAGCGCTTCGAGCGCGAGGCCATCGCTGGCGCGCACATCGAGCACCCGAACGTCGCCACCGCGACCGATTTCGGCAAGCTGGAGGACGGCTCGCACTTCCTGGTGCTCGAGCTGCTCGAGGGCGAGGACCTGCGCACCGTGGTCGGGCGAGGGCCGCTGGGCCCGGAGCGCACGGTGAAGGTCGCGCGCCAGATCGGGCTGGCCCTGCGTGCCGCCCACCAGCTCGGCATCATTCACCGCGACCTGAAGCCCGAGAACATCATGCTCGTGCGTCGCGACCGCGACAGCGACGTGGTGAAGGTCCTCGACTTCGGCATCGCCAAGGTGCCGGTCGACGACCTGGCCGCCACGCGCGGCTCGAGCAGCGCTGCCGCGCTCACCCAGATGGGGATGGTCTACGGCACCCCCGAGTACATGGCGCCCGAGCAGGCGCTGGGCGAGGAGATCGACGGGCGCGCCGACCTCTATGCGCTCGGCGTGATGATGTACGAGATGCTCTGCGGCTACCGGCCCTTCGACGCCGACAACCGCGTGGTGCTGCTCGGGCTGGTGGCCACCAAGCGCCCCCCGCGGCTCGCCGAGCGCGTGCCGGGCACGGTGGTGCCGCGCGAGATCGAGGACATCGTGATGCGGCTCCTGGACAAGGACGCCAAGGAGCGCTTCGCCGACGCCGATGCCTTCCTGGAGGCGCTGGAGATCGCCATCCTCGAGCTGGACTACAGCCTCTCGCCCACCGGCGGCTTGCCGGCACGTCTCGGCTCCAGCGCGGACCGCAGCGGCCCCTACCCCCGCTGAGCACCAGCGCCGCCGACCGGGCCTCTGGCAGCCCGGAGGCCAGCCGCGACGCGGCGCTGCGCGTGGGCACCGGCGCGCGCGCGGAGACGGTGGCCAGTCAGCCGGGCCTGTCCCCGGCGCCGATGCGAGGGCGGACCGGCCTGCCCTCCCGCTCCCTCGCCGAGGCGGCCCCGGCGCTCCGCCGCTGCCGCCTTTGGCCCTCCTGGCCGGCTTCGGGCTGGTGGCCATCGGCGCGGCCGTCGCGGCGGCAGTCATGCTTCGCGGCGACGATGCCGTCGCCGCGCTGGAAGGAGCCAGCGCCGGAAGCGCCGTCGTCGCCCCTGGCTCCGGCGCGCCGGCCACCCCGTCGGGCGCCGCCACGAGCGCGCCCGGGATCACGCCCGAACCACCGCGCCCAGCAGACGGCGTGGCCACCATGGCCGAGCTGGAGGCAGCCCGCTCCGGAGGCCTGACCGCGCTCGGGCCGCTGGCGCAGCGCTACCCGAACGATCCGGCCGTCCTCAAGGCGCTGCTCCTCGCCCACGCCGGCAGCAGCGGAGGCTATGGCGCGGCGATGGGCGTGGCCCGGCACCTGTTCGGTGTCTCGCCGGAGGCCACCGCCGACGAGGACGTGCGCCGGGTGATCCTGCGTACGGCCAACGCCCAGCCGGCTGCGGCGGCGGCAGCCTTCGATGTCATGTCGCAGCACATGGGCAGCCGCGGCCCCGACCTGCTCTACGAGCTGCTCATCGCCCCGGGCATCGGCAAGTTCCCCAAGGACCGCGCCGAGAAGCTCCTCAAGGACGACCGCGTGAAGAAGCAGGCCACGCCGGCCCTGCTGGTGGCCAACGACCTGCGCGCCGCCAACGGCTGCGGCCGCAAGCGGCTCTTCGCGCGCGCGACGGAGGTCGGCGACGGACGCAGCTTGCCCCATCTCAAGCCGCTGGCCCTCACCAACGCCTGCAGGCCCAGCGGCATCTTCGGGCGGCTCTCTGGTGATCGCCTCGATTGCTACCCGTGCCTCGGCAGCCGCGCCGAGCTGCGCGCGGCCATCGAGGCCATCGAGGGCCGCATCACCACCCAGGGCAGCGAGACACGGTGAGCTGCACGCCGCGCTGAATGCAGCCGGGACTCGTGCCCACCGGCAGGAAGCGCAATCGCGCAACCGCTTGCGTGGAGTCGCCGCTCGCGGCACAAGCGCGGCCATTCTGGCCCCGTGACCCCGGTGCTCGGCGCTGGCACAAGCATTGCTCGCCCAAGCGCGCTGCCATGAACGCGTTCTTCCGCAACCTATCGTGCCGCGGTGTCTGGATTTGCCTGACGACGGCGTGCCTGTTTCTCGCGAGCTGAGGTGGCGCTGGCGACTACCGCATCCTGACTCCGGCGGAGATGACGCAGCTGGGGACGGGCACCTACGAGGGAAAGAGCGTGGAGGAGGTGACCACCGCATCCGCGACCGCCGCACGCATCTCGCTCACTCCACGGGCCTTCCGGAACGGCGATGACATCTCCCACATGGGATTCGCGGATACCGTCATGGTCCCGAAGTACGAGAGCGTCTTTCGCGAGATCGATTCGCTGGTAGGCGTCCGCGGCGCTGGCGCCCCCGTTGCCCAGTCGCGGTAGGCCCGTCCTGCGAGCGCCCGCCCGGCACCTCGTCGCTCCGCACGCAGACGGCGCAACGCGGCAGAGTGCCGCTGGCGGGGAGGGAGATCAGGCGGCTGGTGGGCGCAGCAGGATTTGAACCTGCGACTTCGTCCGTGTGAAGGACGCACTCTACCACTGAGTTATGCGCCCAGCCGTCTCGGTGATGCGGAGACCGGCGATGCGTACCGCAGCTCGTGGCCTCGTGCAACACGAAGCGACGAGCACCGCGCGCCGGCAGAGGCCGCCGGAAGGCGAGGCGTCCCGTGGACTCGCCCGAGCGCGCCGTCAGGGATTGAGGTGGACGGGCCCGCCCGGAAGCATGCCCGTCTTCTTCGGCACCGCGCCCGGCTTCGGCGCGGGCTTGTCGCCCGGGCCGGGCTTGCCACCCTCGGCTGGCGCGGCCTCGGCGGCGGGTGCCTCGGCGGGAGCGCTGCGCACCAGCGGTGACGCCGCCTCCTGCCCCGGCGGCGGGAAGACCGCGTTCGACGGGAGACCGAAGAGGAAGTCGCGCACCGCCTCCACCTGGAGCTCGACGGTGGCCTGGTCGCCCCAGGGCCCAGCCGGGAACGGCGCCTTGTCCCACGCCTGCGCCGGCGAGCGGAAGGGATCGCTCTCCGCCGGCCAGGCGGGGTTGTCCTTCTCGCGGTCCACCGTCGCCCAGAAGGCGGTCATCTTGGTGTACGGCAGGTAGTTCTGCGGGCGCAGCAGCCACTGCCTCACCCACTCCGGCCGCAGGCGGCTGCGCACCATGTTGAGATTGGGCGCCATCTTGGCGAGCTCGGTCTGGCCCCGCTGCACGGGGAACTCGCCCTGGTAGTGGCACGACAGGCAGTTGGCCTTGTCCGTCGCGACCATGTGGGTGAGCGCGTAGAGCTTCTGCTCCTCGGTCTGCTCGTTCGCGCGCGGCACCTGGTACGGGTACTCCTGGCCATCCCAGGCCGCGAAGTAGCGCACGATGGCCGTCCACTGCTCGTTGGCGAGCGTGAAGGTCGGCATCCGCAGGGCGCGCTTGTCGGCCGGCACCGCATTGCCCCACGCCCACTCCGGGTGCAGCCATGGGCGGATGCCGTGCGTCTGCGGGTCGCGCAGGAAGCTGAACAGCCACTCGGGCTGCACGCGCGCGCCCTCGCCGCCGAGGAACGGCGCGCGCTGCTGCGAGTCGGCGGCCAGCAGCGACTGCCGGAAGCCGTCGATGTCGCCGCCGCGGTCCTCGATGACGTGGCAGCCACGGCAGTTCAGGTCATCGACGAGCTGCCGGCCCTCGAGCGCCGCGTTGTAATTCGGGGCGGCCAAGGGGTTGTAGGCGGCGCGCGGCTTGACCTGGCTCAGGCCCTTGAGGAACGTCACCAGGGCGCGGATCTCGCGAGACGACAGATCGAAGTCGCCCATCTTGAGCTCGATGCGGTCGCGCTTGTAGATGCGCGGCGAGTCGAGCTTCATCGTGGCGAAGGTCTCGGTGGTCTGCAGGTGGTGGTCGGCGATGGCGTAGCCGAAGTCGAGGGTGCTGATGTCCTTCTTGGCGAAGCCCCCGAGCTCAGGCGCGACCGGCGCCGACTTCTCGAAGCCGGAGATGCCGTGGCAACCGAAGCAGCCGTAGTAGCCGATGAGTCGCTCGCCGCACTCGGCGCGGCTCATCATGGTGCCGCCGGCGGTGGCGCAGGCGACCTTCTCGGTGCGCTTGGCGGCGTCGGCCACGGTGGCCACGTCGCCGGCGTCGACCGTCGCCGGGTGCAGCGGCGGCGTCTTCAGCGAAGCGATGTACTGGCCGACGCTGGCTGCCTCCTCGCGGGTCAGGCGCACGTTCGGCATCTTGGTGCCGTGCCAGTACCGCGACGGATCCTCGACCCAGTACGCGATCCAGTCGGCGCTGGTCTTGCTGCCCATGTTGGCCAGCGTGGGCGCGATGTCGCGCTCGCGCGCGCGCCAGGCCTCCGGCAGCTTCTCGGTCTCGGTGTCGCCCTCGCCGCGGGCGTGGCAACCCTGGCAGCCGTACGCCTCGAAGGCGGCCTTGCCCTTCTCGGCGCTGGCGCCGGCGACGTTGGCGTACCCCTGCACCTTGCCGCGCAGTGGCTGCGCATCCTTGGTGGCGCCGGGGCGGGTGGCCGGGTTCTCGCTGCGCTCGACGAGGAAGGAGGCGATGGCCACCGTCTCGTCGCGCATCTGCTTCTGCCACTTCTCGAATTCCGGCGAGCCCGCGGCGTACGGGCGCTTGGAGGCCGGATCGAGCGGCTTCGGCCAGAGGTTGGGCATGCTCGTCTTGGCGCGCCATCCGCGAGGGTCGCGGATCCAGGTGAGGATCCACTCCGGCGTCACCTTGGCGGTCAGGTTGTCGAGGTTGGGCCCCGCGTTCTTGTCCCAGGGGTAGTTGTCGAGGATGTGGCAGCCGGTGCAGTTCAGGCTGCGGAACACGGCGCGGCCCTCGTCGAAGGTCGGCACCGGGTCGATGGCGGCCGCAGGATCGTCGGGGACCGGCGGCAGGTCGCTGGTGCCGGTCGCCCGGGCGTAGGTCACCGGGTCGGCCTTGCGGTGCGCCTCGGCCTTCTCGTACTCCAGCTTCTGCGCGACGTACTTGGCCTTGGACCGGCGCGGCTTGAGGTCGACGTCCGTCTGGTGGCAGCGCAAGCAGCCCGACTCCACCTCCGGCAACGCCTGGATGAAGCGGTTGCGCATCTCGTCCGGGACCTGCAGGCCCTGATCCCCGCGAGGCGGCGCGTAGCGCCCTGTCTTGTCGAGGGAAGGCATGCCCTCGGAGCGGATCGGCACCACCGGCGGCTCGGGCGCCGTGTGCAGCGGCGCCCTGGCGGTGAGCTCGGCCAGCCCATCGAAGCCGAGCAGCGAGGCGGTGCCCGGCTTGGTGAACTTCACCGCGAAGACCGGGAAGTCCTTGGCGTTGATGTGCTCGGCCGGATCGTTGGGCTCGAGCCCGATCTGGACACGGTTGTCGACCTTGCCCACCACCGCGTGCCACTTGGCCTTCACGTCCGCGTCGACGTCGACGATGGCGGCGACCTTCTCCTGCAGCTCGGCGAAGAGCTCGACCTCGGTCGCGTAGTGCTCGGGGACGGTCTCGTCGGCCAGGTGCGCGGCCGCGTTGCGCGGCGCGATCTTGACCGTCTCGAACTTGCCCTTCTGGATCTTGACCTGCAGCTCGTCGTTGCCGTCGTCGACGATCACCTTGGTGAGCTTGCCCACCGGCAGGAGCGGGTCTTCCCAGTAGTGGTCGCCGACGTAGTGCCAGCGCTCCTCCTCGTGGTGGGTCTCCATCTGCCAGCTGGAGTGCGACAGCATGTCCGTGGCGCGGCCCTGACCCTGGTGGCAGGCGGTGCAGCCGAACTTCTCCACCGGGTGCGCGGCCAGAAGCCAGCTGCGGTTGGGGTGGGTGCGGAACTGCCGCGGGATGCTGGCGGCGTTGTAGTTCCCGTTGTCCACGCCCATGTGGCAGGTGTGGCAGCGGTCGACCTGCTCCTTGTCGACGTCGCGGTCGTAGTCGATCCAGTTCAGCACCACCTGCTGGATCTGGAAGGGCCCGACCATGGTCGCGATCAGGTTCTCGGCGTTGAACTTGGGATCGGCGCGGTCCTCGGCCTTGGTGAAGCGCTGCCTGGCGTCCTCGAGGATGCGCTGGCGCTTCTTGACCTCGACGTCGAGCGCCTTGAGCTCGAGATCGACCGGCTCGATCTTCATCCACTTGAGGCAGTTGCGCGTGTCCTCGTGCCCCTGGCAGACGCGAGCGCGCTCCGCCGTGCGCTCCGCGGCGCGCTTCTCTTCATCGCGCTCGGTGAGCGAGGGCTCGGGCGGGCCGTCGATGCGCGCCATGGCAGCCACCGCGTCGTCGACGCGCTGCTGGTGCTTGAGCTCGACCTTGATCCTCTCGGCGACCGTCGCCTCGGTCTCGCGCGAGTGCTCCAAAGCCTTGCGCAGCCGCCCGGTCGTGTTCTCGGCCAGCGCCCGGTCGATCTGGGCGATGTGCGCCTCCATGCGAGCGATCTCGGTGTGGAGGTGGTGCATCTTGAGCGAGCCCTCGCCCTCCAGACCGGCCGCCGGATCGGCGTAGACGGCTGCGCCGAGCTCCTCGCCCTTCTTCGCGTCCTCGGCGTGCATCTCGCGGTAGGCGTTGCGCACCTCGACCGAGGCGGCGTCGCGGTCGTACTCGCCCAGGTTGCGGTAGTAGTAGGCCTCGTCCAGGTCGCTGCCGCCGAACGTCTTGCCCGTCTCGGCAGCCGAGAAGTCCTTGTCCAGCTGGTGCAGCCGGTCGAGGGCGGTCTTGTACTCGCCGCTCGTCTTGCTCTCGTCGAGCTCCTTCTGGCGGGCGAGCTGCTTCTCCAGGCCCGGCGCGATCTCGCCGTCCCACTGCTGCTGAGCGCGGTCGCGAGCCTGCCGCGCCTGCTCCAGCTCCATGTCGAAGAAGGCGCTCTGGTACTTCTGCCAGGGGACGCGGGTGAAGAGCTCCGCGTAGACCGCCCACACGGAGGACACCGCAAACAGCCCGCCGATGGCGAGCCACATGAACGGGTACGTCCGCTTTTCGTCTCGTAGGAATCGAGCCACTTTTTCCTCGAAGCTTCGCCAACCGTCCCGGTCCCGAATCGTCTCCGGCTCGCCCCGGCCCCGCCAGCCTCTCGATTACGCACCAGCCGCCATCCGGCGGGGTTGCCGGGGCACTCCCGGCGCGCATCACGTGTCTTGATCGTTCAACCGCCATCCGGCGGGTTTCAGGGGCGGCACGCCCCTGCTGTTCAAATGTTGAAGCCGTACGGACCGACCATGATGTACTTCGTGTTCAGGGTGAGGCGCAGGAAGACCTTGAGCACCGTGCCCATCATGGCCATGAAGAGGAAGGCCGTGATCCAGTAGCGGACCGCGCCGAGGCGCTGCAGCGCGTCGCTCTTCTTGATCTTCAGCTTCCAGTAGATGGCGGGCAGGCCGAAGAGGAAGAAGGCCACGCACACCGCGCCGAAGATGCTGGCCGCGAGCTGGTTGTGGATGTTGAGCTGCTGCGGCATGTCGACGCTGGTGATGGCCACCGTCTTGTGGACGTCCCAGTACTGACCGGGCAGGAAGAGGTACCAGCCGGGGCCGCGGATGAAGGTGCCCATGATGATGAGCACGATCCACAGCACCAGGAACCCGAAGAGGAAGGTGGTGATCGCGAACCAGCGATCCCGGAAGCAGTAGTAGCCGTTCCCCTTGGGGTTGATGTCGACGTACGGGATGACCATCAGCCCGACGATGATGAAGCCGGGCAGCACCACGCCGGCGAACCAGGGATCGAAGTAGACGAGGATCTCCTGCAGCCCGAGGAAGTACCAGGGGGCCTTGGAGGGGTTCGGCGTCTTGGTCGGGTTGGCCGGCTCCTCGAGCGGGGCGTCGACGACGATGGCCCAGATGGTCATGAAGGCCATCACGGCCGTGCCGACCAGCATCTCCAGACGGACGAGGTACGGCCAGGTGTGGACCTTGTCGGGGACGAGCTTGGTCAGCCGCTCGGCGGTGACCACGCGCTCCTTCACCTGATCGGTGGCGGCAACTTCGGGGACGGTCGTCGTCGCTTGGGACATGGGCTTCTCGACTCGGCGTTCGTTCGGATTCGAGAGGGGCTGCTAGAGCGGTCCGGAGATGCCGCCGTCCTTACGGACGCGCCAGAAGTGGACGATCATCAGCACCGCGGCGATGAGCGGGATGAAGATGCAATGCAGCACGTAGAAGCGCAGCAGCGTCGCCGGGCCGACGAGGCGGCCCGCGGTGAGCAGCGCGCGCGCGTCGTAGCGGGCGTCGACGCCGACCAGCTCCGCGAAGGGACCCTCGTGGCCGAGGATCGGGGTGGCGCGGCCCATGTTGGTGCCGACGGTGACGGCCCAGATGGAGAGCTGGTCCCACGGCAGCAGGTAGCCGGTGAAGGAGAGCATCAGCGTCATCACCAGGAGGTTGACGCCGATGACCCAGTTGAACTCGCGCGGCGGCTTGTAGCTGCCGGTCATGAAGACCCGGAACATGTGCAGCCACACCGCGATGACCATCGCGTGCGCGCCCCACCGATGCATGTTCCGCATGATCATCCCGAAGGGGACGTCGAACTGCAGATACTTCATGTCGTGGTAGGCGTACTCGCCGGTGGGCCGGTAGTAGAACATCAGGATGATGCCGGTCACCGTCTCGATCAGGAAGAGCAGGAAGGTGATGCCGCCCATGCACCAGGTGAAGCGCAAGCGGAGCGCGTGACGACGGATCTTCGTCGGGTGCAGGTGGAGGAAGACGTTCGACGAGACCTGCAGGACACGATTGCGGTACGTGTCCTGGTACTCGTGCCGGAACATCGACTTCCAGACGTACGAGCTCTTGACGACGTCGAACCAGCCCTTCTTCTGCTCAGCCACGATCGGCCTCCACCAAAACTCGCCGGGCTGTTGCCGGCGCCATGTACCGAGAAGTCATCGATGTTGCTCGTTGCCTGCTGACGGCTTGCTGAGGGACGGAACGCACCAGGAGCGCGTCACGCGAACGGGAGGTAGGCGCCGGTTTCTTCGGCCTGGCCCTTGTCGATGCGGTAGGCGGTGCCCTTGTCGACGCTGATCTGACCGTCGTCGGCGAGGAGGAGCTTGAAGCGCTCCAGAGGACGCGGCGCCGGGCCCTCGAAGTTGGTGGCGTTGACGCGCCAGCCGCCGGCGAAGCCACGGAAGCCGGAGCCGTGGCAGGGACACTTGTACTTGTCCTCGGTGGCCAGGTAGCGCGGCGTGCAGCCGAGATGCGTGCAGGTGGCGCTCACGGCGATGAAGCGGTCGTCGTAGCGCACGATCCACAGGCGCAGCGCCTTGATCCATTTGTCGCTGGTGGAGTTGGGCGAGTACTCGTTGGGGCGGCCGATCTTGAACTGCGTCGGCGGCTCGAAGAGCACGCGCGGATACATGAAGCGAACGAAGGCCAGCGAGCCGATGCCGATGGAGTTGAGGACCGCGCCCCAGCCCAGGAACCCGAGCAGGTCACGGCGGCTGGGCGCGATGCGCCAGATATGGCCTTCCGGGTGGGTACCGTCTTCGCCTGGCTTGATGTTGCCCGCCACGAGGTTGCCTCGCCTTCCTCGGGTAGCCCTTGGGGATCGGGCTACTTCCTGGTGCTCCTGGCACGCTCGAGGGCCGCTCGAGGGGACCACCTGGGGTCCTGCTTACGCGCTGGGCGCACCTAACCGCGCGCGTTTCTACCAAAAGCGGCGGCGGCCCGTCAACGCGACGCGCTGCGGAGGTCACGAAAACTTTGCCGAATTTCCCCTGCGCGGTGCCCGTGGGGCTCGGACGGCTGCGCTCCGGATGCGACGATCGGCGGCTGGGCGCGGCGGGGCCGGGCGGGCCGGAGACCTCGCGAGCCGCCGGGCTCGGGCGGGCGGGCGGGTCAGGTGTGGTGGGCCACCAGGGTTCGGATGGCGGTGATGCCGGCTTCGATGTCTTCCTCGGAGGTGGCGTAGGAGAAGCGGAGGTAGCCGGGGGCGCCGAAGGGGGTCCCGGCCACCGTGGCCACGTGGGCGCCCTCGAGGAGCCAGGCGGCGACGGCTTCGTCGTTGGTCAGCTCCAGGCCGCTGGGCTTCTTGCCATAGAGGCCGCGGACGTCGGCGAAGGCGTAGAAGGCGCCCTCGGGCATGCGGCAGGAGATGCCAGGGACCGAGCGGAGGCCCTCGACCATGCGGGCGCGGCGGCGCGCGAAGGCCGCGCGCATGGCGTGGACCTCGTCGCGGGGGCCGTTGAGGGCGGCGACGGCGGCAGCCTGGGAGACGGCGGCGGGGTTGGTGTTGCTCTGGCTCTGCACCATGTCGAGGGCGCGGGTGAGCTCCACGGGCGCGATGCTCCAGCCGATGCGCCAGCCGGTCATGGCGAAGGTCTTGCTCACGCCGTCGACGACGATGGTGCGACCGCGCAGGTCGGGGGCGATGGCGGGCAGGCTGGCGTGGCGGAAGCCGTCGTAGACCAGGTCGGCGTAGATCTCGTCGACGACGATCCAGCAGTCGTGTCGGCGCCGCACCTCGACCAGCGGCAGGAGGTGCTCCGCCGAATACGCGGCCCCGGGGGGGTTGGAGGGCGTGCACAGCAGGACGTACTTGGTGCGCGGCGAGAGCGCGGCCTCGAGGGCGTCGGCGCCCATGCGGAACCCGTCCGCCTCGGTGGTGGGCACGATGACCGGCGTGGCGCCGACGAGGCGGACCTGCAGGTAGCTGACCCAGTACGGCGCGGGGATGACGACCTCGTCGCCGGGCGACAGCAGCGCCAGCGCGATGTCGAAGAGGGCGTGCTTGGCCCCGCAGGACACGGCGACCTCGTTGGGCACCGGCCGCCAGCCGCGCTCGCGCTCGGTGGCCGAGCAGATGGCGCTCTTCAGCTCCGCCGTGCCGGTCACCGCCGTGTAGTGCGTCGCGCCCGCATCGAGCGCCGCCTTGGCCGCCTCGCGCACGAACGAGGGCGTCAGGAAATCAGGCTCGCCGACGCTGAAGCCGTAGACCTTGTGGCCAGCGGCGCGCAGCTTCGCCGCCTTGGCGGCCATGGCCAGCGTGGCGCTCGGCGCCACCGAGGCGAGTCGTTCCGCAAGCTGTCGCGGCATGGGACCTCTCCTATCACGACCCCTCCGCGCCCGCGACGGACCAGGACGGTGCACCCCCGTGTCCGCGTCCGTGTCCGTGCCCGTTCACGTTGCACGTTCGCCGCCTGGGGCTGTGGGTCCATCGGCTCCATGTCGCAGCTTCTCGTTCCATAAGTGAATCGCCTCCGCAGATCGCGCTTTCCATGTTCTCCGCCTTCGGGCATGGTGGGCTCATGGCGATGCGGCGACGCGACCAGGCGCAGACGGCGGAGGCGACCAGCGGAGCAGCGGACGAAGCGCTCACCGAACGCTGGTACGAGCTGCGCAACCTGGTCGACTCCCTCCGCGCCCGCGAGGCGCGCATCGCCGAGCTCACCGCGCGTCTGGCGCCCACGCCCCGCGCCGGCGCCCGCGACCGAGCCTGACCGTCCCCTGCCCGCCCCGTGGCCGACCCGGTCCCCGAGACCCGGTGGAGGCCTTCAGGGTCTGGGGCCCTCGACCTGGACCGGAGCCTTCTTCTCGTCCTGCTTGATCGAGTAACGCACCAGCGCCCGCAGCACGTCGTTGCGCTGCACGTTGCCCAGAACTGCCTTGACGTCCTCGTACACCGAGGGGTCGACGAGGAGCGCACCGATGGTCCCCTTGCCGGCCTTCAGGTTGCCGGTGATCACCCGCAGGTCGGCGGTGATGGCGGTGAAGTTGGCCAGCGCCTCGGCGCCGTCGCCCTTGCCGCCGTAGACCATATCGTGCGCCAGGCTGTCGCTCTCGCGGATGCCCTTGAGCGTCGTGGCCACCTCCGCCGCGGCGTCGCCGAATTGCTCGACCTGCCGTTGCGGGCCCGGCCCATAGACGACATCGTGTGCGAAGCCGGGCCCCTGCTCGATGCGGGCGGTGATGCCGCGCACCGAGCGCAGCGTGGTCTCCAGCTCGTTGGAGGTGCGGGTCAGGCTGTCGAGGGCGGCCGAGATCCGCGCCGCCTCCTTCTCGTCCGCCAGGAGGCGGGTGACGTAGCCGTCGCCCTTGGCCACGTGCGTCAGCACCACGTTGAGGTTGTGGATGCCGTCGCGCAGGTCGCCCTGCAGGCGCTCGTCGGCGAGGGCCTCGCTGGCGCGTTCGATGTTGGCCAGCGCGGCGTCGGCCTTGGCGGCCATGTCGCCGACCTTGCCGAACATGTCCGCCGGCTCCTCGCCGGTGATCAGACTGCCGGGCGCGATGGGCTCGGGCGCGGTGCCCTTGGTGATCTCCATCATCTTGTCGCCGAGCAAGCCCTTGGACACGACCTTGGCGACGCTGTCGGTCTTGATGCGCCCGGCCTCCGACTGGACGATGTCCAGGGTCACGTAGACCGTCGTGTCTCCGGGATTGGTGCCGTACCCGACCGCCGAGACGTGCCCGATGTCGATGCCGCCCATGCGGATCGGGGCGCCGGCGCGCAGGCCCTGCACGTCGCTGAAGTGGGTCTTGAACTCCACCGAGGAGACGAAGAGCCGCCGCTCGTCACCGATGAGGAACACCACCAGGCCGGAGACGATCAGCCCCGCCAGCACGAACAGGCCGACCTTGATGTCCCTGCCGCGCTTCATTCGCCACGACCTCGATCCGAAGCCACCGCTCTCGCCGGACTCCCGCTGGCCTGGCCGCACTCCTGGACCCACTCCATACGCCGAAAACTCCTGGTCGAGGCTATCCCGAGCGTCACGCTCGGAGAAGGGTCTCCACGTCCTCGTTCACCGGTGCGGTGCCCGTGATGAAGTCGGCTACACGCGGATCGGTGTTGGCCTGCATCTCCTCCGGCGTCCCACAGGCGATGATCCGCCCGCTGTGCACCATGGCCATGCGGTCGGAGACGGAAAAGGCGCTCTTCATGTCGTGGGTGACCACGACGCTCGTCACCTTGAGGGCGTCCTTGAGGCCGCGGATGAGGTGATTGATGCGCGCCGTGTTGATGGGATCGAGGCCGGTGGTCGGCTCGTCGTAGAGGAGCACCTCGGGCTGCACGGCGATGGCCCGCGCCAGACCGACGCGCTTCTTCATCCCGCCCGAGAGGTCGGCCGGACGCATGGCCTCGATGCCGGGCAGACCGACGAGGGACAGGGCCCAGTCGACGCGCTCGGCCATCTCTACGTCGGTCATCTCGTCGCGGTAGTGCTCGACCAGGCCGTAGGCCACGTTCTCGCCGACGGTGATGGAGTCGAAGAGAGCCGCGCCCTGGAAGAGCATGGCGATGCGCTGGCGCACCACCTCGATGTGCTTCTCCTGCATGGTGGTGATCTCCTCCCCGTGGAAGGTGATCGACCCGCCGTCGGCGTCGAGCAGGCGGATGAGCAGCTTGAGCAGGACGCTCTTGCCTACCCCCGAGCCGCCCATGATGGTGATCGTCTCGCCCTGGTGGACGGTCAGGTCGAGGCCGCGATAGATGACCTTGGGACCGAAGGCCTTTCGCACGCCCTGGAAGCGGATGAAGGGCTCGGCCATGCGCCGCGAAGGTAGCACCCGGCCACCGCCTGGCCACGCCCAACGCTGGCCGGGAGCGCCGTGACCGTGCCGTGACCGCAATGCCGGTGTGGGACAGCTCCGCTCGGTGACGTGGCGCGGAACGTGGCCCCGCGGCGGCCGCCCTCAGCTCGAGCGCAGGACGCGCTCGATGCGCAGCTCGACCGCGTCGCCGCCGCGCCACCGGTCGCGGGCGAAGAGGCCCACCAGGTCGACCCGCTCCCCTGCCCCGAGTGGCGCCATGCCCTCGTGCTCCGATGGCAGGGCGGGGCCCGCCGCGCCGCCGGGCCCGGGGCTGGCACCGGCCAGCGCACCGAGCTCGAAGCCGAAGGCCGAGACGATGCCCCGCGCCGCCGCCACCTCGAGCTTGAGGTGGCCCTTGATCTCGCGCACCGACAGCACCTTGGCGCCGCGGATCAGCACGCGCGGCGCCAGGTTGCGCTCGCCGCACGGCTCGAGCTGCTCGAGGCCGCCTGCCGCCGCAGCCAGATCGTCACGCTCGTCGAGGCGCACATCGGCCTGCACCGCCGGCGGGCCGGCCAGGCCTCCGGGGCGCTGGCAGGCCTGATTCCACGCCGCGCGCAGCGCCTCGACGCGATCGGCGCGCACCTCGACGCCGGCCGCCGCCTGGTGCCCGCCGAAGGCGGCGAGGTCGGCGCGGCACGCGGTGAGCGCATCGTGGAGCCGGAATCCCGAGGGCCCGCGCACCGAGCCGCGCCCCGCCGCGCCCTCGAGACCGATGACGATGGTCGCCTTGCCGTACTTCGAGGCCACGCGCCCGGCCACGATGCCCACCACCCCCACGTGCCAGCCCTGGCGCGCGAGCACGATGGCCGGATCGGCGGCCCAGCCCCCGGCCTCGATGTCCGCGGTGGCCTCGGCGATCATCCGCTCCTGCAGGGCGCGGCGCTCGAGCGTGATCTGCTCGACCTGCGCGGCCAGCGACCACGCCGACGCGTCGTCGCCGGCCATGAGCAGCGCCAGGGCGCGATCGGGATCGGACAGGCGGCCCGGCGCGTTCAGGCGCGGGGCGATGCGGAAGGCGATGTCGGAAGCGGTCAGCCCGCGACCGAGGTCGATCTTGGCGTGCCCGGCGAGCGCGCGCAGGCCCGGGCGCGAGCCGCGCGCCAGCATGGCCAGGCCGGCGCGCACCAGCACCCGGTTGTCGCCGGTGAGCGGCGCCACGTCGGCGACGGTGCCGATGGCCACCAGGTCGAGCCAGTGGCGCAGGTCGAGCTTGGCGCCGAGCTCCTTGCGCAGGGCTGCGGCCAGGGAGAGGGCCAGCCCGCAGGAGGCCAGCCCCTTGAAGGGAAAGCCGCACTCCGGGCGGTGCGGGTTGAGGAAGGCCATGGCCGGCAGCGGCTCGCTGGGGACGAGGTGGTGATCGATGACCAGGACGTCGATGCCCGCGTCGCGCGCCGAGGCGATGCGCTCGTGATCGCTGGACCCGCAGTCGCACGTCACCAGCACGCGCGCGCCGCTCTCGCGCACGCGCGCCAGCGCCGGAGCGGAGAAGCCGTAGCCACCCTCCTGGCGCGTGGCGAGCAGCGGCACCGCGTCGCCCCCGAGGGCGCGCAGCACGCCGGTGACGATGGCCGTGGAGGTGATGCCATCGCAGTCGTAGTCGCCGAACACCGCCACGCGCTCCCCGGCGCGCACCGCGCGGGCCAGGCGGTCGGCGCAGAGCGCGCGATCGGCCATGGCATCCGGCGGCGTGAGATGCGCGAGCAACGGCTCGAGCCAGCGGCGCGTGTCCATGTCGTCGGCGCGCCCGGCGCGGTGCAGCACGTCGGCGGCGGTGACCGGCAGGCCGAGGGCGCGCGCCAGCTCGAGCGCTGCCGGCGCCGCCTCCCCCGGATCGATCAGCTCCACGGGGGCCGGCGCGGCCGACTGGATCGCCGCCTCGACCGCGACCCCCGCGGGAGGCACCACAGGCGCCGGCCGCGCCGGGCGCGGGACGGACACCGGCTCGGCGACATCGAGCACGTCCCTGAATCGGCGCGGCGTTTCGCTCGGTTGCGTCATTTCGACTCCGGGCCGGCAGCGCGCGCGCAGCACGCGGCGCGCGGGCGGTCGGACCCGGCGCTCATAGCCGCGTGCGCTGCCGGGCGCCACGCGATCCGCGCGGAATCGACAACGCTTCCCGGTACTTGTGGAGCGCCGGTGGAGAGAGCGCCTGGCAACCTGTGGAGTGCTGTCGAGAAAGCGGCGCGGGCGCGGGCGCTACTTCCTCAGGATGAGGAGCCAGTAGGCGACGGCCGCGAAGAGGACCACCAGCAGCCAGATGAAGGGACTGGTGGCCTTGCGGACGGCAGGCTTGTCCGCCGGACGCGACTCGAGCGCCTCGTTCGCCGCAGCACGCGCCGCCGGCTTGGGC
>JBBJMR010000199.1:0-16321 GCA_037720395.1 Polyangiaceae bacterium
CGCCCGCCGCCGCGGCGCGGCGGATCTTGCTGAGCGGGGGGCGGGCGCCTTGGGCCCGGGCGGGGCTCGGGGCGCGGCACTCGAGTGCCGCGCCCGACCGGCGCCACGAAGCACTCGATACGGATCGGCAGTGTAGCCGGTGCAGGGGCTGGCGCCCGAAACTTCCACCATCGCACAACGCCCCATGCGCTCGTCACCTTACGCGCGGTGGTCGGCGTGACCCTGGACGCGCAGAGCAACGCGGCGACGGCGATGGCGGCGGCGACTGCGACTGCGACTGCGACTGCGACTGCGACTGCGAGGCACCGACGACGGCGCGCCGGGACGCGGATCGTTAACGCTTCTTGGCGGAGCGCTTGGGCTTCGCGGCGCTACGCTTGGCCGGCTTGACGGCGCGCTTCGGGGCTCCCCGGGAAGACCCCGTCCTGCCCGAGGCCTTCTTCGGCGCCGCCCGCCTGGGGGCGGCCTTCTTGGCGCCCGTCCTCTTGGCGGGGCGCGGCCCGGCCTTGGCGGCGATCTTCTTGGCGGACGCCTTCTTGGTCGCGACCTTCTTGGCCGCGACCTTCTTTGCCGCGACCTTCGGTGCCGCCTTCTTCTTGGCGGCGGCCTTGGGCTCGGGACTCACCTTGGCCTTGGCGGCCTTGGCCACCCTGGACGCGGCGGCGCCGACCTTGGCGACGACCTTCTTGGCGGCAGCGACCACGGTCTCGGTGACCGACGCCGCGCGTGGGCCGCTCTTGGGCGCGCGCGGAGGCGCCGCGGGCTCCTCGTCACCGTCGTCGTCGGCGACGGTGTCCTCGTCGTCGTCCGCGTCGTCGTCGTCGTCGTCGTCGTCGCCGTCGTCGCCGTCGTCGCCGTCGTCGCCGCCGTCGTCGTCGTCCGAGGTGTCGACGTCGCCGCTGCTCTCCGGGGCGCGATCGCTGCCGGCATCGCCGCTGGGGAGCGTCTTGTCGTAGCCGGCGAGGACCTCGCGGATGCGTGCGTCGAGGTCGGCGAACTCGAACGGCTTGTTCAGCCAGCCGTCGGCGGCGAAGAGCGGCGAGGTCATCTCGTTGAGGTTCTCGCCGATGCCCGTGAGCATGATGACGCCGGTGTTCGTGAACTGGCCCCCGTTCTGGGCGTGGTTCTTGAGGCGCTTGCAGATCTCCCAGCCGCTCATGCCGGGCATCATCACGTCGAGGAGCACAAGGTCCGGCGTGTGCTGCTGCGCCAGGTCCCAGGCGGTGTCTCCGTCGGACGCGTCGACCACCTGGAAGCCGAGCCCCCGGAGGTGGCGGGTCACCAGGCTCAACATCGCCGGCTCGTCTTCGGCGACGAGCGCTCGCAGTGCGTCGGTCATGGTGCGGGCATGAGAGTACGGCGAGGCATGGTCGGTCAAGTCGATTGCCCGAGCTCGACCTCGCCTCGACCTTGACCGCATGCGCGCGTGCTCGTACGCGACCGGGCATGGACATCGCGGCAGTCAGCGGAGCGACGGGGTTCATCGGCTCGGCGGTGGTGCGCAAGCTGCTCGACACCGGGCGCACGGTGCGCGCGCTGGTCGAGCCCGGCGCCGACACCCAGAACCTCGATACCCTCCTGCGGGAGATGCCCGGGGCGGCCGCGCGGCTGAGCCGGGTCACCGCGGCCATGACGCGGGCCCTCGAGGGAGCGGCCGCGTTTTACCACCTGGCGGCCATCTACAAGGTGTGGACGCCGGACCCGACCGCCATCTGGCGCGTGAACATGGAGGGCACCACCGCCTCGCTGCTGGCGGCTCGCGCCGCCGGGGTGCGCCGCACCATCTACACCTCCTCCATCGCAGCGGTGGGCCTGCACAAGGACCGCCGACCGGCGGACGAGACCACCCCCTTCAACCTCTGGGGAGTGGCCAACGACTACATCCTGACCAAGGCCATGTCCGAGCGCATCGCGGTGAAGTTCGCCGAGGCCGGTGACCCGATCGTCATCGTCAACCCGGCCTTCCCGTTCGGGCCGCGCGACGTGGCGCCCACTCCGACCGGAAAGATCCTCCTCGCGCTGCTGCGCGGCGAGGTGCCGGGCAACGGCGACGGCGGTTTCTGCGCCATCGACGTGGACGACGTGGCCGCCGGCCACGTGGCGGCCGAGACCCGGGGCCGCGTCGGGGAGCGCTACATCCTCGGCGACCACAACATCACCTTCAAGGACTTCTTCGCGCTCGCCGCCGACGTCGGCGGGGTCAAGGCGCCGAAGCTCCACATCCCCAACGCCGTCGGGCTGGGATTCGCGCTGGGCATGGAGACCTGGGCGCGCCTGGTCAGCCACCAGGAGCCGCGCGCGACCTATCGGAGCATCCGCTACATCCAGGAGTACGCCTGGTTCGACCCCACCAAGGCGCGCCGCGAGCTCGGGCTTCCCTCGCGGCCGCTGCGCGAGTCGCTGGAGCGCGCGGTCGCCTGGTTCCGGGAGAACGGCAAGGCCTAGCCGACCGGGCCTGCCTAGAAGGAGGCGACCTCGAAGAGCTCGGCGCCGACCGTTCCGTCGTCGTCGCCAGTGCGGTCCGACTCGCTGAAGGTGGCCTGCCCGGACAGCGACCCGGAGGCGGCCTGGCCGCTGAACACCACGCTGGCGAACACCGAGACCGAGTCGTAGTCCGCCGGGTCGACCTCGGTCACCTGGTAGGTCCCGGTCAGCGCGCCGAGATCGATGTCGTGGAAGAAGCTGGCGCTCTGCGCCGAGTCGGCCCGCGCCGTGGCCTGCCAGGTCTCCGCGAACTGTCCGTCGGCGGTGGCGAAGTCGAGGTCGAGGTCGATCTCGATGGCCGGCGGACAGTCCAGCTCGGGGGTGGTCTGCCCGTAGGAGCGGTACTCGGACTCCACCAGGCGCGTCTCGCCCCCGACGTAGAGCGCCTCCAGCGACAGCACGGTGTCGCCGCCCTTGGCCCAGAGCAGCGTCTCGGTACGCGGGCCCTCCAGGGTGGGGAGCGCGTCGGCGGCACTGAAGCCGAGCGTCGACACCTCGTCGAGGGCCAGCGGTGTGCTGACCACCTCGTAGCAGCCCGCCGTCTTCTCGCCGCCGATCTGGCCGCCGCCCTGCGGCGAGTCGCACCCGACCAGCGCCGCCGCACAGACGGCGACGAGCAGCAGCGCGCTCGCGGGCAGCGCGCTGCGGACCGGGCACTGCAAGGAAGCGGAGGCGAGCCTCGGGACGGGAAGCATGGACATCACTATCGCGCTCCCCGACGGGCGCGGCCAGTGCCGGAATGCACATTCCGTGTGGCAGCAGGCCGCCTCGATGTGCAAATCTGCCATATATGCCGGTGGACTACGAGACGCTGGGGCGGCAGCTGGTTCGCGCGCTCCGCGGCAAGCGCTCGCAGGTCGCCTTCAGCCGCCGCCTCGGGTTCCGCACCAACGTGGTCTACGCCTGGGAGTCGGGCCGGCGCTGGCCCACCGCGGCCACCCTGCTGGAGGCCGCCAGCAAGAGCCGCATCGACGTGCGCGCCGTGCTCGGCTCGTTCTTCCCCACGCCGCCGAGCTGGCTCGAAGAGATCGATCCCCGGTCACGCGCCGGCGTGGCGCGGCTCCTCTCCGAGCTGCGCGCCAAGATCCCCATCCTCGAGGTGGCCAAGCGCGCCGGGCGCAGCCGCTACGCAGTGTCGCGCTGGCTGAGCGGTGACGCCGAGCCGCGCCTGCCCGACTTCCTCCGCCTGGTGCAGGCCTGCTCGCTGCGGCTCTTCGACTTCGTGGCGCTGTTCGTCGACCCCGAGGCGCTGCCCGCGGCCGCCGAGGGCTGGCGCATGATGCAGGCCCACCGGCAGGCAGCCTACGACGTGCCCTGGGTGGCGGCGGTGCTGCGCGCCCTCGAGCTCGAGGACTACCGCAAGCTGCGCGCGCACAAGCGCGGCTGGATCGCCTCCCGCATCGGCATCACCCGCGAGGAGGAGGATCGGTGCCTCGACGTGCTCGTGCGCGGGGGCCAGATCCGCGAGGAGGACGGGCGCTGGGTGATCGGCGAGTCGATCTCCGTCGACACCCGGCAGGACAAGAGCGCCGAGCTGCGCCTCAAGGGGCACTGGGCGAAGGTGGGCGTCGACCGCCTCCGCCTCGGTGCGCCGGGGTTGTTCTCGTTCAACGTCTTCAACGTCTCCGAGGAAGACCTGGAGAAGCTGCGCGAGCTCCATCGCAGCTACTACCGCACCATGCGCTCGATCATCGCCGCCAGCGCGCCCTCGCAGCGCGTGGTGGTGGCTAACGTCCAGCTCTTCGCGCTCGACCGCGCGCCCGATCGGGACGACAAGGCGTCGCGGCGCGTTTCGGCGTAGCGGCGCGCAGCCTCGGCGACGCCGGCGTGCGTTTCGTGACGGCGGTACGAAGCGGTAGAACGGAAGGTCGCGAAAGGGCTGAGGCCGGTGGCCGGCACGCTTGCTGCACGGGCGCGCGGCATGGTGCTTCGCCCGATGACCGCGCTGTGCGCGGCACTTCCGCTCTTCCTCATCGCTTGCAGTGACGACCCGAACGAGACCGACGGCGCGGGCGCGTCATCGTCGAGCTCCACCGCGGCCGGGACCGGCGGCGGGCCGGGCGGCGCCGGCGGCGCCGGTGGCAGCGGCGGCTGCCCCGAGGGCGCGCACGACGAGGGAGGCCTGTGCGTGGCTACCCTGGGCGCCTGGCAGACGGCGCCGTCGATGGCATCGGCGCGCGACCATCACGCGAGCTTCGCGGTGGATACCGCCGCCGGCACCTTCCTCTATGTCATGGGCGGCGTCCGCGACCAGAGCGTGGCCGTCTCGTCGATCGAGCGCAGCCTGGTGGGTGAGGGCGGCGTCCCCGGCGCATGGGAGAAGCTCCCGGGCGGCTTCGTCGCCATGGGCCCGAGCGTGGTCGTGGTCGGCAAGCACGCGCTGCTCACCGGCGGGCTGCGCCCGAGCAACACCATCGAGCCGGCCACGGATGTGGTGACGGTCGACGAGGCCGGCGCCATCTCCATCGCCGATGGGCCAGTCATGGCCCACGCGCGGTTCCACCACGGCATGGTCCAGTACCAGGGCTGGGCGTGGGCGGTGGGCGGCGGCGGCGACGATGCAACCAGCACGACCAGCGTCGAGCGCATCCAGATCGACGAGAGCGGCCCGGTCGGCGAGTGGGTGGAGGACACCCCGCTGCCCAAGCCGCGCAGCCACCACGCGGTGGCCGTGCACGACGGCGCCATCTTCGCCATCGCCGGGCTCGATCGCTACGACGGCGAGCCCTACCCCTACAAGGACACCAGCTACAGCGACATCATCCGTGCGCCCATCGGCGAGGACGGCGCGCTGGGCGAGTGGGCCACGGTGGGCGAGCTGCCTGACGTGCTCGCCGTGCACACCGCCTTCGTCCACCTCGGGCAGCTCTACGTGCTCGGCGGGCTCGAGGGCAAGGGCGCGGGCGGAGACTTCATCGCCCGCGTGCAGCGCGCCACCATCGCCGCCGATGGCACGGTGGGCGCGTTCGAGGACTTGCCCTCCGCCCTGCCGCGCCCGCGCGGACACACCCACCAGACGCCGCACATCGGCAACATGGTCTACTCGCTGGCCGGCGCCGACGTCGAGGGCGTGGAGGTCGTCTCGCAGACCGACGTCTACTTCGCGCCGCTGGAGTGAGCGTCGTGCCTAGAGCACCGAACGGTGCTCTAGTCCGGCGTCCCCACCGCGCGCACCGCGAACGTCTTCGCCGGCGCCGCGACGTCGGGGACGACGACCACGAAGGGCGAGCTCTGGCCGGCGGTGAGCTCGCGCTTGAGCTCCAGCGTGCCGGCGCCGACGATCTTCCCGTCGAAGCCGTAGAGCGTGACCACCACCTGCGGGTTGCGCACGGTGACCGCCGCCGGGTTGGTCACCGTGCCCGAGACCTGGCCGGCGAAGGCGCGGCCGAGCACGGTGTTGGTGACGGTGAGGCGCGCCTCGCGCGCGCTGGCGGCGGGCGCCTCGACGATCACGTCCGAGGACGCGAACGAGCTCTTGGCGCCGGCGAAGGTGAACACGCACGGCGCCTTCTCCCCGGGGCCGAGCAGGCGCGGCGGCGAGGCGCAGGGCACGCTGGCCACCTCGGCGCGCCTGGCGTCGAGCAGGCGCAGGCGCGGCAGGGGCGCGATGGCCACCGGCCCGGTGTTGACGATCTCCGCCACGAAGACCAGCCCGCCGCGCGCGCTCGGGAAGTCGCGCAGGTCGCGCGCCACCGCGCTGCCGCTGCTCACCGCCGCGGGCTTGTCCTGCGCGCCGGTGGCGCCACGCTCGCGCACCAGCGCGTAGATGCCGACCCCGCCGACCACCACCAGCACCAGCAGCAGCATGCAGCCGACGCCGACCAGCACGCCGAAGCCCCCACGACCCTGCTTGGGGGTGCTGGGACGTGCGCCGCGCCCGGGCGCCGAGCCCCGCTCCGGCCCGTGGCCGCCGTAGCCGTACCCGTAGCCGGGAGGGGGCATGGGAGGACCGCCGGTCTGCACGGGCGCGCAGCTTACCACCGGGATGGACTCGGCTTTCGTCCAAGGGACGGAGCGCGGCGCCAGGGGCCAGCGTGGCGGATCGGGAGATCCGTGCGGGTGGTCGACGATCCAGGATCGCTCCGCGGCGTAGCCTCGAGGGCGAGGCAACGGCGAGACGCGATCGGCCGGTGTCGCGGCCTCGACGGGGATCGAGCTACGCTCGAGATCCGTTCGGAGGTGATCGATGGGCCGCTGGCAGACATTGACGAGTCGTGGGGCGCTCATCGCGGTGTTCGGTTGCACCGGCGCGCTGCTGGCGAGCTGTTCGAGCTCGTCCGACGACGACGGCGAGCACCTCGGCAGCGGCGCCGCCAGCGCCGGCAGCGGGGCGACCAGCGGCTCCGGTGCCCAGAACGGGAGCGGCGGCGGCCTGAATCCGGCCAGCGGCTCGGGCGGCGCCGGAGGCGGCTCGGGCAAGAGCGGCTGCGAGAAGATCGACTTCGTCTTCGTGGTCGACAACTCGGTGTCCATGGAGAACGAGCAGGCGCAGCTGGTGGCCGCGTTCCCCGGCTTCATCTCGACCATCGAGAGCACCGTCAACGCGGGCAGCGACTACCACGTCATGGTGGTGGACACCGACGAGTGGGGACGCTGCAACACCGCCAACCCGTGGACGGGCATCGATCCGGGCAGCGACACCTGCAACGCGTACATCAACGGCACGGTCTTCGAGGAGTGCGATCGCACCCTCGGCGCCGGGGTCGTCCACCCGGCCGGCAAGTTCACCGACAACGCCGTGTGCCCCTTCCCCGCCGGTCGGCGCTACCTGGCGCCCGGCGATCCGGCCGTGCCCGCCACCTTCGCCTGCGCCGCCAAGGTCGGCGTCGCCGGTCACTCCTCGGAGCGCCCCATGGATGCCCTGGTGGCCGCCGTGGCGGCGGGTATCAACGCCTCGGGCGGGTGCAACGAGGGGTTCCTGCGCGACGACGCGCTGCTGGTGGTCACCTTCATCAGCGACGACGCGAACTACGAGGACGCAGGCGACCCGCAGAGCTGGTTCGACGCCGTGGTGGCGGCCAAGAACGGCAACGAGAAGGCAGTGGCCGTGGTCGGCTTCACGCCGGCGTTCCCGGAGTGCACCGGCGCAGGGACCATCAAGGGCGAGCACTGGAAGGAGTTCGTCGCCAAGTTCACCTTCCAGCTGCACGCACCCGTCTGCAGCGGCGACTACGCCGCCGCCTTCGCCGAGGCCGTCCAGATCGTCGACGAGAGCTGCGACCAGTTCGAGCCGCCGCCCTCCTAGTCCCGGAGAGGGCCCGCGGCCCTCTCCCCCCGCGAAAGCAAGTTTCGCGGGGCCCCCCACACCTCGTGCTGCGCGTGCCGCCCGAAACCACCGCCCGCGCCCAAGGTCGAACGTTCTCTCTCCTGCAGCGGCTCACTTCGAGAACACTCCCGATGCCCGCTCAGGCGGCCTGGGCCATGGCCAGCTTGTCGCCCTGGCTCGCCCAGTAGAAGCGGCGCAGGCTCTGCCGCAGGCTCTCCACGTGGGCCGCGCCGTCCTGGAGACAGCGCCGCTCGAGGCCACCGGCGAAGCGCGCCGCCAGCTCGTTGGCCATGCGGTATCGATCGCCGCGCTCGCTGCCGCGTGGGTGCGCATAGCGCACGCGGTCGTAGAGGCTTTCGCGCACGCGCGCCGACCAGCTGGCGTCGAAGCCGCCGTGGCACGGGTCGACGAGCATCACCCACTTGTCGACCTCGGCCTGGAGCTCCAGCTCCAGCTCGGTCACGGGCTGCTCGCGCCGCGCGCGCTCGGACACGTAGACGAAATGGCTCACGCCCTCGACCACCTGACATAGCTCGTCGAGGCTGCTGGCGCGCGCCGCGCCCGCCACCGCCCGCGGCAGGCACAGCCCGAGCTCGAGGCCCTCGGGCCCTTCGCGGATGATGAGCTGCTCGCGGGCGCCGTCGTCCGACGGGACCACGAAGTCGTCGACCTCCAGCGTGCCGTCGATGCCGTAGCAGCGGCAGAGGCGTGCCTGCACGCGCGACGAGAGCGACGAGAGCGGCGGCACGCGCGCCTCGCCTGCCTCCGCGTCGGTGGCTGGCGAGGCTGCGCGCGGCGCACCGCTCAATGGACGCCGCCCTTGCCGCGCGTCGGGACGATGCCGAGCGCGCCGAGCTCGCTGGCCAGCAAGCTGGAGCCGCTCTTGCGCCAGCGCTCGTAGAGGCGCAGCACCGAACGCTCGTCGCGCGCCCCGCGAGCCAGGGTCCCGTCGGCCACGTCGGTGAGCACGCCGGCGAAGCACTCGTACTTGTCGGCGAGCTCGCCGAGCACGTCGACCGGCGGCTCGCGCCTGGCGTCTTCGGCGGGCGGTGGCGCGTCGCCGCGCCCGATCCGGAGCATGGCCGCGGCGTGACGGTAGGCGGTGGCGCCCACGCCGAGGACGTAGCCGCGATCGACGCCGCTCTGCTCGACGTGCTCGGCGAAGAAGCCCGCCGCGTAGAGCACACCGTCGCCGAGGGCGCGCAGGCGCTGGAAGCGCTCCGCGGGCGGCGCCTGCAGGGCGTCGCGCAGCAGGAAGGTGATGGGACGGTTCAGCCGCGACTCGGCGTCATCGCTCGGGTGCGCGTAGTCGCACAGCAGGCCCACCAGGTAGCCGGAGGCCGCAGTGGACGCGTCGACGTTGCGGCCGCGGATGGCCTCCTCGAGCACGGCCCGGAAGTACTCCGACATGCTGGGGGAGATGGCGATCTGGGTCACTCTTCACCTCGTTCGCGATGGCTCGCCGGGGGTCGCGCGAGCTCCTGCATCCTTCGTTTGTATCGAGGACGTCGGGGGCGCGCCAGGAGACGGTTCTGGCAAACCAAGCAACTTCCGGCGCTTACAGCCACCTTCTCCACAGGGTGCCAGCGGGCCCAAGTACGCGGAAGAGCTGCGCTTGACACCCGGAGGCACGTGACTATCTTCGGCGCCGCCGACTAGCACTCACCCATGGTGAGTGCTAACAATCGACCCGATCCTCGAGCAATCGAGGTTCCAGCCCGACGACCCCGCCACCCGTGCCACCGACCGCGACCAGCGCGCGACGGGTGGCGACGCGGCGACGGAGAGGGTGGGTCGATGGCCCGGAGGGCTCCGCTCTCCGCGAAGGTTCCGGCGACCGCGCTCTGCGGCTCGCCCCGATTCGGAGGAAAGAGACGATGAAGATCCGACCGCTCCAGGACCGCGTGATCGTGAAGCGCGTGAAGGAAGAGGACAAGACCAAGGGTGGCCTCTACATCCCCGACACGGCCAAGGAGAAGCCGATCGAGGGGACAGTGGTCGCCGTGGGCAACGGCAAGGTCCTCGAGGACGGCTCGGTGCGCAAGCTCGACATCAAGGAGGGCGACCGGATCCTGTTCGGGAAGTACTCCGGCACCGAGGTGAAGATCGAGGGCGAGGAGCACCTGATTCTGCGCGAGGACGACATCCTCGGCGTGCTCGAGAAGTGATCGCTTAAGCCGCAAGAGGAGAGACGAACATGGCAGCCAAAGAAATCATCTACAACGAAGCAGCACGCAACCAGATCCTCGCCGGCGTCAACGCGCTCGCGGACGCGGTGAAGGTCACCCTCGGCCCCAAGGGCCGCAACGTGGTCATCGAGAAGAGCTTCGGCTCCCCCACGGTCACCAAGGACGGCGTCACCGTCGCCAAGGAGATCGAGCTCGAGGACCGCTTCCAGAACATGGGCGCGCAGATGGTCCGCGAGGTCGCCTCCAAGACCAGCGACATCGCCGGCGACGGCACCACCACCGCCACCGTGCTGGCCCAGGCCATCTACCGCGAGGGCAGCAAGCTCGTCGCCGCCGGGCACAACCCGATGGAGATCAAGCGCGGCATCGACAAGGCCGTCGAGGCCGTGGTCGAGCACCTGAAGAAGGCCGCCAAGTCCACCAAGGACGCCAAGGAGATCGCCCAGGTCGGCACCATCAGTGCCAACGGCGACGCGGAGATCGGCAAGCTGCTGGCCGACGCCATGGAGAAGGTCGGCAAGGAGGGCGTCATCACCGTCGAGGAGGCGAAGAGCCTGGAGACGACGCTCGACGTGGTGGAGGGCATGCAGTTCGACCGTGGCTACCTCTCGCCGTACTTCGTGACCGATCCCGAGGCCATGAAGTGCACGATGGAGGATTGCTACATCCTCATCTCGGAGAAGAAGATCTCCAACATGAAGGACCTGCTCCCGGTGCTCGAGGCCATTGCCAAGAGCCAGAAGCAGCTCCTGATCATCTCCGAGGACGTGGAGGGCGAGGCCCTGGCCACCCTCGTCGTCAACAAGCTCCGTGGCACCCTGCACTGCGCCGCCG
This sequence comes from Polyangiaceae bacterium, assembly GCA_037720395.1. GTDB lineage: Bacteria > Myxococcota_A > Polyangia > Polyangiales > Polyangiaceae > JBBJMR01. Next base: position 10,774 of record JBBJMR010000199.1, read on the forward strand.
TCAAGGCGCCGGGCTTCGGTGATCGCCGCAAGGAGATGCTCAAGGACATCGCCACTCTGACCGACGGTCAGGTCATCGCCGAGGAGCTCGGCCTCAAGCTGGAGAACGTCACCGTCAGCGACCTCGGTCGCGCCAAGACGGTGATCATCGACAAGGACAACACGACCATCGTCGGTGGCCAGGGCAAGAAGGAGAAGATCAAGGCCCGCCAGCAGGAGATCCGCACCCAGATCGAGAACACCACCAGCGACTACGACCGCGAGAAGCTCCAGGAGCGCCTGGCCAAGCTCGTCGGCGGCGTCGCCGTGGTCAAGGTCGGTGCGGCCACCGAGACGGAGATGAAGGAGAAGAAGGCGCGCGTCGAGGATGCCCTGCACGCGACCCGCGCGGCCGTCGAGGAAGGCATCGTCGCCGGCGGTGGCGTGCCGCTGATCCGCGCCCAGAAGGCGCTGGAGAAGCTGGACGTCAACGAGGACCAGATGCACGGCGTGCGCATCATCCGTCGCGCCATCGAGGAACCCCTCCGTCAGATCGCCGCCAACGCGGGTGACGAGGGCTCCATCGTGGTCCAGAAGGTCCGCGAGTCGAAGGGCAGCTTCGGGTACAACGCCGCCACCGGCGAGTACGGCGACCTCATCGACATGGGCGTCATCGATCCGGTGAAGGTGGTGCGCTCCGCCCTGCAGAACGCGGCCAGCGTCGCCAGCCTGATGCTGACCACCGAGGCGCTCATCGCCGAGCGTCCCAAGGACAAGGAAGCCAGCGCTGGCGGCGGCGGTCACGCCGGCCACGGCCACGGCGACTTCTAGTCCCAGCTGACGGAGGCCGGTGACCCGCGAGGGTTGCCGGCCTTTTTCGTTTCGAAAGCACGAAGGCCGGCGTCCCGCGAGGGAGCCGGCCTTCGGCGCGTCCGGAGACGCTGGTGGGCTCAGAGATCGAGGTAGAACCTGGCCCCGATGTCGAACAGCCAGAAGTCCGGGAAGATGGTGTCCTTCGAGGCGGTGTTCAGGAACAGCGGGAATTCGAAGCCGCCGTGGATGTCCATCATCATGTCGTTGCTGATGGGGATGGTGCCGCCGCCGCCGAAGCCGAGGGGCATGAAGTAGGTGACGTCCTCGCCGCTGCCGAGCCCATCGGTGAAGAGGAAGCCCGCGCCGGTGTTCACGCCGAGCCAGGCCTGATCGACGAGCTGGAACGAGAAGCGCGCGGGGATGCCCGGGTCGATGGAGAACGGAAAGGGACCGAACGGCCCGGGACCGGCGAGCGCGAAGACGGCGTCGTTGTTCCCCGGACCGGTGGGCGCGCCGAGGGAGAGGTTCACGCCGGTGTCCAGGCGCACGATGTCGCCCAGCTTGAGCTGGATGGGCAGGCGCGGGTTGAAGATGAAGTAGCGCCCGTCGTCGACGGGGACCTGGATGCGTCCGCCGACGCCGATCTGGACGGTGTCGTTGTCGAGGAAGCGGTAGGTGGCCCCGATCACCGGGTCCTGGAAGCGGACCCTGTCGGGGATGAAGGTGATCGGGATGACCCGGCCGAAGACCTCGAAGTCGTCGGTGATGCCGAAGCCGGCACCAGCAAAGAAGCCGAAGAACGCATCACCGGCGCCAGGCCGAAACGCCGGAAAGTCGGCGTCGATGCGCAGGGTCTTCTCCGGCAACGTCAACGGACGATCCACATAGGGAATGGGATTGCGCTGCGCTGCCGCCTCGGCGGTGAACAGGGTGAGACCCAACGTCAACGAGCAGGCGATCAGAGAACGACGCATGGTTCCTCCCGGGCATGTTGCCGCCCGCCGGCATAGTAACCAGGGCAATCCTGGAGGCTAAGAAAAGGGCGAATCCTTTCCTACACGTGCGCACTCCGGCGCATCGGGCGCATCCTTCCTGGGCGGGTCCCGGCCCCCGAAAAAACGCCGCTGCGATCGAGGGCGGCCGGCCGGCGCCGATTGCGCGTTGCTGGCTATGGACGGGTGAAGACCAGCAGGTAATCGACCCGATCCGACCGCACGAAGTCGTGCTCGCCGGCGGGCACGAAGCCGACGCTCCCCAGCTCGCGGACCACCGTGGCGCTGTCGACGCCGTGGTCGCCCCCGTTGCCGTTCCGATCGATCACCGCCAGCCGCCCGCCGCGGCGTAGCGAGGCGAAGAGGTGCCTGGCCACGGTCAGAGGGCGCTGCAGCTCGTGGTACGTCTTGAGGAGCACCACCACGTCGATGCTGTCGGGCGGCAAGCGCGGGTCGTCGGCGGTGCCGAGCACGGGCACCACGTTGGCCAGGCGTTCGCTGCGCGCGCGAGCCTCGATGTGGGCCAGGTAGGCGCGGTTGATCTCCACCGCCAGCACCTTGCCGCCAGGGCTCACCCGGCGCGCCGCGCGCACGGTGAGCCAGCCCGAGCCGGCACCCACGTCGGCGACCACCGCGCCGGGACGCACGTCGAGCACGTCCATGACCCGCTCGATGGACATCGCCTCGGCGCGCCCCGCTTCCTCGAAGATGGAGAGGTCGCCGTCATAGACGTCGCTCACCGGGCGACCCAGGTGGTCATCGTCGAGGGGCGCGGCGGCCGAGGCGGGCGCGCGGTCGGCGGCCTGGTGCTGCGCGTTCGGGTGGTCGCCGGGGGGCTGTACCGTCGTGCCGGGCAGCGGAGCGCGAGGCCCCGGACCGACGGCCTCCTGCGCGCAGCCGGTGGCCTGCAGGAGCGCGGCGAACAGGAGGACAGCCGTGGCCCTTCGGCTTCGCATGGTGGTCGCAAAGTTACCGCGCCGGAGGACACTCGGCACGCCGCTGCCGTCGCCGCGGCTTCTTGCTACCCTGCGCGCCGTGTCCTCGCCCTGGCCCATCGTCCTGGCGTCCTTGCTGGCATGCACGATGGCGTGCGGTGGAGACGACACGCCCGGCACCGACGGCGCCGGGGGCGAAGGCGGAGCCGGCAGCGGCGCCGCCACCGGCACCGGGAGCGGCGCCAGCGGGGGCGACCCGAGCGGCGCCGGCGCCTCCGGGACCGCGTCGAGCGCCACCGGCAGCGGCGGCGGTGGCCCGGGGCCGTGCCCGGCGGCGATGACCTGCGTCGAGGCGCTGCCCTTCCACGACGAGCGCGACACGAGCGCCGAGGGCCAGTCGCTCATCGACGCCTACGGCTGCCAGCCGGCGACGGACGAGTCCGGCCCGGAGATCTACTACCGGGTGCTCGTGCCCAGCGCCGGGAAGCTGACGGCCACCATCACCGACGGCGACGGCGTGGACATCGACATCCATATCCTGAGCTCGATCAAGAACGGGCAGTGCCTGGTGCGTGACGACGTGACCGCCGTGGCCGACGTCGAGCCGCCCTACGTGTACATCGCCGCGGACACCTACGTGAGCGACGGCGTGCCGCAGGTGGGGGCCTTCTCGATCGACATCGAGCTGGCTCCGAACTGAGCGTCTGCCATGGCATCTCGCCGCGGTTTCGCGCATCACTGACGCATGGCGCGGCTGTTGACCCGGCTGGTGGAGGAGCCGCGCCCGTGCTCCTACCTCGACGACCGTGCCGCGCAGCTCGAGCACCTGGTCGTCGTCGAGTCCACCGCCGAGGAGCTGGAGGCGCTCCTGGTGCGCGGCTGGCGCCGCTTCGGCCCGGATCACTTTCGGCCGCGCTGCGCGCCGTGCCACGAGTGCGTGCCCACGCGCGTGCCCACCGCCACCTTCACGCCGAGCAAGAGCCAGCGCCGCGCGCGCAGGGCCTGCGCCGGGCTGCGCGCCGTGGTCGGGCGCCCGCGCGTCGACGCCGCGCGCCTCGACCTCTACCAGCGCTGGCACGACGAGCGCGAGGACAAGCGCGGCTGGACGGCGGCCTACGTCGACGAACGCAGCTACCGCATGCAGTTCGCCTTCCCGCACCCGGCGGCGCGCGAGATCGCCTACTGGCACGATGCGCCCGACGGACCGTCGCACCTGGTCGGGGTCGGCATCTGCGACCAGACACCGAGCTGCTGGAGCGCCGTCTACTTCTTCTACGATCCGGCCTGGGCCTCGCGCTCGCTGGGTGTGGCCAACGTCGTCTTCCAGGTGGAGCACGCCCGCGCCCTCGACATCCCGCATGTCTATCTCGGCTACCGCGTCGCTGGCTGCCCATCGCTGGCCTACAAGGCGCGGTTCGGGCCGCAGGAGACGCTCGCCGGCTGGCCGGACGACGGCGAGGCGCCGCGCTGGGTCCCTGCCCCGCCCCCAGCCGTGGTCTAGTGGAGGTCGTGGAGTTCGTGGCCGGGCTGGTGGCACCCGAGGACACCGGGCAGGCGTACTGGTTCGCGTTCCGGGGAGACGAGCTGCTCGTCCGCGTCGAGGGGAGCGAGGTCTCCTCGCGGAGCGTCGGGGCGCCGTGCTCGGTGCCGCGTGGGGCGCGACCGGCGGGCGCGCTCGACGCGCTGGTGCTCGGGCAGCTGGGCGGGCATCCCTGCTTCGCCACGCGCTCGAGGACGGAGCGCCCCGAGGGGCACGACTTCGCCACGCTGCGCGCGCTGTTCACGCGCCTCGATCCGGTGCTGTACCCCGTGGCCGGCCTGGCCTACCAGCTCGTCCACTTCGAGCGCCGCTACCGGCATTGCCCGCAGTGCACCGCCCCGCTCGAGGCGAAGCTCGGCGAGCGCGCCCGGCGATGCCCGCGCTGCGCCATCGACATCTTCCCGCCCGTCTCGCCGGCGACCATCACCCTGATCCACGACGGGCCGCGGGTGCTCATGACCCGGCAGGCGCACTTCCCACCGGGCATGTACGGGCTGGTGGCCGGCTTCCTCGAGCCCGGCGAGACGCTGGAGGCGTGCGTGGCGCGCGAGGTGATGGAGGAGACGGCGCTGGAGATCGCCAACCTGCGCTACTTCGGTAGCCAGCCCTGGCCGTTCCCGCACCAGGTGATGGTCGGCTTCACGGCGCGCCTGGCCGGTGGCGAGCTGCGTGTCGACCCGCGGGAGCTCGAGGAGGCGCGCTGGTTCCACCGCGAGGAGATGCCGCGCCTGCCACCGCGCATCAGCATCGCCCGCGCCCTGATCGACGCCTGGCTCGCCGAACCGGTCGGCGGTTAGCCGTCACTCGCCGGCGTCGGCCATGGGCTCGAGGACCACGTCGACGTCGCTCGAAGGCGGCCTGTCGCAATCCTCGATCTCCGCCGGCTGCAGGGTCTGCTGCAGCGGCTGGTACCCGGTGGCCGAGACCTCGATGTCGGTCGCACCCGTCGTCCACAGCTGGCAAAGCAGGCTGGTCAGGTCGTCGGGCGGGCCGGCGTCCTCGTCGACGCCGCAGACCAGGTTGCCCTCCTCGAGCGACTTCCAGGTGCTCGGGTCGTCGAGCTCGAAGACCTGGGTTCCGGCGCTCCACTCGACCGTGAGGCGCATGTCCGCGGGGACAAGCGCCTCGGCGGCGCTGCGGATGGTGAGCCGGAACTGGGGCTCCGGGGCCACCGGGCAACCACCCTCCCCGCCTGCCCCCGAGCCCGCGTCGGGGTTGCTCGCCGGCGGGTCGTCGCAACCAGGCGCGGTGACCGCCAGCGACGCGATGGCGGCCGCGCCCGCCAGCAGC